>VFZW01000147.1 GCA_016871055.1 Acidobacteriota bacterium
TGCCAAACAGCTTTGTGAATGTTTCCATCGGTTGCCTCCGGTTGACCAGTCCTTGCAAACCGATCATCCTTCAGCGGCCGATGGAAATCAAATTTCAAAAATTTTTGGCTAGACCTTCGCTCCGAATACTCCTGGGCCTTTCATTTCGTATGCCATGTTTTTTCTCCTCTCCCTGACTGGCGCAAGCAGGGCGGGAAAGTTGTCATGCGGTGGAATTGTGCGGAAAGTGATTTAGAATGGTTCGTGCTCGGATGGCCGGGCGGTCTTCCGTGCGACTTCTCCACTACGTTGAGATCGAGAACTTCAAGCGCTTCGGGGATCGACGGCGCATTGAACTCGAACATCCGTCGGTTTTGATCGGCCCGAATAATTGCGGGAAGACGACTACGATTTGCATCGCAGTTGGAGTGTCGATTTGGAACCTGGTCAGACCGCTGACTATGCGGTTATGGCATCAACCGAGTGACGGTTAGGCTCGCAGACGACGTGCTGGCGGACATGGAACCGGTTGATCGCGGGGCGAAGATTCGCTTCGAACTGCTTTCCTCGATGTCGGCCTTGAAACCCATGAACCGATTCTTCAGCCAGGGCGGATCGACGTGTTGTAGGGCCTCGGCGAAACGGCACACGTGTTGCGGAATCGATTCCGAGAGAAGTTAGCCAGAAACTCGACGAGTTGCAATTCCTTTTCGGCGGGTGAGTGTTTTCGCCGCGTTTCGCGCATGGGAGAATGAGCTACGATGGCGACCGCCTTGAGCCGCACCCTTCACGCGTTAAAATCCGACCGTGGCCGGGGTGTGTCCATTGCCGCGCTGATGGCCGCCGCGCTGGTCGGCGGATGGGTGGCGTGGGGATCGCTGGCTTCGGTGGCGGTGTATGAAACGACGGCGAATGCGCGGCTGGAGGCGTCATTGGCGACGTCGGCGATTCAGTCGCAGGTCGCGGGCCGGGTGCTGGAATCGAAATTGACGGTCGGCCGCGCTGTGAAGGCTGGGGATGTCCTGGTGCAACTCGACGACCGCCGGTTGACGCTCGCCGTGGATGAAAAGCGCGCCGCGATTGGCGCGACAGAAAAAGAGATTGTCGGGTTGCGAAGCCAGGCGACGGCCGAGTCGGCGGCGCGCAGCGAAGAACAGCGGGTGACTGTAACGGCGGCCGACGGCGCGCGCGCCAATCAGCGCGACGCGGTGGCGGCGGCGAAAGCGGCGTCGATGGAAGCCGACCGGATCCGGCAACTTCGAACCAGCGGCCTGATCTCCGAACGGGAGTATCAACAGGCGTTGACGGCCCACGAGCGCTCGCAGGCCGTGGCCGACCGCGAGACGATCGTGATCACGCGTATCGACCGGGAGCAGAGGGCGAAGGATCAGGAACGAGAAACGCGTATGCGAAAGCTCGAAACCGAGATCGCGCGGTTGCAAGGGGAATCGGAGAAGCACGTGGCCGAGATCGCGACGCTGCGCGACGAAGCGAGCCGGTACGCGGTGCGCGCGCCGATCGACGGGCGCATTGGCGAAGCGGTGATCCTGCGGCCGGGTTCGGTGATTGGTACCGAAAAGATCGCTGCGATCATCCCCGAGTCGCAGATACAGATTGTGGCGAACTATCCGGCGGCGGCGATGGGCCGGATTCAAGTGGGGCAGCCGGCGCGCATGCGGATGGAAGGTTATCCGTGGATGCAGTACGGCGCGCTGGAAGCTGTCGTGACGCGCGTGGCCGGGGAGGTCCGCGATGGCGGCGTGCGCATCGAGTTGTCGGTCGATGGCAGTCACGCGCCGCGGATTCCGCTGCGGCACGGGCTGCCTGGATCTCTTGAGATTGAAGTCGAGCGGGTTACGCCGGCGGCGTTGGCGCTGCGATCGGCGGGCCGGGTGCTCGGGCAGCCGCAATCGAAAGCCGCGGTGCGATGAGGCGGCGGTATTTCGTTCCGGAAGTCATACAGACTTCGGCGATGGACTGCGGTCCGGCGGCGCTGAAGGCGCTGTTGGAAGGACACGGGATTCGCGCCAGTTACGGCCGCTTGCGCGAGTCTTGCCAGACGAGCGTCGATGGTACGTCGATCGATGCATTGGAAGTGGCGGCGCAGGACTTAGGCCTTCAGGCCGAGCAGATCATGGTCCCGGTGGATCATCTGCTTTCGCGCGAGGAGCCGGTGCTGCCGGCGCTTCTGGTTGTCCGGCAGCCGGGTGGGCTGACCCATTTCGTCGTTGTCTGGCGCCGGCACGGAGACTGGTTGCAAGTGATGGATCCGGCGGTGGGGCGGCGCTGGATGCGGGCTTCGGCGCTCCTCGACGAGGTGTATCGTCACGCGCAAGCGGTACCGCGCGAGGCCTGGCTGGAGTGGGCGCGCGGCGACGGATTTTTAAAGCCGCTGCGGGCGAGGATGAGGGCGTGCGGCGTGAGCGATCCCCCCGCCGCGGACGATTACGAATCGCTGTCACGGCTGGACGCGGCCACGCGGATGGTGGCTTCGCTGCGCGCGGCGGGTGGCCTGGATGCCGGTTCCGCGCCGAAACTGCTTCAAAAACTGGCGGCGGGCGATCAGAACATTCCCGATGCATACTGGTCGGCGGCGAAGCTGCCCGATCCGGAAATGATGGAAATGCGCGGCGCGGTGTTGATCGCGGTGCGCGGCGTGAAAGAGCGTTCGGCGTCGTCGACGGAATTAGTGGCGGCGCTGGACGAAAAGCCGCAGCGGCCGATCCTGTCGTTTCTGCGCCAGATCTTCGCCGGGGTCGTCTTCACTCCGATGGCCGTGACGATCGCGCTGGCAGCCGCATCGGCGGGCGTTTTGATCGAAGCGCTGCTGTTTCGCGGGCTGTTCGACATCGGCCGCGAACTGACCGTGGCCGGTCAGAGAATGGCGGCGATCGGCGCGCTGCTGGCGCTCTCGGCGATACTGCTGGCGCTCGAGTTTTCGGTGTCGCGAGCGGTGCTCGGCTTGGGGCGGCGGATTGAAGCCGCGTTTCGCTTGCGCTTCCTCTTAAAACTGCCGCGTTTGAACGACCGCTACTTCCAGAGCCGCCCGATCTCGGACATGGCGCAGCGGAGCCATCAGGTGCAAGTGCTGCGCACGGCGCCGGTGGTCGCGTCGTCATTTCTGCATGCGGCGTTCGACATTGCGACGACGACGGCTGGAATCGTTTGGCTGTATCCAGAAGATGCGATGGCTGCGCTGTTGCTGGCGGCGGCGTGCGCGGGGATTCCGCTGGCAGCGCAGTCGTCGCTGGCCGAGCGCGATCTGCGATTGAAGAGTCACGGCGGTGCGCTGACGCAGTTTTATCTCGACGCGCTGATGGGACTGACCGCGATCCGCGTGCATGGCGCCGAGGGTGCGTTGCGGCGTGCGCAGGCGGCGCTGTTGGAATCGTGGGCGAATGCCGGGTTTGCGCTGGCGCGGCTGGTCGTTGCGGTGGAAGGCATGCAACTGACGGCGGCGTTCGGCATCGCGGCGTGGATCGTGTGGAATCGATTGCAGCCGGGAGCGGAACCGGCGGCCTGCTGCTGTTGGTCTACTGGGTGTTGCAGTTGCCGTCGTTGGGGCAGGAGTTGGCGGCGGCGGCGTGGCAGTATCCGGCGCAGCGCAACACAACGCTGCGATTGCTGGAACCGTTGGGCGCTCCGGAAGAGCCTGTCGCCGAGGCCGCCGAAGCCGTATCGCGAACGGCGGGTATGGCGATCACGCTTGAAAATGTCACGGTGCGCGCGGGCGGGCACGTGATTCTCGACGACGTTACGTTGTCGATCGCGGCCGGCGAGCATGTGGCGATTGTGGGCGCGTCGGGGGCGGGGAAGTCGAGTCTGGCCGGTGTGCTGTTGGGATGGCATCGCGCCACCGGCGGCGCGGTACTGGTGGATGGCGAACCGCTTGACGCGGCTGCGCTGCGGCGTGTGCGGACCGAGACGGCGTGGGTGGATCCGCAGGTGCAATTGTGGAATCGCACGCTGCTCGATAACTTGCGTTATGGCGGCGCGGGCGCGGCGATGGATGGCGTGGTCGAAGACGCGAACCTGGGGCCGCTGCTGGAAAAGTTGCCCGACGGATTTCAGACCGTGTTGGGCGAGGGCGGGGCGTTGGTCTCGGGTGGCGAAGGACAGCGCGTGCGCATGGGGCGCGGGCTGGGGCGGTCGAGCGCGCGGCTTGCGATTCTGGATGAGCCGGCGCGCGGGTTGGACGGCGCGCGGCGTCACGCTGTCGTCTCGGCGGCGCGGCGGCGTTGGCACGATGCGACGCTACTGGCGATTACGCACGACATCGGCGAGACCGCGAATTTCGGACGGGTGCTGGTGATCGATGCCGGACGCGTGGCGGAAGACGGATCGCCTTCCGAACTGGCTGCGCGCGAGGATTCGATTTATCGGCGCTTGCTGGAGGCCGAGCGGGATTTGAAGGCGTCGCTGTGGACCGACCCGAAGTGGCGACGGCTGCGTATGGACAACGGCCGGCTGACGGAGAGGAGCGGCGATGCGGCTCTCTGATGCGATGTGGCCGGCGACGCGGCTGGGACTGTTGCTGGAAAGCCTTGCGAAGGCGGCCGGGTTGGAGACGACTGGCGTTTCCTTGCCCACCGTCAACAACGAAGCGATCGACACCGCGTGCGCGCACCTGGGAATTGAAGCCGAGGCGTCGACCCTGTATGGCCACGAAGTGGGCGAGCGGATTCGCCGTGAAGCGCCGATGGTGGTGCGGCATCGCGACGGGTATCTCGCGGTAGTTGCCTCGAAGGGATCGAAGGCCGTGCTGTTGCGAGAAGATCAGTCGACGATGCGTGCGCCGTGGAGCGCGATCGAAGACGCGTTGCGCAAGCCGGCGGAGGCGCCGTTTGCCAGCGAGATCGACGGCCTTTTGCAGAGCTGCGGAATCATTTCTCCCAAGGCGCGGCGCACGCTGTTGCGCGAGCGCACGCGCACGACTGCGATCTGCGCGATATGGCAATTACGCACGGCGCCGGGAGCGTCGATCACGCGGCAGCTTGGGGAGTCGGGGTTGCTGACATACGCGAAAGCTCTGTTTCTGGCGCACTCGGCCGAGTACGCGTTGTTGATGCTGGCGTGGCTTGTGGTGGGGCGCGGCGCGTTGGACGGCCGCGTCGACAAGGGCTGGATGCTGGCGTGGATATTGTTGTTGGCGACGATGGTGCCGTTCCGATTGTTGACGACGTGGTCGCAAAACGTGCTGGCGATCGGATGCGGCGGACTGCTGCGGCAGCGGTTGCTGGCGGGCGCGCTTCGGCTGGACGCTTCCGAGATTCGCGGCGAAGGCGCGGGGCGATTGCTGGCGCGCACGTTCGAGGCCGAGACGGTTGAGCAGTTGGCGCTGTCAGGCGGATTGACGTCGGCTCTGGCGGTGATCGAAGCGGCCTTTGCTCTTTACGTTCTATCGCAGGGCGCCGGCGGTACGGCGCACGCGCTGTTGTTCGCCGTGTTTCTGGGCGCGGTGGCCTGGTTGGCGCGGCGTCTGTATGTGAAGCGCAAACGTTGGACGTCGCAACGGTTGGCGATGACGCACGATTTGGTCGAGCGCATGACGGGCCACCGGACGCGATTGGCGCAGCAGCCCGAGGACGATTGGCACAACGGCGAGGATCAGGCGATGGAGTCCTACTATGCGGCCTCGCGCCAGTTGGAATCGGAGAGCGCGCGGCTTACCGGGCTGTTGCCGCGGGCGTGGTTGCTGTTGGGCGCGGCGGCGTTGACGCCGGCGTTTTTCGGCACGCAATCGGACCCGGCGCCATTGGCGGTTGCGATCGGCGGATTGATGCTGGGCTACCGCGCGATGCGGTCGGCGGTGACGGGAGCGGCGTCGTTGGCGGGTGCCGCGATTGCGTGGAATGAAGTGCGGCCGTTGTTCGATGCGGCAGCGCGCAGGGAGCGGCCCGGTGCGTTGACGTCCGCTTCGCCAAGTGACGCATTGATCGATGCACGCGAGCTCTTTGTACGGTATGACACGAGACCGAAGCCGATACTCGATGGCGTTTCGCTATCGGTGCGGCGCGGCGATTGGATCTTGTTGGAAGGAGCGTCGGGGGGAGGGAAGTCGACGCTGACGTCGTTGATCGCGGGATTGCGCGAGCCGTCGGCCGGGCTGTTGCTGGCAGGTGGGCTCGACCGCGCGACGATGGGCGTGGCGGCGCGTTGTGTCGTCGGCGCCGCAGTATCACGAGAACCACGTATTGACGGGGACGTTCGCGTTTAATCTTCTGATGGGACGCGCCTGGCCGCCGGACGAAGACGACCTGCGCGAAGCGCGCGCGGTGTGCGAAGAGTTGGGACTGGGGCCGTTGTTGGAGCGAATGCCGGGCGGGATGGAACAGATGATCGGCGAGACGGGCTGGCAGTTGTCGCAGGGCGAGCGCAGCCGGTTGTTTATGGCGCGGGCGTTGTTGCAGCGGTCCGAGATTGCGATGCTTGACGAGAGTTTCGCGGCGCTCGATCCGGAGAACTTGCGGCAGGCGATGGGGTGCGCGCAGCGGCGGGCGAAGACGTTGCTGGTTGTGGCGCACCCGTAAAAAACTTATCGTGGCGTGAGAACTTTTTCGTGGCGCACGCGCAAGAGGTAGTGAAGGCGGCCAAGACCGCTAAACCCGAAGAAAGGAAAACGACAATGACCATCAAGACCAACGTCAAGGCCGGCAAGAAAGCGAACCGCTAGTCGCGGTGCTGCCAATCAAGTTTTCGCAAACGGCGAGCCTTCGGGTTCGCCTTTTGTGTTGTTAGCGTAACGATTCGAGCGTCAGGTCGGTCACAAACGCCGTGCCGCGATCGACGAAGAATCCGAACTGACTTTCGTTCACGGCCGGCGCTTCGAGATCGAGCATGTTCTTCCACGAAGCGCGCACCCGTTTGCCGTCCGTTTCGAGCGTCAAGCGATAGGCGATGTGATCGCCAATGTTGAACCACGACCGCGCCAGCACTTCCTTCCCGCGTGCGAGGTAGACCTTGCCGTCGGTAGAATACTTCGCGGTGAGAGTCGCTTCGATGTCACCCGCCATGCCGCCAATGCGATCGGCGCCCGCCTTCACCATGGTCAGCGAAAGCCGAGCGCGCTTGAGCGGTTTGTGATCGATCAAGACCGTGCAGCGTCTGCTGGGCGCTTCAAGTTTGAGATGGCCGTCCTGGATAACTGCCTTTGCGCTATCGCCGATGACCTTGAGGCCGGTGAGCGGCAGCTGCTCGGACGCACCACCCAGCGTCATGTAGCGATCGGCCTCCGTTCCGAGCGGCGACTTGGCGTGAAAGCCCGCCGAGAGAAAGTCCTCGAGAGGAAAATGCTGCGACTTCTGCACGAGAACGACGCGGCCGTCGGCGTAGCCGTGCACCATCGTGTAGCCGAATGGCGTGGTCACATTCGCCACGCGGACGAGCACGGGAAGGTCGCCGAGTTTCGTCGTGATGTTGCGATGCACGTGGCCGCAGAGCACGGCTTTCACGCAGCCGGCGTCGTTGATGATGCGCTCGAATTCGGCGGCGCCGACCCACCCCGACGGCGGCACGTGCGTACAGACGATGGCCTTCGCCGCGCCTTTCAAAACCTGCCGCAGCCAATCGGCCTGCGCGGGATCGAGACCATAGGCGTTGCCGTAGCCGTCGCCTTTGCCGTGGCGTCCGTTGGGATTCGGCAGCAGGCAGTTGAGCGCGACAAAACGCCACCCGTTCACATCGTGATAACGATGCGGCGCGCCGAAGTGCTTGCGCCAGGCGGCAAGTTGCGATTCGTTTTCGTAGAGGCCTTCGAGCGTCTCGAGATTGCCGAGCATCGGCACGTAGGGATGGTTGAGACGCTTGTAGAAATTGCTCGCGAACGCGAGTTGGCGCGCGTATTCGTCCGGCGGCGGGAAGAACGAGCCTGCGGCCGATATGACGTCGCCGCCGTGGATTGAAAGCTGCGGCCGCTCGGCGTTGAGGACTTCGGCGAGGTCGGGCATGCGGCGATCGCTGCTCGACGTAATCTGTGTTCCGCCGCCCCAATTCTCGCGGTGGCCCGGCCAGTAGTGTTGATCGCTGCCGAAGGCGACTTTGCATTCGGCGTTCGGTGGCACGAAGCGGCCTTCGTACACTAGCGTGCGCGCGGTGTTCGTTTGCGCGGCGACAAGAGGCGCGGCGGCGACTTGGAATAGCGATCGGCGGTTCATGGAGACAGGGTACAACACAGAATTTTCGCTGCGATGAGAATTTTTCCGAAGTGGATGCGCAAGAGTTTGTGAAGGCGGCCGAGACCGCTAAACAAAACGAAAGGACAACGACAATGACCATCAAGACCAACGTCAAGGCCGGCAAGAAAGCGAACCGCTAACCGCGGCGCACTGCCAAAGAGATTTCACAAACGGCGGACCTTCGGGTTCGCCATTTCGCTTTGGCGCGGCGTAATTTTCCATGAGAACTTTTCGCGCGGCATTGCGCAAGAGATTGCAAGGAATATCGAACATGAAAAAAACACTCCTCGCTCTCACTCTTGCCGGCGCCCTTTTCGCACACCGCAACTCCTTCGTCCGGGACATGCCGCTTTACTCCAATGGAGGCAAGCCGGATCTCGCCGTCGACATGGAACGGCTGATGCAGCAGCTCGAAATCGTCGACCGCAAGTTCGAACCGGATTCGTGCGAGATCAAGGAATACGCCGTGGCCGCGCCGGGCGTGCGCCGTTTGTTGCGCTTCGATGTCGTGATCATGAACCGCGGCGGCGGAGATCTCGTCGTCGGCGATCGCGCCGATTCGAGCAACCCGTACGCCAAGTGGTTCTACTACGCCGAGTGCCACGCGCATTATCACATCCGCGACTTTTCGACGTATGAACTGTACACGCTTGATGGCAAGTTGGCGGCGAAAGGCACCAAGGCCGGATTCTGTTTCCAGGACGATCTACGCTACGACGAAAACCGCAGCAGCGGCTACACCTGCAACAATCAGGGCATCACGCAGGGTTGGGGCGATTGGTACTACAAGCAACTCGCCGGCCAGTGGGTTGACATCACCGGTGCGCCCGAGGGCGAATACATTCTGAAAATTTCGATCAACGTCGGCGACAACCCGAAACAGGGAATCTTTAACGAAGGCGAAAACCGCTACCCGAACGTCTACGAAGTGAAAGTCAGCATTCCGAACCCGCGCAAGAAGGTCGACGTCGTCAACGAGTAGTTGTCACCGCGCCCATGGCATCCACCGCGCCGCGAACGTCCACCGTTCGCGGCGCAATCGCGTTAATGAGATCCGCCAGATCGTAGTGGCGAATCACGCCGGGCACGACGTGTTCAAACACTTGCCGGTGCAAGCGCGAATCGACGATCGACATATATGAACTCAGCATCCCGTCGAGTTGCAGCGAGTGGATGCGCGAATCGAACGCCGCCGCGTACAACAGCGGAACGCTGGCGCGCCCGACGCCGATGCCTTGAATGGACGCAACGTCTACATCGTTCCGGCGCGCCAGTAACTCGACGCCTCGCACAATGTCCAGCGCGCGCATTCCGACCATCGACCGGCCGATCATCAGGGCCGTTTGAACGCTCGACGAATCGCCGAACCACTGCTCCGTAGCGCGGAGTTCCGGCGTCAATTCGCCGAAGCCGCGGGCGTCGATGGCGAGGACGATCTTCCCTTCGGCCATCCAGTCTTTTAGTCTTGCCGCAGCTGCCGACTTGCCGGCGCTGTCCACGTAGATGACCGTCTTCCGCTTACCGGCTTTGCCCGAGGGAACCGCGAGAACGGCGGGAATCCAAATGCCCGGTTCACTTTGATAGACGAATTTATCGAGTGTGTAGCCGCTCTTTTGCGACGTGCCATAAGATGTGACGGGCGGCGCGCCCGAGATCGGCTTGTAACCGCTCAGCGTGCGCGCGGCTTCGATGACGTCGCGCGCCTTGCCGCGCACCTGACGGGCGCGCTGCTGGTTGAGAGAGAAGGCGCTCTCTCCGTTCAACGACGTCGAGACCTGCCCGGTCGGCGTGCATTGCAATTCGGCTTCGGTGGCGAGAGGGAACTGCGGTTCGACGCCGTCGTCTTCCTCGCCCTTCAGCCATTTGCTAAACCACGCATAGGCCGCCAGACGGCGCGGCAGCGTGTAGCCGTGGCCGTCGTCGGCCTCGAACATCTGCATCTTTTCCGCCGCACCGATTGCTGTGTAAACGCCCTTCGCCTCGGCGAATGTCGCGCGCGCGCCGCCGATGGGGAAGAAGTCGCGAATCGCCGAGAGCACCAGATATGGCTTGGGCGCGAAAGCGTAGAGAAAATCGGGGAAGTCGTAACCAAGATTCAGAAACGGCGGCAGATTCTGTTCGGCGTCCTGCGGTCCGAGCTGCGCCAGCAGCCGGCTCCAACTGGTGATGTAGCAACTGGGCGCGGCCACTTTCAAGCGATCGTCGATCGCGGCCAGATAGGCCGTGTGCGTGCCCCCGCCGGAGTTGCCCGTGACGCCGACCCGCTGCGCGTCCACCTCGGGGCGGCTGACTAAATAGTCGAGCGCGCGGATGCCGTCCCAGATCGTGTACCGCGCGAAACTCTCGCCCGTGATCAACGTCTGCACGCCGAGCATGCTGTGTTCGCGCGTCGATTGCGTCAGGCGGGAGGCGCGCAGATCGGGATCGAAAAACTGAACGCGCTCGCCTTGCCCGGCGGGATCCCAGGCGAGGGCGACGAACCCCTTGGTGGCGAAACTTCCCAGCGCGAGTTGCCAGGCCTCGTGCGACTTCGCGCCTGGTTCATGACCCAGCGGAAAGAGAATCGCTGGATACGGTCCGCGGCCCCGTTTGGGGATGTACAAGTTGGCGGTGACGTAGAATTTCGGCTGGCTTTCGAAGATGATTTTCTCGATGCGGAAGTTTTCGCGTTCAATGACGCCAACGGTCTTCGCGCTCAGCGGCGTGCGCTCCGGAAGCCCGCCGATATTGGCAATAAGCTGTTTGCGGAACTCGGCGGCGCGGGCTTTCACCGCCGCGAGATTGTCGAGCTTCGGGCGCTTGGCCAGATACTTCTCTGCTTCGGCGTTGAGCCAGGTTGGAAGCTGCTGATGCAGTCCGCGCAGTTCACCGATTTCCTTGGTGAAGTTCAGTTCGGCGGCGGTCTGCGCAACGAGCGGGATGAGAAAGAGGGCCAGCGTGAGGAATCGCATCTGCCCAGTATTCTATTCGCAATCGAGCGCTTTCGCGCAAGCGATCGCGTTCGGGTGATCGGCGCCGAGCGTTTTTTCGAAGACAGCGCTCGCGCTTGTTCCGCGTCGCCAAGTTCTTCGAGCGGTGTGGAAGGCCAGACGATGCACACGTACTGCCAGGAGCACGGTTGGAGCCGGCCATGGTAATTGTCAAGGAGCTTGAACAACAGCCGGGGTTCGTTGACGTATACCGCTTGGAACTGGGCCAGTGGGAGTCGGCGCGGAACACGGACTGAGTTTCGTAGACTAGATAGTTCATGCTTAAACTCGTCGCCGCTACGATATTCATTGCCTCCGTCGCCGCCGCCCAGGACTCTCCCGCCTCCGTGCGCCGTGGGACCAAGCAATTCAAACGCTCAGTCGTCGTCTCCGGCCTCGCCGATCCATGGGAAATCACCTGGGGACCGGACGGCCAGCTCTGGACCACCGAACGCGTGGCCAAGCGCGTCACCCGCATCGATCCGAAAACCGGCGAGAAACGAGTCGCCGTAACGATCGACGAAGTGAGCGCACCCGGCGGGCAAGAAGGCTTGCTCGGTCTCGCGCTCGAACCGAACAGCAACAACGTCTACGTGTTTTACACCTATCAGGATCAGGCTAAAGGCCCGGACCCGATGGTCAAGGACCCGAACAGCGTCTATCGCTTCCTCTACGGCAAGGTCGTGCGCTTCACCTACGATCCGGCCAGCGGAACGATGTCGAACAAAACCGACATCCTAACCGGTTTGCCCGCGGGCAACGACCACAACGGCGGGCGCCTCAAATTCGGCCCGGACAAGAAGCTGTATTTGACGCTTGGCGATCAAGGCAACAATCAACTCGGCAATTTTTGCCTGCCCGTCGAGCCGCAGCGATTGCCGACCGCGAAAGAACTCGCCGCGAAGGAGTACGCCTCCTATGTCGGCAAGTCGCTGCGCATCAATCTCGATGGCTCGGTCCCGAAAGACAACCCGAAATTGAACGGCGTCGTCAGCCACGTCTACACGCTCGGCCATCGCAATCCGCAGGGTCTCGACTTCGCGCCCGACGGCCAACTTTATTCGTCCGAACACGGCCCGAAAACCGACGACGAAGTGAATCGCCTAGTCAAAGGCGGCAACTACGGATGGCCCAACGTCGCCGGCCTGCGGGATGGCAAAGCGTTTCAGTATGCACGCTGGGCCGATGCCTCGACGCCCTGCGAGCAGTTGAAGTTCAGCGATCTCGCCATTCATCCCTCGGTCCCCCGCCACGACGAATCGGAGTTCAAACCGGCGATGGTCAATCCGCTGGCGACAATGTTCACCGTCGAGACCGGCTTCAACTTCGAAGACCCCGCTTGCAAGGGGATCAACTACATCTGCTGGCCGACCGTCGGCGCCTCCGGCGTCGAGCACTATCAATCGAAAGGCATCCCCGGTTGGGACCGCGTGTTGCTGGTGACGACGCTCAAACGCGGGTCGCTCTATGTGCTGCCGTTGACCAAGGACGGCAAGGCCGCGGCGGGCAAGTTCTGGCGCTACTTCCAATCGGAGAACCGATATCGCGACACCGCCGTCAGCCCCGATGGCAAGACGATCTACATCGCCACCGATCCGAGCGGCCTGACCGAATCGGCCGATGGCGGCGTTACGCGCGTCATGCAGGACAAGGGCGCGATCCTGGCGTTCACCTACCAAGGGGAGGGAACCGGCGCGCCGGTCGAATCGACGCCAAGCGTTTCGCGGTCGACGATGGCTCCCGAGCCGATTCTCACTGTCGCCAATCCGATCGCGCCTCATTTCACCGCCGCGCAAGCCGCCGCCGGCAAGACCGCGTACAACTCCAACTGCGCCGTCTGCCACGGCGCGAACATGACCAACGGCCACATGGGCACCCCTCTCGCCGGAACCTATTTCAAGAACACCTGGACCGCGCGCACCGTGAAACAACTCCACGATCGCGCGAAGAAAACGATGCCGCCGGGCAACGCCGGTTCGCTCCCGGCCGATGTCTACACCACGGTGACCGCCTACATTCTTGAAACAAACGGCTTCAAATCGGGCGATAAACCGTTGACGTTGGAAGCTGCGGAGAGTATGGTTATCAAATAATCGTTCCCATTGGAGTTTGAATGAAACGCGCACTTCTCGGCTCGCTGCTCGCCCTCGGCGGACTCGGCGCATGGACCGCCTACGAACAGTTCAAAATGAAGCATCGCGTCACCGGGCAGATGATCAACGTGCCCGGCCATGTTGGCCCGAACGCGCTGCTGGTGAGTGGATGGAAGACCACGCCCGCGGGGCGGCACATCGCATCGGGTGACATGATTCTAAGCGGCGAAGTCAGCCCGGATGGCAAGCTATTCGCCTTCACTAACACAGGCTACACGCGGCATCAGATTCACATCGTCGATCTCGCCACCGATAAAGAAGTGGCAACGTTTCCCGTCGAGCAGGCGTGGAGCGGGCTGTCGTGGTCGCCGAATGGAAAGCGGCTCTACGTGTCGAGCGGCGCAGGCTACGCCGGCGCCGATATTTTGACCTTTGATCGCTGGGATAAAGAAGGTTGGCAGGAGGCGCGCAGCGGGCTGAATCTGTTCGGCGCGACGAAGTCGAATTCGGCCGTGTCGGCGATACTCCTCTCCGCCGACGGCAAGATTCTCTATGCCATCAACCACTCCGATGGTCACGTCTATATTCTCGAAACGCACGGCGGCCGGGCACTCGGACGCGTGAAGGCGGGCGATCATCCCATCAACGCCGCGCTTTCCAAGGACGGCAAGACCTTGTACGTCGCGAATCTCGGCAGCTCCGATGTTTCCGTCATCGACGTCGGCAAGCCCGATCAGCCGACGATCACCGCTACGCTCTCTACCGATGCGCATCCGAACGATGTCGCGTTGCGCGCCGACGGTTTGCTCTTCGTCTCCTGCGGCCACACGAACAACGTCGTTACTATCGACGTCAACACGAAGCAGCGGCTCGAGACGATCAACATGGCGCTCGGCGTGAAAGCGCCCGCGGGCAGCACGCCGAATTCGCTGGCGCTTTCCAAGGACGGCAGAACGCTGTTCGTAGCCAACGCGGACAACAACACGGTCGCCGTTGTCGACGTTGCCAATCGCGGCAAGAGCGTTGTCGAAGGCTTCGTTCCGACCGGCTGGTATCCGACGCTCGTGCGCTTGACCGCCGATGGCAAGCGGTTGCTGATCGCGAGCGGCAAGGGTGTCGGCACCGGCGCGAATAAAGTGAAGCGGCCGATCGACGAGATCGCGCCGTCGGTCAGTTTTCAGCACCACGGCAACAATTTGAAC
>VFZW01000148.1 GCA_016871055.1 Acidobacteriota bacterium
CAAATCAAAAACCCCATGCGCGCTCCGTCGGTACTCGGCCATCTTTCCATTTTGCAGTACCGTGGCTGAAAGCAGCCCGCCTGAAAGGCGGGGGGATTAGACCCGGCGCTGCGATACTAAACGGCGATATTGACATTCCCTAACCAGCCGCTTACGCCAATGTTTCCATTGAGTTACAAATTTCCATAGCGTCAAATTTCAATTCTGGAATTGCAAGTCCAGTAAAATCAGAGGTTTGCACTTGACCAAGCGTAGGGGGTCATGGTTACGATATAGGTGCAGAGGTCTAACCTGATCATGAAAAAACTACACTGTCTGACCTTAATCATAGCGCTCGCCGCTCCGTATGCGGCCGCGCAGACTATCACGGGCGCGTTCACCGGAACGCTCGCCGATCCTTCGGGCGCGGTCATCCCCAACACCAAAGTTACCGCAACCAACACCGGCACCAACGTCGCGTACAACGCTCAGTCCAACGAAGCCGGCGTCTACAACCTCCTGTTCCTCCCCATCGGCAGCTACAACCTCGCCGCCGAGGTGAAGGGCTTCAAGAAAGGGACGGCCGGGCCGTTCTCCCTCCAAGTTAACCAAGTCGCCCGCGTCGATTTCAAACTCGAAATCGGCGACACGTCGCAAACCGTCGAAGTCACCACCGCCGCTCCGGTTCTCCAGACCGAGACCACGCAGACGGGCGAATCGCTCGGCACCAAGCAACTGACCGAGATCCCGCTCAAGGGCCGCAACTTTGTGTCGCTAACGTTACTTGTCCCCGGCGCGGTTTCGCCAAACCCCAGCGGCATGAACGGCCGTTTCGGCGCTCGTCCCTACGTCAATGGCAACCGCGAGCAGACCAATAACTTCATGCTCGACGGCGTCGATGTCAACGACTCCATCGACAACCGCGTCGGCTACTCGCCCAACGTGGACGCCCTTGAAGAAGTCAAGGTACTCACCGGCAACGCCGCGGCCGATTACGGCAACTCCGGCGGCGCAACGGTCATGATGTCGCTCAAGAGCGGCACCAACCAGTTCCACGGGAACCTTTTCGAGTTCCTCCAGAACAACAAGCTGAATGCCAACGGCTTCTTCCGCAACCGCAACGTGTCGACGGCAACCCGCACCGGTTTCAAGCGCAATATTTTCGGTGGCACGCTGGGCGGCCCGATTCAGAAGAACAAGCTATTCTTCTTCATCGACTACGAAGGCACCACACAACGCGCCGACGGCCCGGCTGCCGCCAGCGTCGCCCCGCAAGCGTGGCGCAACGGCGATCTCAGCCAGTTCCCGAACCCGCAGATTACCGACCCGACCAACGGCCAGCCATTCCCGAACAAGCAGATTCCTGGCGCCCGCTTCAACCCGGTCGCTCGTTTCCTCTTCTCGAATCCGTCGCTCTATCCACTACCCAACCAAGCCGGCGTCGGCCCGCTCGGCGTAAGCGGCAATTACGCTTCTTCGACGGCCAGCAAGCTCAACAATCACCAGGCCGATGCGAAGGTCGACTATCGTCCGAGCGATAAGGATGCGTTGATGGCTCGCTGGTCCATCGGCCGTTATGAATCGGTCGGCGCGCGGGCCGCTCTGCCCGTCAACATGACGAGCGGCCAGGAAGGCCCGACTCAATCGTGGGTCGCCAACTGGAATCGCACGTTGTCTCCCGCGATCGTTAACGAGGCTCGGTTCTCGTACTCGCAAATTAAGATCAACGACGTAACGCTCGATTGGTCCGGCCAACTGGGCGCCGATGGCAATCAGAAATTCGGCATCCCTGGGGGCCAGCCTATTCCTGGTCTCAGCGCTGTCGGAATCGGCGGCGGTCTCACCGGAATCGGTGCGGCGGCTACTCTGTCCAACACGACCGACACCAAGTACATCATCTATGACAACCTCACCTGGCAGAAGGGCAAACACCTTCTCAAAATGGGCACACAGTTGATGAAGTACAACCAGGACCGCTACTACGCCGGCAACAACGGCGCGCTCGGGTTGTTCCGCTACACGGGCACCTACACCACTCTCGACTTCGGCGATTTCATGATCGACGCGCTCAACAGCAAAGGCCGCGGCGCAGTCGCCGCACCCTGGGGCCATCGCTTCTGGCGCTCGGCGCTGTTCTTCCAGGACGACTTCAAGGTTTCCCGTGAGTTCACGCTCAACATCGGGATGCGTTGGGAGTATATGCAACCGGTCTACGAGAAGGATAACCGCCAGATCAACGTCGATACGTTCGCGGGCACACTTGTTCGTACCGACGGTCCGCTCGGACGCGCGACCTACAATCCGTATAGGAGGCAGTTCATGCCCCGAATCGGCTTTGCCTGGACGCCGAACCAATTCAACAACAAGCTCGTCGTTCGCGGCGGCTACGCCTATCAGAGCTTCATGGAAGGCACGGGCGCAAACCTCCGCCTTCCTCTCAACGCTCCTTTCTTTGTCGAAACCGACTTCGCCTACGATCCTCGCACGCCGGGATCGATCCGCACCGGTTTCTCCGACGTCGTGACCCAGAACATCACCCTGGACATGCAACGCCCGGCGTCGGCCGGCGTCACGCCGCAACTCCAGGGCCGCGCCTGGGATTTGAACCTCCGTCCGCAAACAACCAGCCAGATCAACTTCACCACCGAGTATCAGTTCGACAACTCGACTTCGGTTCAAGCTGGCTACGTTGGTCAGAAGGGCACTCACCTGGTCGCTCCCGTCGAGGCCAATCAGCCGGTCGCGGGTGTCGGTCCGTTCTCCTCCTGGACGAACCTGAACCTTCGCCGGCCGCTGATCAATCGTCTGCCCAACCTCGGCAACATCGCCCGAACCGAGTCTTCCGCCACCATGGATTACCACTCGTTGCAGGTCGTCGCTCGCCGAAAATTCGCCGCCGGTTTCGATTTCCTGGCGTCCTACACCCACGGCAAGACGCTGACCGACAACCTTGGATATTACGGCTCCGGCTTCACCGCTAGTGAAGGCGCCTACTGGCAGAACGCCTACGACCGCCGCTCCAACCGTGGTCCGTCGTTCTTCGATGTCCGCAACAACTTCACGATCGCCGGCTCCTGGTTCGTCCCAGTCGGCAAAGGCAAGAAGTTCGGAAGCGGCATGAGCAAAGCGGCTGACTTAGTGCTGGGCGGCTGGAACGCGAACTACACGGTCATGACCCGCTCGGGCCTGCCAATTACGGTTCGTGCCAACGACCGTACCGGTCAGGCTGTCCGTGGCAACGTCCGCGCCAATCGCTACCGCCCGTTCGAAGTGAACAAGTCGCTCCGCACGGTTGACAACTGGTTCGGCCTTCCGACCGATACCGCCGCTCGCGGCGCGGTCTTCTGTGCCGGCGGCGTCAACAACGGCACCTGCGCCTACGGCCAGCCGGCCGACGGATCCTTTGGCAGTTCCTCCATCGGCACCGAGCGTGGCCCCGGCTACTTCTCGTCCGATATCTCGATCGGCAAACGTTTCAATGTTACGGAATCGAACTACATCGACTTCCGCATGGAAATGTTCAACGCCTTTAACAACGTCAGTTGGGCTCCTCCCGGATTCAACATCGGTGCACCCGCCGGTGTCGGCGCGATCGGCGCACAGGTCCAGGATCCCCGCGCAATCCAGTTCGGTCTGAAGTACTTCTTCTAAACCCAACCGGACAACCAAACAAAAACGGCCGCCAACCAGCGGCCGTTTTCGTTTTTGCACCAAGCCTCATAATGAAAAACGTGCCCGCCGAACTCCGCCTCCGCATCGTCCTCGAAAAACCGCCCGCTGGCGTCGACTATGCTTTACAGAAAGGCTCCGGCTCAAACTATCAAACCGAGCAACTCCAGCGCGGCGCCGGCAACGATCTCCGTTTCGAATTCGCCCTCTCAGAGACTTTGCGCGGCCCCTACGTCCAAGGCCCAGCGGGCGGCAAGTTCGTCTACATCGACATCGGCCAAGCCGCGGGCCAGCTCGGCACGCCATGGTCGCGCCGCTTGAAAGTCCCGCTCGCCGGCATCACTCCGGAGTTGATCGCCGCGGGCGCGATTCTCGAAACCCGCGTGATCGGCACCGCGCGCGATGGCGGCCCGGCTTGCGCCACGCCCAAACCCTTCGCCGGTTGGCGCGCCGTCAAACGCTGACGATCGGCGCGGCGTTGTCTTCGTACTTCCGCTGCTGCTCCGCCAACACCCGCTTCATCTTCAGCAAAATCTTCGGATGCGACTCGCTTCGATCGCGCAACTCCCACGGATCGTCGATCACATCGAACAGCTGAAACCGCGCAGCCTTCGGATACCAGATCAACTTCCATCGCTCGCCGCGCACCATGCGTTGAATATCCTTGTACACGGCAAACGCATAATCGCGCACCTTCGCCGATCGCCCGCGAATCACCGGCGCAAGCGACAACCCTTCGACTCCCGTGGGCACAGGCACGCCCGCCAGATCGCACAGCGTCGGGAACAGATCGTGCATGTGCGCGAGCGCCGCCGACCGCCCCTTGCGAATCCCGGGCCCCGCGAAAATCAGCGGCGATTTGAAGTGCTCATACAGATTCTGTTTGCCCATCAACCCGTGCCGCCCGCCGACGGCCAGCCCTTGATCCGACGTAAACAAAATGATCGTGTTCTGTTCGATACCCTTCTTCCGTAGCG
The DNA here is from genome assembly GCA_016871055.1 of Acidobacteriota bacterium. Lineage (GTDB taxonomy): Bacteria > Acidobacteriota > Terriglobia > Bryobacterales > Bryobacteraceae. The sequence goes on from VFZW01000148.1 coordinate 4,626, forward strand.
CCTCAAACACGCGGCCGAGGTGATGATCGAAACAGGTGATCGTCGCGTAGTAATCGGCCAGATGCCGCCGCATCTCCTCGGGTGTGCGCGGAAACGCCGCCAGCATCTCATCGCGGATCTTCAGTTCACCGTTGTCGAACGGATGCTCGGGCATGTAGTTCTTCGGAAGAGTGATCTTCGCCGGATCGTACATCGCCGCGAACTGCTTCGGCGCCAATCGCGGATCGTGCGGCACCGGCGGCGCGAGGTAGATGAAAAACGGCTGTGCGCCCGCGGCTTCAATCCACTGAATGACCTGATCGGAATGCCGTTCGCTCTGCTCGGCGCGGGCGTCCTTGCCCTCTTGCGAGTAAACCTTGGTCTGAAAAACTTCGCTCGCGGGCAAGTAGGTGTTGCCCCGCTTGCCGTGGTGAAAGGTCCGGTAACCCGCGGCTTCGAACGCCTTGGCGAGAAGCGGCAGCCCTTCGGGAGGCTTATCATTGCGGGCCGGAATGTGAAAGACCGAACGCCCGGTCATCAACATCGTTCGGCTCGGCAGACACATCGCCGGAATCATGCCGCCCTGTGAGTAGAGATTCGAAAACACGAAGCCGCGCCGCACCAGCGCATCGAGTGTTGGCGTCCTGATCTCCGGATTTCCCAACGCCGCGATCGTGTCGAAGCGTTGATCGTCGGTGTTGATCAGCAGGACGTGCGGCTTCGGCGCGGCTTGCGCGGCGAGAGCCGAAAAGAGAAAAGATCGTCTGGTCATCAGTAGTACAACTTAAGCCCAAACTGAATGATGCGCGCGGCCTCGGCCGAATTGATGCGGCCAAAGTCGGGCTGACCGAAAGTCGTACCCGACGGGTTAGCGAAATTCACGTGATTGAATGTGTTGAAGAATTCGCCGCGCAATTGAAACCGTACGCGCTCATTCACATGGATATCCTTTAGAAGCGACACGTCCCAGGTATGCAACGGAGGGCCGAGATTGTCCGGCAAGAAGCGGCTGGCGTTACCAAACGCGAACGGCGGCGCGTCGGCGAAGGCGGCTGGATTGAACCACCCGTTGATCCGCTGCTTGGTCGATCCGCTCGTGGCGCTCTTGATCCCCGTCGAATTCGGCCTCTGCCCGCCGCCCTGCGACGCCGTAGTGTTGTTGCGTGAGACAACCGCAATCGGCGACCCCGCCTACAGCGATCCGATCCCATTCACGCTCCACCCACCCACGACACGATTCACAACACCACCGTGATTCAGGAACCGCTTCCCCTTGCCAAACGGCAATTCCGCCTGGAAGTTCAGCGCCAGCACATGCGGCACATGCGAACCGGATAGCGAACGGTCCAGGTCGCGCCGGTTGTTGTTGGTGTAACCAGGATTTTGATCGCCGAGGAAGCCAGCCACAGACGACACGTCGTCAAGCGTCTTCGACCACGTATAAGCCGCCAAGAACTGCAATCCGTTCGAATAACGTTTGCGGAACTTGCTCTGCAACGCGTGATAACTCGAGTGCGCCTGCGATCCCCACTGATGCGTCACGCCGGTGAAAATCGGATACGGCCGGAGCAGTTGCGCGGCGGTGGTCGTTTCGCGGCCGAGCCCCGTCGCCGCTGGCACAACGCCGAAGAACGGATTCGCGACGACGGTGTTCAACCCATCGCGCAACGCCAGCGCCGAGTCCGGAATCTGATTGAGATTCGAATTGGCCTGCAGCTTCACGCCGCTGTTGCCGGCATATGCGATGTCGAACAACGTCGAACCGGGGAGTTCGTATTGCACGTTAAAATTCCATTGCACCGAGTACGGCACGCGGTCGTACCGCAAGTTGGCGTTGATGCCCTGGCCGATAAAAGTCAACAACCCGTTCGCGCCGTTCTCGGGCACGATGAACCCATCGGGGAACGGATTGCGCAGCGTGGCGTACGGCGTGCGTCCACCGTCGATCGACGAGTTGTATGGCGTGATGGCGTTGAAGCCGAGCGCTCCAGCGGCCGCAGGACTCGGCCCTGTCCCCGTGGTCGGCGAATAGAAAAATCCCGAGCCCGCGCGCACAATCAATCGCGGCGTCACTTTATAGGCGATGCCGAGCCGCGGCGCGAAGTTGTTGCGATCGACATCTTTGATCCCGCGAGGCGCGCCGGGCGTGCGAGAGCCGGCAAACACCAGACCGCCCCGCTGCTGCGCAAAACCGCGAACGCTGATTGGAAGCGGCGCGTTGAGATCGAACCACGACGTGCGATTGAATCGCTCGGTCATCGGCAAGTCGGTGTCCCACCGCACGCCGGCGTTCAACGTCAACCGGCTGTTCACGCGCCAGTCGTCCTGCACGTAGAAGGCCGCGTAGGCGACTTGCAGCGACAACGACGGCTCACTGCGCATCTGCCCGTCGCTGGCCAAGCCGAGCAGCATCGACGCGATCGCGTCGCCGCCGCCGGTGCGATTGAAAAAACGCCGCGTGAAACCGTCGTTGAACGTATAGTTGCCGTTCGGATTGTTCGGCCGGAAATTCGACACGCGGTTCAAGCGATACGTGCCGCCCAGCTTAAACGTGTGTGTGCCTTGCAGCTTCGCGGCGTCACCGGTCCAGGTGTGCGTCTCGAACTTGTTGCCGACGATATAGCTCGATTCCGGCCCGAGTTGCGAGTAGCCCGTCACCGAAACCGTTGGGAAGATCGGAAACTGTGCGACCGCTTGCACGGCGGCGGGGAAACCAAGTTCGCTCGACGTGATCGTGTTCTCCAGCGGTCCGCGCGGATTCGAGTGATACGAATAGCCGTAGTTGCCGTGCAGCAGCCAGCCTTTGAACAGATACGAGTCATCGATCGTGCCGCTCTTGTTGCGGGCGCCCGTGAATCCCGGCGTCGCGGTGGCCGCGTTGCCGTAGTGATTCGGCGAGTTCGTCGTCGCGCTCTCCCAGGAAAATCGCCCGAACAGGTTCTGATTGTCCGAGATGCGGCGGTCGATCTTCGTCGAAACGTTGTTGCGCCTCGTCCTCGATCCGGCTTGCGAGAAGAAGTTATTAACCAAACCCGCCCGATTCGCGCTTGGATAAAACGACGCCATCTTCGCGCCGACGAGATCGATGCGCGAGGCCGGGATCCGGTTGCCGGCGAACGGGCGACGCTCGCCAGCCGCGTCGATTGTCGCCGGATCGTAGATGGTTCCGCTGATCGCCGAGAAATCGCCCTGCCGCATCGCCGCGGTCGGAACCGAGAAAGTCTGCTCGCCCGGATTCACCTGTCGAATCCCCTCGTAGTTGAAGAAGAAAAACGTCGTCTGCCGCGAGCGCGTCAGCGGTCCGCCGGCTGTCGCGCCGAACTGGTTGTAGCGGAACGCCGCCTTCGATCGCCCGTTCAAATTGTTGAAGAACCCATTGGAGTCGAAGACGTTGTTGCGCAGAAATTCGTACAGTACGCCGTGGAACTCGCTGCCGCCGGACCGGTGCACCATGTTGACGACCGCGCCCCCGGTGCGCCCGTACTCAGCCGACATCGAATTGGTCTGGACCTTGAACTCTTGCAGCGCATCTGGCGACGGAACGTAGGCAGGCTGGTTGTAACCCATCACCTCTTGCGGCGAGCCGTCGAGCATCACGGCCGTCGAAACGTTGCGCCCGCCATTTGCCGAAAAGCCAACCGCGGCGATGCTGCCGCCGCCCGAACCGCTGCCGCGAAACGAAGTATTCGTGTTGATGCCTGGCGTCAACGCCACCAACTGCAACACGTTTCTCCCATTCAGCGGGAGGTTCTCGCTCGTCAGCGAGTTCACCACTTCGCCCAGCGTCGAACTCGCCGTCTCCAGCAGCGGCGTCTCGGCGGTAATCTGCAACGACTCGTTCACCGAGCCCACTTCCATAGGCACGTTCAACTCGGCGACTTGCGCCACTTGCAGAACCAGTCCGTCGCGGTTGAACTTCTTAAAGCCCTTCGCCTCGACGCTCAGCTTGTAGTTACCGGGCGGAATCTGGAAGAAAACGTAGGCGCCCTGATCGTTTGAAGTCGCCGTCCACGGGCGATTCTGACCGATGTTCGTCAACGTCAGCAGCGCGTTCGGAACGACGGCGCCGGTGGCGTCCTGCACCACGCCGCGCACGGAAGCCGTTTGCGTCTGGGCCAACATCGCCAGCGCCCCAAATACCAATAGCAGAAGTTTCATTCACTAACCTCTCGGGATAAAGCTAGCATATGCCCGTCAACGCTTGTACAAAAAGATCGTGTGGCTGCGCCCCTCGCCGTCGTCTTCGATGATCTCTTGCTTGTCGTACTTCCAGCCGCCGACTTCGAAGTCGTGGGCGACAATCCGCGCGCCCTTCTTCAACTGCTTCTCCAGCAACGGCCGCAACTTTTCGTTCGCCACCGGCAGCAGATAGACGGTGATCACATCGGCGCTCGAATAGTCCTGCTGCAGCATATCGCCGTGGATGATCTTGGCTTTGCTTGCCAGGTTCATGCGTTTGATGCGCTCGGAACTCTGTACGGCCAGGTCCTTGTCGAACTCCACGCCCACCGCATTCGCGCCGAACTTCTGCGCCGCCATGATGACGATGCGCCCGTCGCCGCTACCCAGATCGAAAACCGTCTCACCCTTCTTCACCACCGCGAACTGCAGCATCTTTTCGACAACCAGTTCCGGCGTTGGATAATAGGGCGCCAGTTTCTCGCCCTTCTTGGCTTCCTGCGCGCCAAGCGGGGCGGCCCCCAGGGCGGCGATCAACTCACGGCGATTTGTCATTCGAGTTTTCCTCACTGCTCGATATAAAGACGCACTCTGTTGGTCGTAGAGTTGCCGGCTTCGAGAAACAATTCCGACGTTCCCGCGTTCACTACATCGGGTAGTTTCACTTCGACGAGATAAAATCCGACGTAGCCCGGCGCCAGAACCGCTTTCACGACTTCCACCGGCGCTCCGTCGAGCCACGCCTTTACCTGCGTCACGACGGCCGGTTGATTCTCCGCGGGTCCCGCCACGCCGGCCGGCCAATCGGGCCGTACGCGCCCCAGTCCGCTCGCCAACACCTGCAGGACCGATCCCGAACGGCTCGGATTCTGCGCGTCAATCAACACGCCCGTCGCCGCGTCCATCAACATCGGCGTGCCGTCCCGGTCGACCAGAATTGCCGGCGCGGCGGGTCGCAGGGGAAGGACGGTGGGAATAATAGTCCCGCCCGCTTCGAGCGCCAGTGTCACCGTCGGCCCGTCGAGATCGAACGGCAACTGCACCTGCGATTCGCGCTCGCCCGCCGACAACACCGTCGCCGGACGGCCGCCCGCGCGCACACCGGTCAACTTCGCGCCGAGAATACTCACCAACGCACCTGGCGCGGCCGGACGCTCCGCCCAATCGGCTGCGCTGACCACGCGAATCGTCGATTGCTTGTGCGGCGCAGCGCCGTAGAATACGCCATGCCCGTGCACGGCGGCATAAACCGTCTGACCGAGCGCGTCGACTTTGACATCAAGCACCGGACCCTCCGGCAGCGCGCCGTCCGTCTTTTTCCAGGGCGCGGGAATTGCCAGCGCGGTCAAGTCGGTCGTCGTCCAGAACACGCCAGCGGCCGTGGCGGCATACACAGCGCCTGACCGAAAATCCGCCGCCACCCCGTATACGGCATTCGTGCCGATGCCCGAAGAGATGTCATACCAGAACAGCCCGCCGTTGGTGGTTTGCAATACGACCGGACCCGCCCCCTCTCGCCTCAAGGCAACCAGCGCGCGCCGCGGCTCCTGTGGATCGATCACGAAACTTTCGACGGCAGCGCCTTCATTCCGCGCCGGCGGCATCCACGACGCGCCACGATCCAGCGACACAAACACGCGGCCATCGGCCGCACCGGCATACACAACTTCGCCGCCAATCGCGATCGTCGTAATCAGAGCGCCAAACTCGCGCGACAGCGCCGCTTTCGCTTCCTGCTCGACCGCCAGCACGCCGCCAACCGGTTGCCAGGCCGTGCGCTCACCCGGCGCCCATTCGAATACGGCGGGCGTGACGGTCGCCGGCGCGAGCATCGCCACACGCAACCCCGACGCCTCGCGCGGCAAACTCACGATCCGCCGCACCGGCAACTGTGGCAGGCCCGCGTTCAGACTGCTCCACGAAGTTCCACCGTCCACCGATTTCCAAAGCCCTGTCGCCGCCGCTACGATAATCTCTTCCGCGACTCCCGGCCGCACCGCCACCGCGCGAGCAGGTCCGCCAAGCAGCGACGACCGCTTCCATATCGTCAGATTGCGCCAACTACGTCCGCCGTCTTCCGATCGCCACACATTCTGGCCCGCGGCATACAGCCACCCGGCGCGCCCCGTCCCCGCAACAGTCGCTCCTGGCTCCGGCAACCGAGCGGCAATACCCGCAATCTGGGTAACTGGCTCGTCCAAGGCAGCCTTCCAGGATTCGCCGTCTTCACTCGCCAGCCATCCGCCCATCGGCGCGCTTGCAAATATCCGGCCCCCATCCGCCGACCACCCGGCGCGCTCAATCGGCCCGGTCGCCAGCCCGCTCAAACGCAAGTCGATCGCCGCATTGCCAAGCCGCCGCCACTCCGCAAACAGCGTAGGAGACAGCAGCAAGGCCAGCCAGATTGTCGATCGGTAAATCATCCGTTATTGTATGAAGACGCTACAGAGTGTCGTTTTGGACTCAACAACTGTGTCCATTGTATCCACTTCCGAAGCACGATCTCTCCTCTTCTATCGGCCCCGGCGCCGAAAAACTGTTGATTTTGTTCATCTTGGCAACCTGCCCTGCAAAGGACCCCTTTTTGCTATGCAATTTTAGTGGTAGGATTGGAATGCTGGGTTAGGTTCCACCAAAAGTTACATGCTATCGGTGTCGACAATTCGGAAATGCTTCGCGTTCGGCGCGGTCATTACGGCCCTGCCCGCCTACGCCCAGTTGCCGTCTCTGTTCCCCGAAGCGCAGACCTACTCGGCCAAGGTCGTCCAATTGAATGGCCAGGTTTCGGTGCTTAAGAACCGCGAACCTTGGGCGCTCAACGTCGGTGACTTCGTGCAGCGGCGTCAGGAGATCGTCACCGGCGCAACCGGGTACGCACTGTTCCAGGTTAACGACGGATCGACGTTCGAAGTCTTCCCGAACTCGCACGTCATCTTCCGCAACAACGCCGGCGAGTGGAAAGATCTTCTCGACCTCTTCCTGGGCCGCGTGAAAATTCATATCCAGAAATTCGGCGGCCAGCCGAACCCGAATCGCGTTACCACGCCAACGGCGGTCATCTCGGTGCGCGGGACAATCTACGACGTCCAAATCGAAGACGAAGACGGCACTACGCTCGTGCTTGTCGAAGAAGGTCGCGTCAACGTCCGCCACGCACTCATCCGAACCGACAATGGCAGGGAACTTGGCGAAGGTGAATATCTGCGCGTCTACAAGTCGCAGCCGCTGGCTCAGAAAAACCTCGACAAGGGCGGCCTAATGCGCCGCGCCTTGCAAATGGCGAGTGATGTCGCCTCCAACGTCCTCTATCGACTCCCGCGCAATGGCGGCGCCGGCGGCACAACACCGGCGCCTGCCCCAGGTGGTGGAGGACTTCCCGGCGACACCGGTGGGTCTACACCTCCTCCCCCACCACCACCTCCCCCGCCGCCTCCTCCGCAGTAGCGCACAGGCGAGACGAAGCGAGTCCGTTGTGCGCGATCTCCTAGAAAGCCTATCTTAGAAGAATGAGGCTTCTTCCTGTCCTCGCGGCGTTGGCCGCAGGCCCGGCATTCGGACAGCAGCCCGGCTTACTTCCGGAATGGGAAACGCGCAAGCTGCTTACTTCGCTCGTCGACAACGCGAAAAAGATCGAGCCGCTGATCGCCGAGATCCGCCCGTCCGACTGGATTTCGCAAGGCGCGCCCGACGCCTATCAATTGCAATGGCAGCGCGTCTCGCAGTCGATCGGAGGGCTTCAGGCGGCGTCACAGAAACTCGCCGCGCAACCGTCGAAAATCACGCACGCGCTGGCAACCTTGTACGGTCTCGAATCGATGCAAGGCTATCTCGGTTCGCTCGCCGCCGGCGTCCGCAAGTATCAGAACCCCGCGCTCGCCGATCTAGTGATGGGCGTGTCCGACGAAAACGCCAACAACCGCGAAACGCTGAAGCAGTACATCCTCGAGCTCGCCGTCGCCAGTGAAGCCGAATTCAACGTCATGGACAACGAAGCGCAACGCTGCCGCGACATGCTTGTCCGCCAGCCGCCGGCCCGCCCCGCCGCCAAGCCCAAGCCCACCCCCGCAAAAAAGGATCGCCCTTGATCACTCCGTCCCATTTTTCGTGCTGCATCTGTCACGAACCCTCCAAAGACATTTGTGCCTGGTGTACCAAGGACACCTGCCTCAGCCACCGCTGCGCGCGATGCCGCCGCTGCTCCGACTGCTGCCCCTGCGATCGCCCCCAGTCCAGCGAACCGCCGCAAAATCCTTCATAATCGTCGGATGCAGCGCCGAGACTTCGTTCTTTCCACCAGCCTGTTGCAAGGCGTCCCCGAACCAGAAATCGACCGCGAGTACGAATCCGGCGGCACCGGCAGCGTTTCCTATCAAAGCTCCGTCACCATCGAGCGCCGCCGCCCCGGCAAGCCGCATCAGGGTAAGGTCCTCGCCGCTATTCAACCGCATTGCGACGACATCCCCATCTTCGCCGGCGGCACCGTGCTCAAGCTGATCGACGAAGGCTACACCGGCTATCTCATCACGCTGTCAAACGACTCCATGGCCGGCGTCGGCCGCACCATCGGCGAGATCGTACACACCAATGAGAACGACACGTTTGAAGTCGGACGCCGCTTAAAATGCAAGGAGTCGATATTCCTCAACTACCCCAATCACAACATGGACGCCTGGCCCATTGTTGAAATGCGCGCGCGTCTCATTTTCCTCTTCCGCATGTTGAAGGTCGATACGGTCCTCGTCTACGATCCCTCGACGCTCTATGAGCGCAATCCCGATCACACCGTCGGCGCCAAGGCCGTCGAATCGGCCTTCTGGATGGCCGGCAGCACGTGGGACTACCCCGAACACTTCCGCGCCGGCCTCACGCCGCATGGCCCAAAGGATGCGTACTATTTCGCGCGCGGCCCGCAGATTGTCAACCGCGTTGTCGATATCACCGACTTCATGGACGCAAAGGTCCACGCCAATCTCGCCAACGTCACGCAAGGCCCGGCGGGCAACAACGGCGCACTGCTAAAGGCACGCCTTGCAAGACAGGGCAAGCGCCTGCCGCTACTCGGCAACGACGACGAAACCGCCAATCGCCAATACGCCAAACATCTCGCTCTCTCGCGCGACCGCGTCCGCGGCAAAGCCCATGGCCTGCGCTACGCTGAGGTCTTTCACTACGTGGCCCGCGACGAAAGTCCTGTCGACGAATACGTCAGCCGCAACGCCGTTCCGCTGTAGGGGCGCATGCTGACGCCCCTCCTCCACGCCTGGCGCTCCTGGAAAAACGCCAAGGGCGTAGCCGCACTCGCCATCCTCGCCCTCACCATCGGTATCGGCGCGACGACCGCGATGTTCTCGTTCGTCAACGGCTTGCTCCTTCGTCCGCTGCCTTACCCGCACGGCGAACGGTATCTCTTCATCTTCGCCGCATCGACAAACGCTCCCGACCGCTACGGCTCCAGCACCTTCGGCGGCTCTGGTGCAAAATCTGGGTTGACACTGGTTTGATACCGTTTCGGTCCGCAGGTCTCGATCGATCCCGACCCCAATCACGCAACCAACGCGGCTCGCCAGATCTCCGGCATCGTCG
>VFZW01000149.1 GCA_016871055.1 Acidobacteriota bacterium
GACGCCTTTCGCCGCCAACAGGAGAATCCGGCAGCGTAGCGCCACACGCTGGGGGGAGCTTCCGTTCCGGAGCAAGGCTTCGAGTTGCTCCCGTTGGCTCGCTTCTACCGCCAAGGGAGCTGCTGGGGTGAACATGACCCAGTATGAGGCAACTCTGCCTATATGTACATAGTTATATGAGACAGGACACTAGTCTCGCCGTATGTCGTTCCGGGCGATCCGAAGAGCGGGCTGCTGCCGATCATCGATCCCAACGGCCCGGGCGAGATCGGCATCGGCGACAAACGCATCCAGGCCTACTGCTTCCGCATGTGCCTTTCCCACATTCCCGAAAACCGCATCGCAATTGAGAAACCCTCGGGCTACGACGAGCGCGATCATGAACTGCTGCTGCGTTTCGCTGAAACCGGCAAGTATCACAATCCATCGTCGAAGTACGATCCGATCCCAAACGGCAAAACCGATACCAATAATCATGGGGCGGTTTCCACCGACTACATGGGCGCGAACTGGGACTATCCCGAAGGCGACTACGCGACACGCGAACGTATCATCAAGCGGCACGAGATCTATCAGAAGGGCTACATGTGGACGCTGCAGAACCATCCGCGCGTGCCGGAAAAGCTGCGCGAATATTACCGCCAGTGGGGACTGCCGAAGGACGATTTCGCCAACAACGGTGGATGGCCGACACAACTCTACATCCGGGAAGCACGGCGAATGGTCAGTGATGTCGTGATGACGGAAAACCACATCATCGCGAAACAGTACGCGAAGGACTCGGTCGGTATGGGCGCATACGGAATGGACTCGCACAACGTGCAGCGCTATGTAACCAAAGAAGGTTGGGTGCGCAATGAGGACAACGTGCAAGTTGGCGGATTCGTGCCGTATCCAATTTCGTACCGGTCGATCGTGCCAAGAAAAGGCGAGGCCGAGAATCTCCTGGTACCGATTTGTTTATCCGCGTCGCACATCGCATACGGCTCGATTCGCATGGAGCCCGTGTTCATGGTGCTTGGATAATCGGCGGCGACCGCGGCCGCGCAGGCGATCGACGGCAAGATCAGTGTCCAGGCGGTAGACTATGCGAAGTTACGCACGAGATTGCTCGACGACAAGCAGATCGTCGAGTTGCCGGCCGGATTCAAGCGGCCTGAGGGGATCGATCGCGGCAAGCTGGAAGGAATTGTTCTCGACGACAAGGACGCTACGATGCACGGCGACTGGCGGGCGAGTCGCGCGTCGTCGCCATTCCTGGGGCCCGAGTATTTTCACGACGGCAACACGCATGACCGGAAGACGCGCGCGGATTTCACGGTGGGTGTTCCGAAGGCCGGTCGTTACAGGCTGCGGGTGCTTTATCCGGCGCATGAGAATCGCGCGTCGAACACGCCTGTGACGATCAACGGCACGACGGTCCGCATCAACCAGAAGAAGGCCGGCGAATGGATCGGCCCGCTTCAACTCCCGAGATCTTTCACGGTGACGGTTGGGAACGAAGGCGCGAACGGCTACGTCGTCATTGACGGCGTTCAGGTTGTGGAGGTCAAGCGATGAAGAAAGTGCCGCAGGAAAACGTCGAGGCGTTTCACAGGGCGATCCCGCAAGAAGAGGGCGCGTCGATTCAGAAGATGTTCGGCTGCGAAGCAGGATTCTTCAACGGAAACATGCTCTGCGCGCATTCTTAGGGGCCGTGCCTGCGCGGCCTGTGCGCTCGCGAGTCGACGATGATCGTGCGGCTCGACGAGGCCGGACGCACGACTGCGAAGAAAACAAGTTCGCAACGGACCTAAAGCGCGGGAACGCGAACTCGCACCAGGGAACGATCGATGGCGCGCATATTCGGTACGCCGGCCAGCCCCATGTTCAACGCCAGTTCGACCTTGATGAGTTCGAGGACGCGCTCGACGCCGGCTTGTCCGAAACAGGCCATTCCGTAAAGATAGGGCCGCGCAATGCAGACCGCCGACGCGCCGAGGGCGAGACCCTTGAGGATGTCGGTGCCGCGGCGGAAGCCGCCGTCGACCAGGACAGGGATGCGGCCGTTGACGGCTTTGACGACTTCGGGCAGGGCCTCGATGGTGCCGCCGACGTGATCCTGTTGGCGCGCGCCGTGATTGGACACGATGCATGCCTTTGCCCCGTACCGCACGCACTTGTCGCCGTCTTCGGCGGTCATGATGCCTTTCACAATTACCGGCAGCGATGTGGCCTCACACAGGTCTTGCAGCGTCTCCCAGGTCGGCAGCGGCTCGGGTTTGGAAGGATAAATACCGGTGCGCCATGGATTCTTAGCCACCGGCAGTTTGCCGGCGGCATCCCGCTTGGGGAGACCGCTTTCGCACCAGGCGCGCTCGAGTCCGTTGTGAATATCGCGCTCGCGGTGCGACACGTGCATGATATCGACGGTGAAGCAGATTCCTTTGCAGCCCTGGTCTTCGAGGCGTTTGACGAAGGTTTTCGTGCGAGGCTTGTTGGTCAGAATTCCGCCGGTGGTCAACTGCCACCAGTTCTTGGCCGCCGTACCGGCTTGCAGCGTTTCTTCGATACCGCCGTTGGTGATGTGGAGAGCGTTGGCGCGGCCGGCGGCGCGCGAGACTTCGAGTTCCCCCATCGGGAAAAAACAGTTCTTGCCGCCAGCGGGATCGAGGATGATGGGGTAGTCGAGATCGAGGCCGAGCAAGCGGGTTTTGAGGTCGATTTTGTGCGTGTCGACGAGCATGCGCGGGCGGATGATGATGTTGCGAACACCGGCGCGGTTATCGTGAAGGGATGCCTCGTCTTCAGAGCCGCCTTCGAGGTAGTCCCAGGCAAGGGGGTCGAGCTTCTTTTTGGCTAGGGCCTGGAAGTCGAACACGTTGATTGGGTCTTTCAAATCCTGCGCCAAGGCGGCGAAGGGCGCGGCGCCAAACATGCCGGCCAAGTGACGGAAAGCGGCGCGTCGATTGATTTGCATACGGTGCGATTGAATCACATCATCGGACGATGTGTCCAGCGCGTTCGTGAGAACTATGGCAAATACTCGATGCTGCGAAGATTTCCGGTGGTCTTTTGCGCTTCGTTGACGCGTGGCAGGAAACCGACTTTCACCTTCTTGCTCTGCTCGCCGCAATCGAGATTTCCAGTTCCGGTGGAGGAGTTGACAAGTTTGACGTCGCCGGGATCGAGGATGATCAGGCGCGTAATCTGGCCGGAGGCGTCGCGAACATGAAGGATAGCCGAAGGCGCGGCGCACTCCAAGTTGATGAGCGTGCCTTCGAGGTAAGTCGATTCGATCTGGCGCAGGTGCGAGAATTTGCCGTTCTCCTTGACCACTTCGAGCCCGCTATCTTCGGGCAGGATCAGTTCCGTCGTATCCGGCTCAAAGGCGATGGCTGTGTTGGCCGCTGCTGGCAGTATCGATTCGACCTTCGCCAGTTCCGCCTTCTCCTCGGGCGGGTCCTTCATCGCAAACGCGAACAACTCATTGGCACGTTCCTTGTCGCGTTCGGTGCGCGCTGTCTTGACGAACTGAGACGCCGCGGCGCGCGCCTCGTCCATGTTCTTTAGCATCCACGCGCTTTGGATCATGGGCGGGAAGTAATCCATCGCCTGCTTACGATTCACCTTGCGAATCGCCTTCAACGTGGCGAATGCGTTCCCGTACTCCCAAGTGTTGACCTGCATCGAGGCCAGCCGCAACCGCGCTTCGACGTAGTCGGGGTACTTCTCGATCAGGCGGCGAAGCTCGGGCATCGATTCCTGATAACTGCGCAGCATCGAAGGCGCCCAGTAGGCGAGTTGCGGGTGCTCGCTGCCGGCTTTGCGCGCGGCCCGAAAGGCATCGGCGGCTTTGTCGGAGCGATCCATCATATGAACGAAGGCGATCGATTCGTGGGATTCCGGGCGCGAGGGATCCTCCTTGACAAGCGCCTGCAGAGCTTTCAGCGCCTCGTCGTTCTTTCTTGCGGCGGCCTTCAGGTCGGCCATTGCGATGCCCCAATCGTAGGCCGTCGCGCGTCGGGGCGTCACTTTGTCGACGCGCTCAAATTGGATGTCGAAGTTGACGACGAGTACGGCGTTGCCGCGGGTGTAAGATTTCAGGTCGGCTTCGATCGCTTTGAGCGGCTTGCCGTAGGTTTGTTCAAGCGCTTCCCGTGAAGTCTTGCCAACGCCAAATGCGGTGTAGACCTGTGAGAATTTCGGCGAATAGCGGGGATCGAGAGCGAGCATGTGCACCAGCGCCCAACATAGTCCGTAGAAGGGCCCAACGTGCTGGCGCCGGTTGTAGAGCGGCGATTTGTGGTCGGCGTGGATAACATCCTCCAGCGGAAGCCACTGCGACTGCAGGAGGAAGGCGTGAGAAGGTATCGGGGTCCCGACGCGGATTTTCTTACGGACGGGTTCGATGTTTGAATACAGCTCGGCAGTGCCCTCGTTCATCCAAACGGGCAGTTCGGTGTCGCCGTGGCGGTTAAGTAGATGGACGTATTCGTGAACGGCCGAGCGGCGGTCGTCGCCCGACGCCGACGGTCCGATGGCGATGTAATCGCGGTGCGGAAGATTGATGTAGAACGCGGCGGCGACGGCGTTGTAGGCGTACTCGCGGGAGTCTTTTTCGTTCGAGAAGACGACGACGCGCGGCTTGAGAACGGGATCCCTGGCGCCGTAGCTGCGGGCGAAAAATCCGCGGACGCGTTCGAACTGGGCCAGAATCTCCTGCGCTCTGCCCTTCGATCCACCCGTGATCAGTTCGAAGTGGTCGCTTTCGTAGATGTTGTATTGCTGCGCGATGGCCGAGGCCGAAAGCGCGAGGGATAGGAGGACGCGTATCTTGAGTTTGATTGTAGATGAGGGGGCGTCGCTTTATCGGACCCATCCGTACGAGGTTGAAGAGACTTGTAAAACGCCTCAGCCGAAAGCTTTGACGGCGTCATCGGTGGAAGGATGCAGCGAAAGGATACTATCGACGCGCGTGACGGACAAAACTGCCCCAACGCGGTCGTTAACAGCTGCCAGACGCAAACCGCCGCTCGCGTTTGCCAAGGACCCGTGGCAGCCGATGAGAATTCCAACGCCAGCGCTGTCGATGAACGAAACGCCGGCCAGATCAAATACGACCCGGCTCTTCTGCGCCTTGATCACCTCTTCCACTGTCCATTCTAAATGTTGGAGTTCGCGGCCAAGGGTCAAGCGGCCACTTAATGTCAAGATTTCGATTCCGGATTCCGACGATCCGCGTTCCACTGTAAAAGGCATTGGTCCTCTGCTGGTTTAGCGTAGGAGCCCATCATATCAGGCCACGGCGAGCGTGAATTGTTGTAAGTCGGCGGAAGACCCGACGGGCCGCTTGAACATGGATGCAAACTGCATCGAGTTCAGAACGGCCTGCCCGCCCGCGTCGTTGGTGAAAACACAGTAGGTGGCTTCGGCCAAGCTGCGCACGGAGTCGACACGTTCTCTCCACACGGACAGTTCGGCGGGCGAATACGCATAGCTCTTCAGGGGATTGGACGGCCGCGCGCCTTGGGCAAACTCGTTCCACCACGACGCTTTGTGCTTAGAATGCAGCCGGAAATAGGCGATCGGGGAGGTTAGGAACGCCGTCGGCGGCATCGCTTTGAGGTGCGCGGGTTGGTCGAGATTACAGAAGGCCACGTGATAGTCGATCATCGTGCCGACAGCTTCGGAGGACATCCAGCTTTCGTGGCGCATTTCGGCGACGAGCGGGAATTCGTGGAACGCACGGCGGAGCGCGATAAAGTAGTCGCGGTTTTCCTTTGTGAATCGGAACGACCACGGGAACTGCATCACAAGCGGTCCGAGGCGCTTTCCACGCTTCAACTCCCGCAGGCCGGAACGGAACGCTTCGGCCGAGGCGTCATCCAACTGACGCTCGTGAGTGAAGCGGCGGTGCATCCGCGCCGTGAATTTGAACCGGGGATTCGACTCGACTTTGTGCATCCACAGCCGCGCCAACTCCGGCCGAATGTCGTGCTCAAACGAGGCGCTGATTTCAACGGTGTCGAACTGGCTGGAGAGAAATTCCAGCGCGTGAAATCCGCGTGGACGCTGGCGGGGATAGATGACGCCGTCCCAATGCGGATAGTGCCAACCCGACGGGCCGATGGCCAAGGGTGTTTCAGCCGATGCTAGGGAGAGCGGGGAGAAAGTGGATTTGACCATACGGCGCCTCGGATTCGCTTTATCTTCGCCTTCCAGTATGCGCCGTCAAATCGTCCCAGTCAAGCACTTTCTTCGCTTTTTATTCGCTTAACGAATTTTTTTCGAGAGCCCGTAACCTAGCCACTACAGAATTCACCTTACGTTCAATCCCCGTTACGACAGGCGGGCGCGCAACACCCCTACACCCAATCGCGCGCCCGCCTAATTCATTTACGCGCCCCTTGCGCCCCGGGTCGATGTTTGATAGAACCTCCCGCATAGGAGAGGTTCGATGAAACTCGCTTTCGCAACAATCGCCCTTGCGACTCCCGCGCTATACGCGCAAGTTACGACCGCGACGGTATACGCCACGGTCAACGATACCACCGGCGCTGTCGTCCCGGGTGCGAGCATCACGCTTCTCCACGAGGAGACGGCCGCTTCGGTCACTCGCACGACCAACGAAACCGGCGAGGCCGCGTTCGACTTCCTGCGTGTCGGGACCTATGTCGTCCGGGTTGAAGCCAACGGCTTCAAGAAGTTTGAGAACAAGGGCCTTGCACTTTCTTCCGGCCAGACGATTCGACAGAGCTTCGCGCTCGAAGTTGGCTCCCTGACCGAAACGGTGACAGTCGAAGGCGCGGCGCCGCTGGTGTCGACCGCGTCGTCCGAGCAACTGCAAACGTTCGAAGGTTTCAAAGTGACCGAGCTTCCGCTGGGGCGCCGCAATGTATCGAGCGTCTTGCGCCTGGCTTCGGGCGTCGATATCGGATCGAACCGGAACCTCCGCATCAACGGTGTTGGATCGAGCGGCACGGGCGTGAGCGTCGACGGCACCGATGCGAACTCCTATCCCGAACAGCGCGGCATGGCGCAATACGGCGCGCGTAACTACATAGACGTCATGAGCATCGACGCCGTTCAAGAGGTCCAACTTATCCGAGGCATTCTTCCGGCCGAATACGGCGGCGTTCTTGGCGGGCAGGTCAACGTCATCGCCAAATCGGGCGCGAACACCTGGCATGGCTCGTTCTTCGAGAACTATCAATCGCATGTACTCAACGCGCGCAATCCGTTCGTGGCGGCGCGCACGGCGACCGGTCAAGAAATCCGCAAACCGCGAATCGTCTTCAATCAATTCGGCGCGGCAGCCGGCGGGCGGATCATCCGAGACAAACTATTTTTCTTCGGCGCGTATGAGGGGTACCGCGAATCGGCGTCTCGCCGCGTGAACGGAACGGTGCCGACTCCTTCATTCCGAAGCGAAATTCAACGCGCGCATCCATCTGCGGAAATGAAGGTGCACCTGGACATGCTGCCGCTGCCCAACGTGGCGATCAACGACGATATCGGCCGCTTCGAAACGGTGCGCAGTGTGAGAAGCCGGGAGAACCACACGATCACCAAGGCCGACTATCGCGTCACGGACTCGAGTAACCTCGCCTTCAACTACACGCGCATGCGCCCCTTCGGTCTCGATCCGAGCTACTACGTCAACGGCGCAAACGACCGCACCTTCGAATACGTGCAGGATCGAATCGCGGCAAGTTACACGCTGGGCCGGCCGCGCTGGACTTCGGAAACTCGCTTTGGCTGGAACTACTCCGACATGGCCCGGCTCGATCAGTTCTTCCTCAAGAAGGACCCGAGTGGCAAGGCCGAGAAAGCCCCGTGGGACCGGAGCGTCGCCCGGTTCAGCGTCGCGGGCGTGTCGGGCTTCTCATCCGGGGCGGCCGAGATCTGGGACATGGACGGCCTCACGCTGAGCCTCGACCAAAAGTTCTCGCGGCACTCGGGCAAACACTCGTTCAAGTTCGGCAGCCGGTTCATGCACTACGGCGGCTTCCGCAGCAATCCCGAGAATCCTTCGATCGCGTTCCAGAGTAAGGCCGACTTCCTCGCCAATGTTCCCAGCGGCGTCACGCCGACTTTTGGTTCGCCGTACTACTCCTCGCGCATGTGGGAGCTTGGATTCTTCGCGCAAGACGACTGGCGCATCACGCCGAAGCTGGTGCTCAATATTGGCATCCGTTACGACTTCTACTCAAACGCGGTCGCCAAGCCGACAACCGATGTACCGGTGGGCTTCTATAACCTCTCGCCGCCGACCGACTGGAACAGGTTCGACTTCGGCGCCGCGCGAGATCCGAACAATCCGTACAATCACGATACGTGGGCGAACCTTGGCCCACGGCTTGGCTTCGCCTACAATCCCGATGGGAAATCGAAGACGGTCATTCGCGGCGGCGCGGGCATTCTCTTCAGCCCGCAAATGCCCGGAGCGATGCGGCAGGCGGTCGCTCATCCAATCGTACCGTTCCGCGTTAGTTGGAGTCTCGCCGAAGCGCGAACGCTGGGGCTTAAATTCCCCGCATACACGGATGACATGCGCGGTATCGTCGAACGCCTCAATTCGCAGACCGGTGCGCGATTCCCCTTCTCCGCGTTTAACCCCGGACTGGAGAATCCCTACTCGATGCACTTCCAGCTCAACATTCAACGGGCGCTGTCTTCCACGCTCGTTTTCGAAACAAGCTACGTGGGCGTGCGCGGTGTAAAGTTCCTTCTGCACCGGCGGGTCAATCTTCCCAATCGCCTCACTGGTATCCGTCCAAATCCGAGCGTCGTATTCGGCGGCCCGTACTACGTAGATCAATCGCAGCAGACCGTCTACAACGCATGGCAATCGACGATTCGGAAACGCCTCACGAAAAACCTTGCCTTCGACGCTCATTACACCTGGGGCAAAGGCCTCGGCGTCACCGGCGGCGACATCGGCGCATACTACGGCTCCGATCCCGCCATCAATCTGCAAGAGTTCAACAACCTCGGGCTTGACCGCGGACCCAATTCGGGCGATGCGCGCCAGCGCTTGCTCGCCGATTGGATCTACAACCTCCCGCGCTTCGAAGGCATGAACAAGTTTGCACGAACGGCGCTTGGCGGCTGGGAAGTCGCCGGAATCTTCAATACCCGCACCGGTGAGCCGATCACACTTACACAACCTTGCGCGTCGAACTATCACTGCCGGCCTGATCATAACGGCAACGGCGTCAACCCGTACAACGCGAACTGGGAACAGGCGTCGACGACGCGCTGCGTGGCCGGCGGACGCTGTTCGCTGTTGTACTTGAACCGAAGCGCGTTCGTCGCCGTGCCGACCGATCCAACGACGCGGATCGCAGTTCGCGCGGGCAACGTGGCGAACGGGTATCTCCGCAATCCGTTGACGTGGAACGTCGATGTGGCGCTGAGCAAGAATTTCCGGATCGGCGAACGAATGAATTTGCAGGTGCGCGCCGACATGTTCAATACGCTCAACCATGTGAATTACAACGGCCCGACCTCCGATATTACCAGCGCGACGTTTGGCGAGATAAACGGCGCCGGCGGCATGCGCGTCGCGCAGTTCAACACGCGTCTAACCTGGTAGTCATGAAGAAGAAGTTGTCGATCGCCGCCGTCGCGCTGATGGCTGTGATTCAATTTGTGCCGGCCGCGCCGCCGAAGTCGAACCCGCCGTTTGACGCGGCGCGTGGATTCGAACAAGTGATGAAGCCGCCTTCGGAAGTGGCCTCCATCTTGAAACGCGCATGTTATGACTGCCATTCGAACGAGACTGTCTGGCCAGCGTATTCCTATATCGCGCCAGTGTCGTGGCTGGTGCAGAAACACGTGGCTGACGGCCGCCGGCTGCTGAACTTCTCCGAGTGGTTGTTGCCGGCTGAAAACGAGTTCAGCGATTGGAGCGGATTTGAGAAGATTTGCACGGAGGTGAGAACCGGCAAAATGCCGAAGGAGGGTTATGTGAAGCTGCACCCGGCAGCGATTCTCACCGAGCAGGACAAGCAGGCGGTTTGCGGGTGGGTGAATCGGAAGATGGCAGGGCCTAAGTGATTCTTCGTTGCTAGACCGAGACGCCGCGGGCTCGGAGATCGGTGAGGAGCTTGTCGTAACCGAGAAACTGTTCGGCGTCGATGCCGAACGCGCGGGCGCCTTCGACGTAGGCGGCGATGTCATCGGTGAAGAAGCACTCGTCCGGGCGCGCTTGCGCGGCTTCGACGGCGGCGGAGTAAATCAGCGGCGAGGGCTTCATTGCCTTCACTTCGTGCGACAACACGAGCTGATCGAATTCCCCTAAGATCGGGTACTGCTCGCGCACCATCCCGATGTGGATGGCGTTGGTATTGGACAACACGACCATGCGGTAGCTCTTCTTTAGCTCGCGCATGAGTTCGATCGGGATGAGCGTGTGCTCTAGGAAGATCGACGTCCACAATTCGCAGAACTGTTCGTAGGTGATTGGAGCGCCGATGGCGCGGGTCAACTCGTCGACAAACGGGCGCGGCTCGATCAGACCGGTCTCGAAACGCTCGACCAATCCGGTGGCGCGGATGCGGGGTGAAATCTCCTCGGCTGGGTAATCGACGTGGGCGGCGAGGGCGGAGTAGCCGCGCTTGAAGTCGAAGGGGATGATGACGTTGCCAAGGTCAAAAATGATTGTCCGCAACTGGGCCATGACTTTGATCTTGACAGAGTCCGGTGTTCCTCCGATAATCGATACATCGATAGACGATGCCTCAGCAAGAACTACTCCCCGGAACCCTCGACCTGTTGGTCTTGAAGACGTTAACGCGCGGCCCGTTGCACGGCTACGGCATCGCGCAGTATCTGCTCGAGCATTCCGGGCAACTGCTGCAAGTCGGCGAGGGCTCGCTCTACCCGGCGCTGCAGCGGCTGCTGGTCAACGGCTGGACCGAAGCCGAATGGAAACTCACCGAGACCGGAAGGCGGGCTCGGGTCTATAAGCTGACGGCCGCGGGACGCAAGCGGCTGAAGGAGGAGGAAAGAGAGTTCGAACGGATGGTCGGCGCGATTCAATCGATATTGAAGACGGTCTGATATGAACTGGAGAAACTTCATCAATCGCCTGCGCGGGAAATCCACGACGTTCGAAGAAGACCTGGCCGAAGAGTTGGAGTTTCACCGAGCGATGACCGAAGTCAAACTCGGGGATAGCGCGGCCGTTCGGCGGGCGATCGGTAATTCGACGCTAGCAATCGAACAGGCCCGCGACGCTTGGGCATTCGTCTGGCTGCGCGACTTCGCGATGGACGTGCGATACGGCCTGCGCGCTCTGGCCGCTAACAAGACTTTCACGCTCGCAACGGCGGGCGCGCTTACGCTCGGCCTGGGTGTCACGGGCGTCGTCTTTTCGATCTTCAATACCCTCCTGTTCGCGCCCTGGAATATCCGCGACGCCGGCAGCGTTGTGCAGGTGCTGGCCGAACGCGGCGCGCCGGGCAGGTACTCGGGTTTCGTTTGGCCGGAGTTCTTCTATATGCGCGACAACGCGCAGTCGTTCACCGGCATGACGGCGTTCGATACAACCGGCATCCGCGTTACGCAGGGCGACACGATGTGGACGGCAATGGCGAACGTTGTGGTCGAAAATTACTTCGACGTGCTGGGAACAGGCTTCGCGCTTGGACGCGGGTTCTCCCCATCGAGCGGCGACTATAAGAACCCGGCGCCTGAGATCGTGCTGCACTTCGATACGTGGATGACGCGGTTCGGCGGTGATCAGAGCGTGCTGGGCCGATGGCTCGACTTGAACGGCCATCGCTTGCAAGTTGTCGGTGTAGCCGCGCAAGGATTCAGCGGGCCGTCGCCGCGCTCGCCAGCGCTGTGGGTTCCGGCACCGTGGCGTCAGATCTTTCATCCCGAAGCGGGCGAGTTTAATACACCGAATCGTTGCTGCAACGAAGTCTTTGCAAGGCTGAAGCCCAGTGTCGACCGCAAGAACGCAACCGCGGAGCTTGCAACCCTCAGCGCGCGCTACCGCGAGACGATTAACCGCAAGCCGGACAAGTTCCTGCTTGTCGATCCAACTGTAATGGCGAATCCCCGGTTCTTCTCGCAGGCCGCGCCGATATTGGCCGCCGTGAGCGTGGCGGCGTTGCTTGTGCTGCTGCTGGCGTGCGCGAATGCGGCCAACCTGCAGCTTGCCCGGGCCATGAGCAGGCGGCACGAGATCGCGGTGCGCGCGTCGCTCGGTGCGGGAACGGGCCGCATTCTTCGGCAACTGATCACCGAGAGTCTACTGGTGGCCGCGCTGGCCGGCGGCGCTTCGCTGCTGATCTCGGCGTGGCTGGCTGGGTACGTTTTTGGTTCGATCGCGGGTGCGGAAGCTGGCAGTTTGCGTTTCTCGCTGGACTGGCGAGTGCTCGCTGGCATCCTGGCGTTGACGTTGGCGGCCGCGCTTCTATCCGATCTCGCGCCGGCATGGACACTGAGTAAGGGTCTGCATACGCCGACCCGCGCGACACAGTCGGGGCGGTTGCGCGGCGTGTTGCTTGGCGTGCAAGTAGCGCTTTGCACAACGCTGGTCAGCGGCTCGTCACTATTGGTGCGGGCGCTGCAGGAAGCGCGGCAGATCTCGCCAGGTTTCGCGTTCGAGGATGTCGTCCGACTGGATCCGCGGCTCGACTCGAGCGGCGCGAACACCGCCCAGGCACAGCCGGTGTTGGGCGCGCTGGCAGAGCGGATAAGTGCAATTCCTGGCGTAAAGCGCATCGCACATTCCAGTGTCGTTCCGCTGGGGAATTCGTTCAATGCGACGATGCTCTCCAACCCGCGCACGCAGGCGCAAACGCGAGTTGGGTTTGCGGACGTGTCGGCGAATTTTCATCAAACGCTACGGATTCCACTACGCGCGGGCCGCTATTTCGAGACAGCCGACGAGACGCGCAAAGACATCGTCATCATTGACGAAGCGCTGGCCAAGCAGTTCTGGCCGGATGAGAACCCGATCGGGCAGAAAGTGGGCGAGGCTACCGTGATCGGAGTGGTCTCGAGCATTCATATTCGCGGGCTCGCCGGCGGCGATGTCTAGATGTACCGGCCGTCGCGCGGAACGGAGAATTCGACCTTCTTCATTCACTTCGATGGCCTGGCGGAACCGGTTCTGGCCGAATCCGTACGACTTGCCCGCGCAGCGGACAAACGAGTGTTCCCCGCCGCCGCGCCCTATCGAGAGACGGTTGAAAAAGCGCGCGGCGAGGCGGCCATCGCCGCTACGATTTCGGGCGCGTTGAGCGTTCTCGCGTTGACCTTGGCGTGCCTCGGCATCTACGGTGTAGCCGCATATGGCGTGAGCCAGCGGCTCCGGGAAATCGGCGTGCGCATGGCGCTTGGAGCGAGGCCTCTCGAAATCGTGCGGCTGATTGTGGGACAAAATCTGCGGACCGTTTGCATCGGTGCGGCAATCGGAATTGCTGGGGCGATTGGATTGGGGCGGCTGCTGATAGGTTTCCTTTACGGCGTTAAGCCTACCGACCCGTTGGCGATGGCCGCGGCGCTAGTCTTGCTCGCCGCCGTGGCGACGCTGTCAACGCTCGGGCCTGCGCGGCGCGCGTCGAAGGTAGATCCGGTGGTGGCGCTGCGCTATGAGTAGTGGCGCGACTTTCGTGGAGTGACCTGCTGGCGGTTTATCGGGCGATTTCGTGGCCGGCTTCGGCGATCTCGTCGATTATCGGATTCCTATTTGCGAGCCGATTTCGAGGTCCCGGCTTCGGCCTCGCTGTTGAGCTGTTTTTTCCCTACTGCAGATTCTGTTGACCGCTCGGGTGGTATCCAAGAACTACCGCGACTTCAGGTTGCAAGTGGCTAGAGAGAACGGCGTGATCAATCGGAAGTTGTCCCTCGTCGAACGATCGCGGCTCTGGCTATGGATCGCGGGGCCACAGGCGGCTCTCTACTTTTCGGCGATGGTGCTGGCGTCGGCCGCGCCAGTTGAATTGATGCGCGGACTAGTGTTCCCGCTGGCTGCGGCCAAGTATCTTTGGGCGGGCCCTTACGGCGTAGCGCTGGCGCTGAAAGCCGACTACCGCCGCTTCCGAATCCAGTGATCGGTGAAGCTTAGGTAGGGCGCGGGCGACGATTTTGGCATGTGGCAAGGCAGACAGTCGGCGGGTTGATTGGCGTGTTCGGTAGAATGGCAGGCCGCGCACTTCGACCGATAGAACGCCGCGTCGCTGCGCACCGCGTTGGTGTGCGGCGGGTGGCAGCTGCCGCATGCGATTTGACCCTTCGTGTAGCATGCGCTCTTGATCAGACGCAACGGCTGGAAGCGGATCGCCAGCGCGTCGTCGGGGCCTTCATTTCGATGAC
>VFZW01000150.1 GCA_016871055.1 Acidobacteriota bacterium
GGCCTGGAACAGGATGTCGTGTTCGCGCTGGTACATGTCGTACTTCTGCCCGCTGTAGGTCCACTCATTGGCGCCGACGATGCGCGGATTCGGCCCGCGCCCGATAATCGCTTGGCCCTTGGTGCCGAGGATGTAATCGGAGTTCTCGTTGTAGCAGCCCTCGATCTGGCGAGTGGCCACCATTGCCCGAACGCCGTTCGGGTAGAGGTAGTTGACTTCGAAGTGATCGTAGATATTGCCGCCGTGCGCCGGAATCTGGCGTCCGCCGACGGCCACACACGAAACCGGCGGTTGATCCTTCATCGCCCAGGCGACTTTGTCGACGCTGTGGATGGCTTGTTCGACGAGCGAGTCGCCGCAGGTCCAGGTGAAGTTGTACCAGTTGCGGATCTGCCACTCGACGTCGCTCATGCCGGCCGGTCGATCGGACGCCGGCGGCATCGGCTTCACGGGGTTGGTGTAGTAGGTGGCGTAATAGGTGACGATGTCGCCGATATCGCCCTTGGCCACGCGATCAAAAACGTCGACGATGTAGTTCGAATAGCGCCAGCAGAAACCCGCGACGAGGTTGAGCTTCTTCTCCTTGGCGATGCGGACGGTTTCCATCACGTGCCGCACGCCGGGCGCATCGACTGCCATCGGCTTTTCGCAGAAGACGTGTTTGCCCTTCTCGATCGCGTAGCGCAACTGCTCCGGCCGGAAACCGGGGGGCGTCGCCAGCAACACGACGTCGATGTCGGAATCGATGAGCTTCTTGTAGGCATCGAGACCGACGTACATGTTGGCCTTCTCAACCTTGACCTTGTCTTTGTGGATGCGCTCCAGGCGCGCCACGGAGTCGTCGATGCGTTCCTGGAAAACATCGGCCATCGCCGTCAGGTTCGAAAAATCGTCGGCCTTCAGCGCCTGCGCCGCCGCGCCGCTGCCCCGCCCGCCGCATCCGACCAGACCGACCTTGATCGCCTTAGTCGCTTGTAGGGCGGACAACACCGCCGGTGCACCCAGCGCCAGCGCTCCCGATTTCAAAATGTCCCGACGAGGGGCTTCGTTGCTCATGCTTCATATCGTATCGTGAGTTGGCGCTGACGTATAGGGGGAGTTTTGAGTCTCAGCCTGCAAGTTGGTACTTCCACTACATAAATTGCTATCGCATTGATTTAAAGACGCTTACCGACTCTCCGATCATCACTGCCCCGGTGATTTAGGGGTGCAACTACACAACTTGCTAAACACAAGGAAGCATTCGACTTGACGTGTTTGCATACAAATTGCGACTCCGACTACCGAAATTGCTATCACGCTGATTTGACGACGCTTACCCACTCACGGACTGTGACGGCTCCGGCGATTTAGGGGCATGACTACACAACTTGCTAACTGTATGAAAAAACTAAGGTAAACTCCGCTGTTGCAAATCACGACTACAACTACTAGAATTGCTATGTGGCTTATTTCAGGAGAGTTAAGGAAAATTTCGTGCGAAGTCTCGCCGCCACGTTCCCGGCCGTCGTCATCACCGGCGCCCGTCAGTCCGGCAAGACGACTCTCCTGCGTGAGGCCTTCCCCAACCACACCTACGTCACCCTCGATCTGCCCAGCGTCGCCGAGATGGCCGATCGCGACGGCGCAGCCTTTCTCCGCAACTACCCCGGCGATCTTCTGATCGACGAGGTGCAGTACGCCCCCGGCCTGTTCCGGTATCTCAAGGCCGAGATCGATGCCGACCGCACCCGCATGGGCCGATTCCTGCTGACGGGTTCGCAGAAGTTCACCCTCATGCAGGCGGTTAGTGACAGCCTCGCCGGACGCGCCGCGATCCTCTCGCTCGAAACCCTCTCGCTGCGGGAACTGCCGGCCAATCACGGCAAGAGTGAGCTCGCCATACTCGCCCGCGGCATGTTCCCCGAATTGTGGCGCGCGCCGGAGCTCGACGCCTACGCCTTCTACTCTTCCTACGTCTCGACCTACATCGAGCGCGATGTCCGCCAGGTCGTCAACATCGGCAGCCTCCGCGATTTCGAGCGATTTCTGCGCGCCTGTGCGGTCCGCAGCGGGCAGATCTTGAATGTATCCGATCTCGCCCGCGACGTCGGAATCACGCCAAAGACCGCGCAGAGCTGGCTGAGCGCGCTCGAAGCGACCAATCAGATCTATCTGCTCGAGCCCTATTTCGAAAACGTCGGCAAACGCATGATCAAGTCGCCGAAGCTGTATCTCAACGATACGGGCATGTTGTGCTTCCTGCTCGGATTGACCGAGCCGAACCTCGTCAACACGCCTCTCATCGGCATGATCTGGGAAACCTTCATCTGCGCCGAGTTGCGTAAGCGCCACTCCTACAGCGACAAGCCGCTGTCGTTATGGTTCTACCGCGACGGCCAAGGGCGCGAAGTCGACTTCCTGGAAATGGGCGAAGGCAAACTGAATCTCTACGAGGCCAAGTGGGCCGAAAACCCCGACGCCCGTTGGTTCCGCATTCTGCATGAGATCGCGGGTTATCTCGCCAAGGGCGTGATGGCGACCGGCGATTTATCGATCGTCTGCCGCACGCCGGTGACTCTGCACAAGGACGGCGTCATCGTGCAGCGGCCGGAGAGCATCGGTCAGGAACTGGCGCGCCCAGCCGGCCAATAGCGTAGCTTCACATGGCTCTTTCAAAGTCGCCAGCGCGCGGTCGACATGTTCGGACCCGATGCGCTCGCGGCGGCTTTCAAGTATAGGCCGCACGAACTCGGGCGTGAACTCTGGATGGCCCTGAATGCCGAGCAACGTGCCCACGCGGAACATCGCCACTTCGCAGTGGTCGTTCGACGCCAGGACCTTCGCGCCCGGCGGCAGCACTTCAACCTGATCCTGACAGCTCATCAAAGCCCCGAACGACGGCGCGGGCGGCTGCATCCATGGCTCTGCCGCGATGATGGTGAACCGATGCACGCCGATGCCCCAGCCCTTCGGGCTCTTGGCCGTCCGGCCGCCGAGCGCGCGGCCCATCATCTGATGCCCGAAGCAGATGCCGACGAACGGTTTCGACGCCGCATGCATCCGGCGCATCAGCTCCGCGTAAGCCAGGATCCACGGCTCGTCTTCATAGACGCTGCGGCGGGAGCCGGTGCCGACGAACCCATCGCATTCGTCAAGATCGGCGGGCGCTTCGCCGCGAGTGAGATCGTAGACTCGCCACTCGGCCGGCAGCCACGCGTTGAACATCGCCGGGTACTGCGGACGGAGTTCATCGCAATGGAGCAGCCCGAGCTTCATATGGACCGTAGATGGAACGACTTCAACCGCGTCAGCGAGTCGTAACCGAGCAAGCTCAACGAGCACCCGCGGCCCGTGTCCTTCACGCCCGTCCACGCCAGCGCCGGATCGAGGTAATCGCAACGGTTCATGAACCAGGTGCCGGTGGCGATGTGGCCGCCGATGCGCAGCGCCGCGTCCTGATCCTGCGTCCAGATCGCCGCGGTGAGGCCGTAGGCGCTGTCGTTCATCAGCGCGATCGCCTCTTCGTCGTTCGCCACGCGCATGATGCCGACGACCGGCCCGAACGACTCCTCGGTCATCACACGCATGCGGTGATCGACGTTAGTTAGAATCTCGGGCGCGAGGTACGGCGTGCCGGGTTGTTTGTCGATGTTGAGATGAGCCCGCGCGCCTTGCGCGATGGCCTCTTTCATCTGCGCGCGCACGAACTCGGCGGCGCTCGTGCGAACCATCGGCCCAAGCGTCGTCGCCGCGTCAAGCGGATTGCCGAGCACGTAGGTCTTGGTCAACGCGACGGCGCGTTCGACGAACTCGTCGAAGGCATCGGCGTGCGCGTAAATGCGCTCGATGCCGCAGCAGCTTTGGCCGGAATTGAACATCGCGCCATCGACGAGGTTCTCGACGGCGTCGTCCATGTTGGCGTCGGCACGCACATAGGCCGGGTCTTTGCCGCCGAGTTCGAGCGTCGCGCCGATGAAGCGCTTCGCCGCGGCCTGCTGAATGGCGTGACCGCCCGAGACCGATCCGGTGAAGACGACGAAGTCGACACGGCTGTCACCGATCACACGTTCGACATCGCTATGCGCCAGATGCAGGAACTGGAAAACGCCGTCGGACAAGCCGGCGGCGCGCCACGCGTCGGCGAATCGTTCGGCGCACAGCGGCGTCTGCGCCGAGTGCTTCAGCACAACCGCGTTGCCCGCAACGATGGCCGGCACAACCGAGTTGACCGCCGTGAGATAAGGGTAGTTCCAAGGTGCGACGACGAAGACAACACCGAGCGGCGTCTTGCGGATAAAACGCGTGAAGCCTTCTTTCGGCGCGACGGCGTGATCGGCCAGAGCCTCGGGCGAGGCGTCAATCATGAACCGCGCGCGCTCGGCAAAACCACGCTTGATTTCGTTCGGTGTATAGCGGACCGGACGGCCCATCTGCCAGGTCAGTTCGACGCCGATCTCGTCGGCCTTCGTTTCCATCGCTTCGACGAACTTGCGCGCGATGGCCATGCGGTCTTTCAGAGGTACTTGCGACCACGCGCGTTGCGCTTCGACGGCGCGTTGCAACGCACCGTCGATCTCACTCGGCGTCGCGAGTGCACGCTCGACAAAAACGCTGCCGTCAATCGGAGAAATTGTTTTCTGCATGGCTTAGAGCGGAGTGGTGTAGGCCGCGGTGATGCCGCCATCGACGAGGAACTCGCTGCCCGTGACGAAGGACGATTCGTCGCTGGCCAGGTACAGCGCGGCGTAGGCGATCTCCTTCGCTTGGCCGAAGCGGCCCATCGGGATGTGGACGAGGCGGCGCTGCTTCTTCTCCTCGGTGTTGAGGTACTTCATGAGCAGCTCGGTTTGAAGCGGGCCGGGGCAGAGTGCGTTCACGCGGATGTTCTCGCGGGCGTGAATGGCGGCGAGTTCGCGGCTCATCGAAAGCACGGCGCCTTTGCTGGCGGTGTAGGCCAACTGCGGCGTCGCCGCGCCGAGAATGGCGACGAAGGACGCGGTGTTGATGATCGATCCGCCGCCGGCGCGGCGCAGCGCTGGCACGCCGTACTTGCAGCCGAGGAACACGCCCTTCACGTTGATCGCGAAGGTCAGATCCCAGACGGCCTCGGTGGTGGAGATGGCATCGTCGTCATCGGCGTGCGAGATGCCCGCGTTGTTGAAGATGACGTTCAATTTGCCGTACTCTTTCTCGGCGGCGGCGACCATGGCTTCGCTGTCGGCGGCGCTGGAGACATCGGCCTTGAAGGCGAGCCCGCCGCACTCGGCGGCAACGGCGCGCGCGGCGTCTTCATTGAGGTCGACGCAGACGACCTTGGCGCCTTCCTTGGCGAATAGCAGCGCGGTCTCTTTGCCGATGCCGCTTCCGGCGCCGGTGATGAGCGCCACTTTGTTGTTCAAACGCATTCTTTCTTAAATCCTCTCAAAATAACGACTACGCTCCCAATCGGTGACAGCGCATTCAAACTGTTTCTGTTCGTTCCGGTAAAAGTGCAGATAGTGCGCGTGGACTTCGGCGCCGAGTGCGGTCTTCGCAAAGCCGCTCGCAGCAAAGAGATCGACCGCGTGCTCCAGCGTATACGGCACGCGCGCCAACTGCCGCGCGGCGTAGACGTCGCCTTCGAAGACCGGCGGCGGCTCGATCTTGTTCGCGATGCCGTCGAGGCCCGAAGCCAGCGCGGCGGCGAACGCCAGATACGGATTCGCGTCGGCGCCGGGGATGCGGCATTCGATCCGCAAGCTCGGCCCTTCGCCGACCACCCGGAATCCCGCCGTGCGGTTGTCCTTCGACCACGCCAGGCGCGTCGGCGCCCACGACATGTCTTCAAAGCGCTTGTACGAATTGATCGTCGGCGCATAGAACACCATGAACTCCGGTGTGTGCGCAAGCCATCCGCCAAGGAACCAGCGGAACAGATCGGGATCTTCAAACGCGTTGCGCTTGCCGACGCCCTTGGCCAGGCTCAAGTGCAGATGGCAACTCGATCCGGCCTGTCCCTGCGCGGGCTTCGCCATAAACGTCACGGCGACGCCGGCCTGATCGGCGATCTCCTTCACACACTGCTTGAGGATGACGTGATTGTCGGCCATCTCCAGCACCGGCGCGTAACGCACGTTGACCTCATGCTGGCCGAGTCCCCACTCACCCTTCGAGTTCTCGACGGCGATGCCGCTCGCCCTCAAATGCCGCCGCACTTTCTGCGTGAAGAACTCCTCGCGCGTGCCTTGCAGCAGGTTGTAATCCTCGAGATACCAGCTCAGCGGCTCAAGGCTTTTGTAACCCTTCTTATGCGCCTTTCTGTAACTGCCTCGGTAGGCGTAATATTCGAGTTCCGATGCGCCGAGCGGCTGGAAACCAAGCGCCGCGGCCTTGTCGATCTGCGCCCCCAGGATGTTGCGCGGAGCTTGCACGACGTGATCGACATCGCAATGCACGAAGGCGGTCTTGTCGAGCCACGTCAACTGCCGCAGCGTCGACATGTCGGGCACGAGATGGAAGTCGCCGTAGCCCAGTTCCCAGTTGGCAAAGCTGTAGCCGGGCGTCGGATTCATCTCGGCGTCGGTGGTGAGGAGATAGTTGCACGCGTGCGTGCCGTCGGCGGCGACATGTTTGACGAAGAACTCGGCGTCGAAGCGCTTGCCCATCAGACGGCCGTAATGATCGGTGAAGCCGGCGACGACAGTGTCGATGGCGCCGTTGGCGATAAGCGAAAAAATCGGGTTATTGTTCGATGACATGGTGACGCCGGTATAAGAAGTAGTATGCAAGCATCGCGGCGATAAACACCACTGTGCCCGCGACGCCGGGCCGGAACGACTCGATCGCGAACGTCGCGCACAGGCACGTCACCGCGAGCGCAATGCCGAGATACGCGCCGGTCACGCCGAGCGGGCTGCGATACGGGCGTGGCATGTCCGGCCGGTGACGGCGCAGTTTGAGAAACGAGAGCAGCACAAGGATGTAAGAAAGAAGCGCGCCGAAGACGGCCATGTTCAGTAGCGCCGCGCCGACCGATCCGGCGTACTGTCGCGCCAGGAAACATAGGAACAACCCGATTCCGCCGCCAAAAATCAGCGCGACGTGCGGCGTCTGCCGGCCGTTGAGTTTGGCCAGCGCGACCGGCAGAAACCCGGCGCGGCTCAGCGCGAACAGCAGCCGGCCGTAGGCGTAGATGATCGAATGAAAGCTCGCGATCAGGCCAGTGAGCGAAATGATCGACAGCACGATCGAAGTGACCTTACTCGCGTAGACCGCGCGGAACCCCGCTTCAAGCGGCGCGGCGGACTCGCCGATGCCTTGCGCGCCCGGCCCAACACCGGAGTTGAGCACCACCGTTCCCATCGACAGCACGATCAGCGACGCCATGCCCCACTTCAGCGCGCGTGGCATGTCGCGCGAGGCGTCGTAACTCTCCTCGGCCGAGAGCGGAAGCTGTTCGATGGCGAGATAAAACCACACGGCGTAAGGCATCGCCGCGAAGATGCCGTACCAGCCTTTGTGCGGGATGTTGTGCAGCAGGTGCGTGTCGAACGCGCCGCTGGTCAGCGCGCCGTAATAGAAGACGAAGAGCACCAGCGCCGCGAGCGCCGTGATCACCATCGACACGCGAAACGTCAGCGCCGCACCGGCCACGTTGATGCCGACAAAGAAGAGGTAGAACACAAGCCACCACACCCAGTCGCTCGAACCGGGGACGATAGCCTTCATGTAGCCCGCGATGCCGGCGACGATAACGGCAGGCGTGGTGACGTATTCGATCGAATCGGTGAGGCCGTTGAGAAACGCCCGGTCCTTTCCGAACGCCGCTCGCGTGAAGTTGTAAAACCCGCCCGCGTCGGGCAGCGCCGCCGAAAGTTCCGCGATCGAAAAGACGAGGCAGATGTACATCACCGCGATCAGCAGCGTGGCGTGGAAGAGGCCTTCAAAGCCGCCGGCGAGCAGACCCGTCTGCCAGCCAAAGTAATTGCCGCTGATAACGCCGCCAACGCCAAGCGCCCATAAGTGGACCCAGCCCGCGGTTTTCTTGAGCGACTCGGCGGCCATCGAGAGTTGTAGAGTAGCACGTCGACCGGGCCTATCGCGCCGTTGCTACACCAAACACGTCAACCCGCCGATCAAGCGTAACAGCCAGCCGTTCATTGCCGACAAAGGCGATTTCCGCACGCCAGACATCCTCGCTGCGTCGCCACACTTCACGCCCGGTAGCCGCGTCGATCACAAAGACGGCGTCAAGGCGGCCGCCGATGTTGAGCGTGCTCGAGACACTGACGGCGATGAGCGAGCCTTGCGGATTCACGCTCACACTCGTGATGCCGCGGCCTTTCGGCACTTCGATCCCGCCGCTGCCCTCGGCGAGCTTCCAGGCGAGCTTGTAGCGCGGGTCTTCGCTGTAGCCTTCCCAATAGACGTAGCCCTCACCCAAGCGGCGGAACGAGATTGTCGCCAAACCGAAATCGAGTTTGGCGAACAGCCGCGCAGGCTCGCCTTTACGGGCGGTCCACACTTCGCGCTCGTTGCGGGCGACGAGAAATTCGCCGTCTTCGTAGGAGAGGAGCGACCAGCTTGCGGGCATGGGCAGTTGTAGCTCGAACGATTCGTCGTCAACGTGTGCCGTTGATTTGTCAAGCCATACTTCCTCTCCATCACCCGAGAGAAATTTGTGCGGCGGACGGGCGTTGCCTGGGCGGATCAACGTGCGTCCATCCGGCCGGATCGCGCCAACAACCTCTTGCGGGAAGTTCTTCGGGCCTTCGATCGGTTTAATACTACATGCGGCATCGAGCAGGCCGTAACGCGGCTGCTGTTCGCGCGCGACCAATGCCACACCGGCCCGTTCGAGTTCGAGACTGGCGCCGGAGCGTACCGGCTCGATCCAGTAATCTTTCACGCCACATACGGGCGTTGGGTTACCGGCGATAGGTTTGTCATCGCGCTCGATCAGGAAGTAGACCGGTAGCAACGCGCTGAACCAGACGTTGGCCGCGAAAATCGCAAATGGCGCGGCGAGCAGCCCGAACCAGAGCTTCTTGCGGAGAGTCAAGTAAAGCCCGGCCTGCAAGATAAGGAGCGACGCGATATCGGCCGCGCCCCATAACGGATCGCGCTTGGCGTGAATGAGCGGCAGTCCGCCGGCGATAAACGCCGCGTGCGGGCCGATGATTGGAATCAGATAAACGAGCGTTGAAAGCAGCCCCGGTTTCATGCAGTCGCCGCGCGCCACTCGAGCCATGTCCAGCCAAGCTTCCGGCGCTCGTAATAGAGCTGGCCCTCATGCGGCGGGTTCGCGAAATCGTAAGCGCGCATCGGACGGAAAAGTTCGTGTGCGATGGGGAAGCCCGCAATGACCCGCTGCTGCGAACGAAAGCACGCCAGCATCTTGCGCTTGACCGCCTGTTGCGCCGCGGTGAGCTGCACGGTGCGTTCGGGCGCGCCGTCGATAAACTCATGCGGCACCAGATCGGCGCCGTGGGCGTGATAGAGCGGGAACTCGTGCACGTTCGGCAGCCCGGCCAGCGCGCGGGCGAGCGCGTCGTGATCGGGATGACCGCCCTCGTAGGTATGCGTGTAGACGATGTCCGGATTCGACTCGGCGACGCGCGCGCGGATGCGCGGCCACTCGATGGGCGCTTCCTGATCGGCGATATCGAGGCACTCAAACTGGTCCTCACCGATATCGAGCACGGCGAGTGCATCGAGGATCTCGCGACGCCGCGCGGCTTGGTAGGACGCGCGCGTCAGAAAGCCGGCCCGCAGAGCGTATTTCAGATCGCGCGGCGCCGAATTGGTCGCGTGCAGCACAAGCACGTTCCTCGGGTGCTCGCTCAGCACCGAGAAACAGCCGAGGGTTTCGTCGTCGGCATGCGCCACCGCGATTACGATCTTCATCTCCCCTCATTATCGACCTGCTACACTCGCCACGTGCGCATCGGAATTACCTGTTACCCCACCTACGGCGGCAGCGGCATCGTGGCCACCGAGTTGGGCCTGGAACTCGCCAACCGCGGGCATCAGATCCACTTCATCACCTACGCCAATCCAATCCGGTTGAGCGAGCGGCCGGACATTCTCTATCACGAAGTCGAGGTGATGAACTACCCGTTGTTTCAATATCCGCCGTATAGTCTCGCGCTGGCGTCGCGGATGGCGGAAGTGGCCACTGAGCACAGCCTCGACCTGCTGCATGTCCACTACGCGATTCCGCATTCGGTGTCGGCGATGCTGGCGCGCGGCATGCTCGCCGGCACGCGGCGGCTGCCATTTGTGACCACGCTGCATGGCACCGACATCACGCTTGTCGGCATGGACCGCTCGTACTTTCCAATCACAAAGTACTCCATCGAGCAGAGCGACGGTGTGACTTCAATCTCGGAAAACCTGCGGCGGCAGACGATCGAGACGTTCGGCGTCACCAAGCCCATCGAGGTGATTCACAACTTCATCAACGCCTCGTTGTATTCGCCGGCGGCCGAGCGCAAGCCCGGGTGTAAGCGCATCGTCCATGTGTCGAACTTCAGACCGGTGAAACGCGTGCTCGACTGCATCAGAATTCACGCTATCGCGCGGAGGTCGGTGGAATGCGAGTTGTGGATGGTCGGCGACGGCCCGGATCGCGGCGCGGCCGAGCGGTTGGCGCACGAGTTGGGCGTGATCGACTCGGTCCGATTTCTCGGCAAACGCAATGACATTCCGCCGCTGCTGCGCGAGGCCCATGTGTTACTGATGCCGAGCGAGATGGAGAGCTTCGGGCTGGCCGCGCTGGAGGGCATGGCGTCGGGCGTTGTGCCGGTGGCGACGCGAGTTGGCGGCGTGCCGGAGTTGATTCGCGAAGGAGTGAGCGGGTTCCTGTGCGATGTTGGCGATGTCGACGGACAAGCCGCGCGGGTCGTCCGACTACTCGACGATTGCACACGGTGCGAGACGATGGCCGCCGCGGCGCGCCGCGAAGCGGTGGAAAAGTTTTCAACCGACCTGATCATTCCCAAATACGAGGCGATGTACCGGCGCGTGATGGAAGCGGGCTGAGGGTCCGCAGGCGAACGCCGGCCACCCTCCCTACCGCCGTCCCGCGAGCGATCCAGGTCCGGTGTCCCAAGCAGTGAACCGCGAGTTGCCCCGCGGTTAGCGGTTCTACCGCGCGACGTTCGCCGGCAGTTTCGAATGCAGTTCGTTGGCCATCTCGGTGTCTTCGTCGGCCATCGCTTTGTTGCCAAGCATGCGGAACGCCGCCGCGCGGTTCTTATACGCATTGGCGTAGTTGACATTGCGTTGGATCGCGGCCGTATAGTCCTCGATCGCGCCTTTGTAATCGGCCTTGCGCATCTTGGCATAGCCGCGTCCGTTCCAAGCGCTTGCAAGTTTGGGGTCCTTCGCGATGGCCGCCGAGAACGCGGCGACCGCGCCGTCGAAATCGCTCTGGGCGAGCAGGTCGCGGCCTTCGCGCTCAAGACCTTTTGCGGTAACCGGTTTCGGCTGTTCCGCAACAGGCGCCTTCGCAGCCGCCACAGCCGGCGCCGGCTTCGATGGCTCCACGGCGGCCGCCACAACCACCGGTTCCACCGGCTTCGGCGCTTCGACCACCGGCTTCGCCGCCGCGGCCTTCTGCGCCTCCACCTTCTGCCGCGCCGCCGCGATCACGCCCAGCGTTTCGGCGTCACCGGGATCCAACCGCCGCGCCTGATCGAGATCGGCCAGCGCCTTCTCCAGATTGCCGGTCAAATAATACGCGCTGCCTCGCGCCAGCCAGGCCTCTGCCATCAGCGGCGCCAGTTCGATCGCCTTCGTACGGTCCTGAAAACCCTCTTCGTGCCGCCCGAGCAAATGATATGAACCGCCGCGGGCGATATAGGCGCCCGGATAATCGGGCCTCAGGCGGATGGCCTCGGTGCGGTCGGCCAGCGCTTCGGCATGTTTCTCCATCGCCGAGTAAGTGGCCGCGCGCGCCAGATAGAGATTGGCATCGTTCGGCATCAGCGCCAGCGCGGCGGTCATATCGGCCGCCGACTCTTCGTTTTTCTTGATGTGCCGGTACGCCTCGCCGCGTAGAAAGAATGCGCGCGCGTTCTTCGGATCCAACTGGAGCGCCTTTGTCATCCCCGCGATCGCGTTGTCGAAATCGCCAAGCTGTCCGTGAGCGAAGCCGCGCTCGCGATACGGCTCGGCGTCGTTCGGATCCAGCCGGATCGCTTCGGCGTAGTCGGGAAGCGAGTCCTTCTTCTTATCGAGAGCCACCAGCGCGCGCGCGGCCAACATGGATCGAAGCGGTCTTTAGCCCCGCGTCGATCGCCCGCGTGAACTCCTCGCGCGCCTTCTCGTACTGCTTGGCGGCCAGCCGGATGTTGCCCAGCGCCGCATACGGCACGCCGGATTTGTCGCCCGCCTTCGCGGCCTGTTCGTAATCGGCCGAGGCCGCTTCAACCCGGCCCAATCCTTCGAAAACCCGGGCGCGTTCGAGAAATGCCGCGGCGTTGTTTTCCTGGTAGAGAATGGCGGTCGTAAACGCTTCGAGCGCCTCGTTCCAGCGCTTGTGCGCGGCCGCCCGGCGCGCCGCGTCAAGCGCCTGCTGCGCGCGCGGGGTCGGTGCGCGCGCCCGCTGACTTCACGCCTTGCGCCGCGCACACGCCAACCGTCAATGCGATCAAAACCAGCCGCATTGCCGTTATTGTACGCCTAACCTTTCGGCGCACCCTTGGGATAGATCAAATTGTAACCCTTTTTCTTGTACTCGTCCAAGCCGACACAGTTGATCTGGTTGTAGCCGTGCTTGCGAAGTGTTTCTGCCGCCCGCCGGGCGCGCACGCCGCGGTTTCAACCCGCGACGATGAGAACGTCTTTCGGAATCTCCTTAACTCGCGCTTCGAGCTGCGACATCGGAATGTTGACGTAGCCCTCGATCGAGCCGAGTTCTTCGATCTCCTTCGGCTCGCGGACATCAAGGAAGAACAGCTTTACTTTCTTGTCCAGCATGCCCTTCAACTCGTCGGCGGTCAGGTCCTTGTCCTGACTGTTCTGACCGAACAGGCCGGCTACGGTGGAGAGCGCCAGCAGTATGCGTCGCTTCATGGCACCAGTGTATCTCTCTTGGTGCCCGTGCCGTCGCCCCGCGGCTAGCGGCTAGCGGCTCGGAATAATCTGGGATGAAGCTCCTCGCGTTCGCACCGATGGTTGACTGTGGACGTACTTCGCATCTGCGACAGGCAGTCTCTGTCAATCCTCGCGGCGACGCGCCCGGCGGGCGTCGTCGTCACGCTGCCGTTTGACGATCACGATCCCGCCACCCTGCTTTCGATCAATCGGGAGATGCAGCCCGGCTTGCCGGTCGCCTTCCTTCGCGAAGCGGGCCCGGCGTCGGAAGCCGTTCGATTGCTGCGGTTGGGCGCGTGCGAGTATTTTGATTTCGTCGCGGACGCCGAGGCATGGCGGCCGGCGGCGCCGGAGCGTCCGGAATCGGCCGATACGTGGCGTCGGTTTGTGATCGGAGAGAGTCCGGCGATGCAGCCGGTCTTCGACACCATTCGTTTGTTGGGCCCGCGACGCAGCACCGTCCTCATTCAGGGCGAAACTGGAACCGGCAAAGAGATGATCGCCCGCGCCTTGCACGAGGCCAGCACCCGAGCGAGTCAGCCGCTGGTGTCGGTCAACTGCACCGCGCTGCCGGACACACTGCTGGAAGCCGAGCTGTTCGGCCACACGCGCGGAGCGTTCACCGGAGCGATGCAGGGTCGCGTCGGCCGATTCGAACAGGCACAGCGCGGGACGATTTTTCTCGACGAGATCGGCGACCTCCCGCTCGAAGTGCAGGCCAAGCTTCTGCGTGTGTTGCAGGAGAAGGAACTACAGAAACTCGGTAGTGGCGAAACGGTGAAGTTGGATGTGCGCGTCGTGGCCGCCACCAACGCGGCGCTCGAACACAAGATCGAAAAAGGTACCTTTCGGGAGGATCTGTTCTACGGGCTGAACGTTTTGCCGTTGTACATTCCGCCGTTGCGCGAACGGTGGCAGGACATTCCGATCCTGGTTGAGCATTTCATCGAAAAAATCTGCCGCGCGGAGAATCTGCCCGCCAAGAAGATCTACCGCGAGACCCTCGAGCGATTGCAACGCTACACATGGCCCGGTAACGTGCGCCAATTGGGAAACACGGTCGAACGCGCGATCATCCTGACGGATCTTAGCCCCGGCGCCAAGCGGAAATTCGCCCGTAAGCGAATGATTCGGTGACAGTTACTGGTCAGGAGGGGCTGGGAGCTGCCTGACTACAATTCAGCGGTCGGGCAGGGAGACGC
>VFZW01000151.1 GCA_016871055.1 Acidobacteriota bacterium
CTCCTTGCCGATCTCGCCACGCTGACTCAAAATCAGGTTCGCATGCGCGACCAGTCCTTCCAAATGCTTGCCTCGCCTACCCCCGTTCAACTCCGCGCTTTTCACCTCCTCGGCGTCACACCCTAACACTTTGTTCCCAGCGCCGCACACCCCCCTCTTCGTCTAACTCGTTTGGAGTGTGTCGATTGCCCCGTTTTGCCAAGGGGAACTTCGGATTAGCAGGCGCTACGTCTCGAAGGTCATCGGCTTCCTGAGACGAAATGCAGTGATCGTGAAATCAGGCGGAAAATTGAAGATCTCTGACCACGATGACGACAACCAAATCTATTAATGCGCCGCGGCGGCGCACGCGCATTACCTCGTGACCGAAAATCTCAGGCATTACCCGGCCGGTCACAAGTACACGAAAATCGTGACCGCCCGCCAACTCCTTCGGCTGCTCAAAGACTAAAACGCATACCGCAGCGCGAACTGAATCTCGCGCGCCGGCCGCGTATTCGAAATCGCGCCAAAGTTATTCGCCGTCCGATTGCCGTTCGGCGGATCGAAGTTCGTCTTGTTGAAGAAGTTGAACGCTTCCATCCGGAACTCCACCTTGTGTCCTTCAATGACGCGGAAATCCTTGTGCAAGCCGAAGTTCATCTGATTAAAGCTCGGTGCGCGGACGATGTTCCGGCCCGCGTTGCCAAACGGCTGCGACACGTCGGTCGGTTCCAACACCGTCGCGCGGTTCAACCATGCCGCGGGCGAGCGCTGCCCCTCGGGCAGAACGGGGTTGCCGGTAATGTTCGAGCGATACGTCGGAGCGCCGGACACCTGGAAGGCAGCCGAGGGGCCGTAGCTCAAGTTGACCGGCACGCCGCTGGTCGAGAAGTTGATGATCGAGACGCGCCAGCCGCCGGCGATGGCATCGACGCCGCGACTCCACGAATCGCCGAACTTGCGGCTCTTGCCGAACGGAAGATCGTACAGGAACGTCGTTGTATTGTTGAACGGCTGGTCGTAACCGGAGAGCCCCTTCTCGTTTTCGAGCGCGCGGAAATTGACGCGGGAGTTGTCGCCGTTGCCAGACTCGAGGTGGCCCGAGGCGTTATCGATCGCCTTCGAGAACGTGAACGAATTCAGAAAGTACATGCCGCCGGAGAAGAGTTTCTCGATCTTCGACTGGAACGCGTGGTAGTCGAGGAAGCCGCCCGGGAACGCGGTTTGGATGAAGCCGTATGCCTGCAACGGCCGCCGGGCCTGCAGCGCCAGATTCTGGCCGACTACATTGGGACGCGCCTGATTGAAATCGCCCAGGATCATGAGCTTGTTCGCGGCCGTGCCGACGTAACCGACATCAAGCACCCATCCCTTCATTACCTCCTGTTGAATCGTCACGTGCCAGTTCTGGTTATAAGCCGACCGCAGGTCTTTCGGAATGTGATTGGTGCGCGTGTTTACCTGCCGGATGTTCGCCAGCGAAAGGAAGTTCGTCGGATAGCCCTGTTCGGTGCGGCGGAAACAGGTGCCCGGATCCTGCGCTTGGCTGGTGCAGAGCGGCAAACCATTGGCAAACGCGGGTGGAAGCTGCGCGTCGACGGTCGGATTCAAGATGAACGGCAAGTTGTACGCCAACAGATTTTCGCCGCCCATGCGGTTGAAGTGCACGTAGCTGACGCCGTAGGCCGCGCGGATGACCGTCTTCGGCAGAACCGTATACGCCATGCCGATGCGTGGCGCCCAGTTATTCCCATCGGGATTGACCAGCGCGCGATCGTAGAGCGATCCGTCCTTGGCCAGGATCGTCGTGTTCGTCGATGGATCGAAGTTGGCGATTGCGTTCGTCGCTTCAAACTGCGGCGTCGCGAATTCGTAGCGGATGCCGACGTTCAGCGTCAGCTTGCGCGACACCTTGAAGTCGTCCTGCAGGTAGAAGAAGTGCATCCACTGACGGTAATTCACGATGTTTGGCGAGTTGAGCGCGAACTGGTTGCGCGCGCCGTAGAGGAAGTCGTTGAGGAACTGCAAGTTGTTGTTGGCCGTGCCGGGAACTTGCGAAAAGCGCCCGTTGTAAACGTCACGGCCCGACTTCGGATTGAAATCGTCGATTTCGGTGGCCACGCGCTGATACTCCCAGCCGGCCTTCAGCGAATGGCGGCCGAGGACCTTCACGTAGTTGACCTTCGGATTAAACACGTCGGGGTTCTGAAATTGCGGATTGGACTCCTGTACGCCGAATGCCGAGAAGCCGCTGACGGCTTGGCGATAGACGCCGCCGGCAAAACGCTTGTCGGTGGGCGCGTTCGGGATACCAATGCGCTCAGCCAGCGTACCCGTACCTACGAAAACGGGGAACTTGCCGCCATCGGACCGGCTATAGCCGAGCCGAAATTCGAGGATGCTGGTCGGGTTCACGGTCCAGGTCGTACCAAACGCCAACTGCCGGTTTTCGACGCGGACGTTGCCGTTCGAATCGCCGCCGGAAGGGCCCGGGATTGCGGGCGGTTCGAAGTTCTCCATCAGCCGGTGCGAGTAGCGGCCGAAGGCGTTCAGCTTCGAAGAAAAATAGTGATCGTAGCGGAAGTCGCCTTTGTCGGTCTTGTCGGTGCGAAGAGGCTGCGACTCGAAGTTGTTCGAAAGGCCGGGGCGGTTCGGATCGGGCAGGCCGGCAAGCACCTCGCGCGCCCAGCGCGTGATCTGCGTCTGCGGCACAGCGCCGTTGGGGATCACTGTGCCGTCGAGCGGATTGCGCACGGAAATACCGAGGTTGCCGTTCATTTCGGCGCGCGTCGGCAGCGTCGAAAACGTAATGCGCTTGGTGTTCCGGCGGTAGCCTTCGAAGTCGCCGAAGAAGAAGCTCTTGTCCTTCTTGATCGCGCCGCCAAACGTCGCGCCGTACTGGTTTTGAATGAGCGTGGGCTTCTGATTATTGACGGGTTTGAAGAACCCGGTGGCGTTGAGCTTCGTGTTGCGCAGGTACTCCCAGGCCGAGCCGTGGAAGGAGTTCGTGCCGCTGCGGATCGAGGCGTTGATCACGGCGCCGCCGGCGCGTCCGAACTCGGCCGAGAAGTTGTTGGTCTCCAAGCGGAACTCCTGCACCGAATCGGGCGAAAGCTGCACGACCTGATTCGAAAAGCCTTGGTTCGACGTGCCGTAGGCGTTGTTGTCCACGCCGTCGATCACAAAGTTGTTCTGCGAGCTGCGCATGCCGTTGACGTTGAAAGAGGCGTCGCGGGTGTCGGCGATGGAACTGCGGCGCACGCCTGGCGCAAGCAGCGCCAGGTCCGCGTAGGCGCGGCCGTTGAGCGGGAGATTCACAACCTGTTGCGTGCCGACAACGGTGCCGCGCGAAGACGTGTCGGTTTCCAGAACCGCAACGGCATCGGTGACGGTGATGCTCTCGCTGGTCGAGCCGACTTCGAGCTTCAGATCCACGCGCTGCCGGGCGTTCACGGTGACGCTGAACGTATTGGCGACCGCGGATTTGAATCCCTTCGCCGTGCCTTCGAGTTTGTACGACCCGGCCTTGACGTTAAAGAACTGATAGCTGCCCGCCGTATCCGTGACGGCCTTCTGCTGCACGCCGGTCTGGGTGTTGGTCAGCGTGACTTCCGCGCCGGCGATGCCGCCCCCGCTCGCATCCTGAACGCCGCCGAGCACCTGTGCGGTATCGAACTGCGCGAGCATCAATGCGGTGGCAAGCGCGGCCAGCGCAAACAATTTCTTCATGGCGAGATCTCCTCGATATTAGACTAACGTCTCTTTATTGCAGCACCGTCGCGGCGTGGTGGCAAGTGGGTTGTCGCAAGCGAGTGGATGGTTGATGTATACTGTCACCCGTCTCTGAAGTTTTTCATTTTTCCGAAAAGGGTTTTCCATGAGCATCAGTTGGGCTAAGTTGACGTTGGCGCTGTTGATTCTAGTGAGTCTGTCGGGCTCGTCTTTGAGCGCCCAGACCGTGGCCGGACAGATCTCCGGTCTGGTGACCGATCCCTCCGGCGCGTCGATCGCCGATGCGAGTGTGGTCGTCACCGATCTCGATCGTAATGTAAACTTCCGCTCAACTTCGAATGAGAGTGGCTTCTATCTCGTGTCTCCGCTGCCGCCAGGCCGCTACAAGCTGCGCGCGGAGAAAGACGGCTTCCGGGCATACCAGGTTGAACTCGTGCCGATCGCGACGCAGCAGAAAGCCGAAGTCAGCATCTCGCTGCAAGTCGGCGCGGTAACGGAAAGCGTGACTATTACGGGCGGCGCACAATTGGTGGATACGACCACCGCCACGCTCAGCGGCGTTGTCGAGAATAAACGTATCATCGACCTGCCGCTCAACGGACGCAACATATTTTCGCTGGCCTGGGCCACCGCGGGTGTCTTCCCGCAGCGTCCCGCGGCCGGCAGCGCCAACGAGGGATTCCACTCCATCGGCATCTTTACCGTGAACGGCGGGCGCGATTCGTCGAATGCCATCCTGATGGACGGCGTGCCGGTGACGATGAACTCGAACACGGCGAATATGAACGCAAACTCCGCCGTGCCATCGGTGGAAGGCGTCGAAGAGTTCCGCATCCAGACCAACTCCTACAGCGCCGAGTACGGCCGTTCCGGCGGCGGCGTTCTCACCATCGCCACAAAGTCCGGCACCAACACGCTGCATGGCAGCCTCTTCGAATTCGTACGCAACAGCAGAATGGACGCTAACAACTGGTTCGCCAACGCGAGCGGCGCGCGGTTGGCTACCTTCCAGCGCAACGAATTCGGCGCCAGTTCCGGCGGCCCGCTTGTGATTCCGAAAGTCTACGACGGTCGCAACAAGACCTTCTGGTTCGCGGTGTACGAAGGACGCCGGCAACGTTCGGCCTCCACTCGCTTCTTCACGCTGCCCACCAACGAACAGTTGGCCGGCGACTTTTCCAAAACGCTGACCGCCAACGCCGCGCTGCGCAATATCTACGATCCGATGTCGACCACGCCAGACCCCGCCCGCCCC
Organism: Acidobacteriota bacterium; assembly: GCA_016871055.1. Classification (GTDB taxonomy): domain Bacteria; phylum Acidobacteriota; class Terriglobia; order Bryobacterales; family Bryobacteraceae. The sequence continues at coordinate 4,970 of VFZW01000151.1, forward strand.
GGCCAATTCTTGCGTACGCCCTTTGCCGGCAACCGCATTCCGGTCAATCGCTTCGACCCCGTCGCCGCCAACGTCTTGAAGTTCTATGGCCCCCGTCCCAACCTGCCGGGGCAACCGAATACGGGCCAGAATAACTTCTTCTTCCAAGGCAAGGCGCCGACCGACGTGAACCGCGCGACTTCCAAAGTCGATCACAACTTCAACGAGAACCAGCGCATCTTCTTCCGGTACTCCATCTTCCAGAACGAGAACTCGCAGCCTGAATTGTGGGCCGGTCCGGGTTGTCCCGATGGCGGCTGCTACTCCAACTACGAGCGGTTGCAGAATTTCGCGATCGACTATAGCTGGACGATGAATCCGACGACGTTGCTCAGCTTACGCTACGGCTTCGCCCGCTCGATTCTCGACCGCGGAAGTTGGCACAAAAACTTCAGGCCGACGTCTTTGGGCCTGCCCGCCATTGTCGAGGCTGGCGCGGATCTGCTGGTGTTCCCCGAGTTCTCCGTCGAAGAAATGACAATGCCCGGTTTGCTCCACCACTGGAACTTCCGCTCCGCCAATCAATCGCACACGATTGTGGGAACGCTTTCAAAAGTGTTGGGCAGCCACAGCTTGAAAGCGGGTACCGAACTGCGCGAGAACCTGATCAACCACATGCAGGCGCCTTGGAGCTTGAACTTCAGCTTCAACCGCGCGATGACACAGGGTCCGGATCCGCGCGTCGTCTCGGCCACCGGCGGATTTGGGTTCGCGTCGTTCCTGTTGGGAACCGGCTCCGGCGGCAACGAAGTACATGGCATTCGACCCGCGCTCGAAAGCAAGAGCTATGGCTTCTACCTCCAAGATGACTGGAAGGTCAACCGGAAACTAACGCTGAATCTCGGTCTGCGCTGGGACTTCGAGACCGGCCTGACGGAACGCTATGACCGCTACTCGGTGTTCGATCCCTCGGCCGTGCATCCGTTGAGCCAGCGGACCGGTTTGAATCTGCGTGGCGGTTGGACCTTCGCGAATAAGGGCGGCCGCGGTCGCACACTGAAGGACATCGAGTGGGGTAAGATCGCGCCGCGTATCGGCCTTGCCTATCAGTTGGGGCCGAAGACCACGCTCCGCGCCGGCGGCGGAATCTTCTACACAATGGCCACCTATGGCGCCAACAACTATGGAACGGCGCCCTTCCGTGCCGCCACTCCCTGGGTAGCCAGTATCGACGGCGTCACGCCAAACGACCTGCTCCGCAATCCGTTCCCGAACGGCGTGTTGCAGCCGGAAGGTTCGGTCAACGGCCTCGGCGCCGCGCTCGGCCAGGGCGTCGGTTCGCCCATCCCTTCGACGATGACGACTCCGTACAACTCGCAATGGAACTTCTCGATCGGCCAGGAGCTCGGCGGAGGAATGGTTCTCGACCTTGCCTATGCCGGGAACAAGGGCACCCACCTGCCCCTGCCCTGGCAGATGGATCAACTGGCCGACGCGCAGATCCGTCCCAACGCCGGGCTACTCGATACAGTGCCGAACCCGTTCTTCGGGCTCATTCCAGTGGGTGCCTTGTCGAACCGGAACGTGCAGCGAGGTGAGCTGTTGACGCCCTATCCGCAATATCCCGGCGTTTCTTTCGCCGGCACGTCGTGGGGCAACTCCAACTTCCACAGCCTGCAGGTGACGTTTAAGAAACGGTTCTCCAGCAATGGAACCGTCGTCGTGGCCTATACGTGGTCCAAGTTGATCGCCGATGGCGGTGACAACGCCTGGGATTCGGCCGGCTTCCGCAATTTCAATTGCCGGGCATGCGAGCGGTCGATCTCGCCTTATTCCTATCCGCACCGGATTGTCACGACCTCGACCTACGAACTCCCGTTCGGCAAAGGCAAACAGTTCGGCTCGAACTGGAACGGCTTCATGAACGCCGTACTCGGCCAGTGGCAGGTGAACGGCATCATGACCCTCAGTTCCGGATCCCCGCTGCAGATGCTCACCACGGGCAACACCAGCTTCTCGTTCGGTGGAGGTCAACGGCCCGATTCAACCGGACGCGACGCCCGCCTCGACAACCCGACGCTCAACCGCTGGTTCGACACCGATGCGTTCCGGTTGCCGGCGCAATACACCTTTGGCAATATGGGCCGCATGCATCCGAACCTCCGCAGCGACTTCGTTGAAATGCTCGACCTGTCGGTCTTCAAGCGCTTCAACATCGTCGGCGAACGCGTCGCGCTGGAGTTGCGCGGCGAGAGCTTCAACGCGTTGAATCACCCCGTGTTCGGTTCGCCGAACACGACGGTGGGCAATGCGCAGTTCGGCCGCGTCGCCGGTACGGCAAACGCGCCGCGCCAGACGCAATTCGCACTCAAGCTGCTCTGGTAAAACTGCATCGCATCAGCAAACGCGGGCCGCCTTCGAAGGCGGCCCGCGTTTGCTTTGATGAGTGATAAGATAAGCGGTCTATGTCGCAGATCAAAGGTCCCGGATTGTTCCTTGCCCAATTCATGGGCGACGCTGCTCCCTTCAACTCGCTGCCGAACATTTCGGCGTGGGCGAAGTCGCTCGGCTACAAAGGCATTCAGTTGCCTTCCTGGGACGCGCGGATCATGGATCTCGCCAAGACCGCTGAATCGAAGACCTACTGCGACGAGCTGAAGGGCCAGGCCAACGGCCTCGAATTCACCGAACTCGCCTCGCACCTGCAAGGGCAGTTGGTCGCCTCGCACCCGGCCTACGACGAGATGTTCGATATCTTCGCCGCGCCCGAAGTGCGGGGCAATCCCGCCGCCCGTAGCGCATGGGCCACCGAGCAGTTGAAGCTCGTCATCAAGGCGTCGCGCAACCTCGGTCTGTCGGTGACGCCGTCGTTCACCGGCGCGCTGCTGTTTCCCTATATCTACCCGTGGCCGCAGCGGCCCGCGGGTCTAGTGGAAGAGGGCTTCAAAGAACTCGCCAAGCGCTGGAAGCCGATCCTCGAATGCGCCGAAGAAAACGGCGTCGACTTCGCTTACGAACTGCACCCCGGCGAAGACTGCTACGACGGCGCGACGTTCGAGATGTTCCTCGAAGCCACCGGCAATTCGGCGCGCGTCAACATCAACTACGATCCGTCGCACTTCATTCTGCAGTGCCTCGACTACGTCGGCTTCATCGACATCTACGCCTCCCGCATCAAGGCGTTCCACGTTAAGGATGCCGAGTTCCGTCCTTCGGCCAAGGCCGGCGTGTACGGCGGATACCTCGGCTGGAAAGAGCGCCCCGGCCGCTTCCGTTCGCTCGGTGACGGGCAGGTCGATTTCAAGCAGATCTTCTCGCGCCTGACCGCGGGCGGCTACAGCTCATGGGCCGTGCTCGAATGGGAGTGCTGCTTCAAGGACGCCGCGCAAGGCGCCGCCGAAGGCGCCCCGTTCATCGCGTCGCACCTGATCGACGTCCCCGCCAAAGCCTTCGACGACTTCGCCGGCGCCGACTCCGACACCGCGCGGAATCGGAAGATTCTCGGCCTCGCGTAACTCCCCGGGGAACGCAATGGTTAGTACGTCCCGTTCGACGGCATGCTCCACCGCACGGATGGGCTGATAGAAATTCCGATCGAAGCGTTGTACCGTAGCTAAATGCCGGTCGCGGTCGAGACCTATCTGAGCACGCGCTACGAACCCGCCTGCGACTTTGTCGATGGCGAGCTCGTCGAACGTGCCGCGGGCTATCGTGACCACAGCGCGATGATCGGCGCACTCCTCAATTGGTTCCACGCGAACCGCCGAAAGGCCCTGTGTGTACTTCGACTACAGATCACGCTCAGCCGCTATCGCGTAGTCGACATCTGCGTCGACGGTCCACACGCGCCCTACATCTGCATCGAAGTCCTCTCTCCTGAGGAAGACCAAGCGGTGCTGCGCGAAAAACTCGCCGACTACGCTCGCATCGACGCGGCGAACATCTGGGTTATCGATCCAGCGGAGCGTAACGGTGCATGCTACGAGAACGGCGCTCTCGGCGATGCGACCCCGCTCCTCCGAACCACCGACGGCCGCGTCGAACTGCCCATCGCCGAACTCTTTACCATTGACGACTAGTGCCCAAAGCCGATAAGATCGGCTTGCCATGAAACTCATCGCCGCCGTCTTCGCCCTCTCGCTCGCTGCCCAGCCAGCGCTGCCGATCAAGCTCGTCTCCGAATGGGCCAAGCTGCCCAAGGGCATGTACATCGGGGAGTGCTCCGGCGTCAGCGTCGATAAAGACGACAACGTCTGGGTCTTCCATCGCGGCAAGTCGCCGATCATGAAGTTCGACAAGACCGGCAAGCTGCTCGACCACTGGGACGGCGCGCCGATTACTTCGTCGCACGGCATCAAGGTCGATCCCGAGGGCAACATCTGGACCGTCGACGTCGCCGGACACAACATCAAGAAATTCTCGCGCGATGGCAAGCTGCTGATGCACATCGGCAACCCCGGCGGCTCGCCAGGCACCAACGAAAGCAAGGACGCATTTAACCGTCCCACGGGCATCGCCTTCGAACCCAACGGCGATTTCTGGGTCTCCGACGGCTACGTCAACTCGCGCGCCGTGAAGTTCAACAAGGATGGCGAGTACGTCATGCACATCGGCGGCAAGAAGGGCAAAGCCGACGGCGAGTTCGACACCGCGCACGACGTCGCCCTCGACGCCCGCAGCCGCGTCTACGTCGCCGATCGCGAGAATCACCGCGTGCAGATTTATTCCCCGGACGGCAAGCTCATCGGCAAATGGACCGGTGTCGGCTCGCCCTGGGGCCTCGCGTTTAACCCGAAAGATTCGACCATGTTTGTCGCCGACGGCTACGCCAACCGCGTGTTGAAAGTGAACCTGGAAGGCCAGGTGCTCGGGTCCTACGGCCAATACGGCAAGATCCCCGGCCGCTTCGACTTCATCCACCACATCGCCGTCGACTCCCAGGGAAACCTCTACGCCGCCGAGATCAAGAACTGGCGCGTGCAGAAGTTTGCCTGGCAGAACTAAACACGCCGGTCGAAACTGAGATACACTTGCGTTAGCGGATGGAGAGTCGAATCCGGGTACTTATCGCCAAGCCGGGGCTTGATGGCCACGATCGAGGCGCTAAGGTAATCGCCCGGGCTCTTCGCGACGCGGGGATGGAGGTCATCTATACTGGCCTCCGGCAGACGCCAGAAATGATCGTCACCGCCGCGCTGCAAGAAGACGTCCAGGTGATCGGCCTTTCGATTCTCTCCGGAGCGCACATGGCAGTCGTCCCGCGTGTGTTGCAGCTCCTCCGCGAGAAAGAAATGGAGGATGTGGCCGTCGTCGTTGGCGGAATTATCCCCGACGAAGACGCCCGCGAATTGAAACATCTCGGCGCCGCCGCCGTATTTCCCCCCGGCTCATCGCTTGAAGAAATCGTGGCGTTCGTGCGTCAGGCCGCCCAGCCCGCGTAAGACCGCCCAACGAACGGCGCACCGAGTACATCCAAGGAACGCTCATGCAGGAACGACAGAATATAGCTGTATTTGTTGATTACGACAACATCGAGATCGGCGTGAAGAGCACGCTGCGCCGTGAATTCGCCGTCTCGCTTTGTCTCGATGCGTTGAAGGAACGCGGCGACATCGTCGCCAAGTTCGCCTACGCAAACTGGTCGCGTCAAGAAGGCGCGGTCCGCCAGATGGCCGAAAACGCCGTTCAAATGGTCCAGCGCCTCCCATCGCCGCGCGGCGATAAAAACGGCGCCGACATTAACCTGGCCCTCGACGCGCTCGAGATGGCCTTCACCCACAAAAACGTCAACGCCTTCGCCATCATCTCCGGCGACAGCGACTTTATCCCGCTCGTCAACAAGCTCAAGGCCTACGGCAAGATGATCTATATCGTCGGCGGCAAGGCCTTCACCTCGACGATTCTCCAGCAGAACTGCCACGAGTTCATCTCCTACGAATCGCTGCTCGACGACGGTAAATATCAGCCCCGTGAAGCCGCGCCTCGCCAGGAGCGCTCGCAACAGCAGCCGCAACAACAAACGCAGCAGCAGCAGTCGCACGGCGATCAGGGCTACGGCCGCGGCGGCCGCCGCGAGTGCCGCCGCTCGGCGCCGCTCGAGTTGACCCACGCGCTGCCGCTGCTCGAACGCGCCCTTGCCGCGCTTCGCCGCCGTGGCGTGCAACCTCAACTCGGATTGTTGAAGAGCACGATGTTGCAGCTCGACCCGAGTTTCAACGAACGCGCCTACGGCACCGGCTCGTTCTCGGACTTCATCGACAAGCTCGAATCGAGCGGCTACCTCGCCACCACCGGACCGGAAGGCCGCAAGACCATCGAGGTCAAGCAAGCCGCCGAAGCCGTTGCGGCGCCGAAGAAGGACGAAGCGCTGCCCTTCCTCCGCCAGGTCGTCGACATCTACAAGTTGGATCTCGAAGACGGCGCGACCGCCGACGATCTCGCCGCCTGGGTCGTCAAAATCCACCCCGGCTTCGATGCCCAGAAGTTCGGTTTCCAGACCTTCCCCGAACTGCTCAACTTCGCGCAGGATAACTTCGTCATTCGTGTCGAGGCCGATCCCGCGCGCGGCATGATCGCTTATCCGCCCGCCGATCCGGAACCGGCCGCTCACCCGGCGCCGGCGCCCGAACCGGAAGTGGCCGCCGCCGCTGCCGTCGCGGCGGAACCCGCCGAAGCCGAGCCCGCCGAAGAGATTCCCGTCGGCGCGATCGAAGAACTCGAAGGCGAAACCCGCAAGAAGACGGCTTCGCGCAAACGCGCTCCCGCCGCCAAGAAAGCCGCCGGCGCGACGGCCAGCGTCCGCCGCCCGCGCGCCCGGAAGCAGGTAGAGTAGATCGATGCTGGAGCGCTTCCATTTTCCAGGCGCGGTCGCACCGCGTGGGCCTTATTCCCACGCGGTGCGCGCCGGCGATTTTATCTACGTCTCGGGCCAAGTGCCCATCGACCCCATCTCTAATGAGTTCTCCTGCGGAACCATCGAACACGAGACCACGTTGGTCCTGTCGAACATCGCCCTGATTCTTGAAGCCGCCGGCGCTTCGATCGCCGATGTCGTCAAGTGCAACGTGTATCTCAAGGACGGCGGCGATTTTGCCGCCATGAACGCCGTCTACGGCTCCGTGTTCGGCGACAACAAACCAGCCCGCACAACGGTTGAAGTGAAGTTCGCCAATCCGACGATCAAGGTGGAAATCGATTGCATCGCCTACCGCCCGCGCTCGTCCTAATCGACCTCCAACTCGCCATCGACGATCCCTCCTGGGGCCAACGTAACAATCCGCTCGCCGAATCGAACGCACGCAAGCTGCTCGATCTGTGGCGGGAGAAGCGCTGGCCCCTTCTCCATGTGCGGCATGATTCCGCCACACCCGGCTCCACCTACGCGCCCGGCCAGCCGCTGCACGCATTCAAGCCCGAGACCGCGCCCCTGCCCGGTGAAACGGTGCCCGGCAAGACGACGTGCAACGCCTTCGCCAGCACCGATCTGCTTTCGCGCTTGAACGGCGCCGAGACCTATTTCTGCGGCGTGATCACCAACAACTCGGTGGAGTCGACCGTCCGCGCTGCAGGCGATCTCGGCGTGAAAGCCTTCCTCGTCGAGGACGCCTGCTTCACCGTGGCCAAAGGCCGCTGGAGCGCGGATGAGGTGCACGCGATGTCGCTGGCGAATCTGGATGGCGAGTACTGCACGGTGGTGACAACCGCTTCGGCGGCGGCCTGTCTAAAGATCTGGCCCGATTCGCGCTGAATCACGCTAAGATCCTAAAGGACTGCCATGACCACGCCCATCCCCATCCAAGAGACCGACCGCTATCAGAGCCTCGACATGATCCGCGGAGTCGCCCTATTCGGCATTCTGCTCATGAACATCACCGGCTTCGGCCTCCCGTTCGCCTACGGCAATCCAACCATCTACGGAGGCGCGACCGGCGTGAATCTGTGGGCCTGGATCACGACGAACATGTTCTTCGAAGGCACGCAGCGCGGTATGTTCTCGATTCTGTTCGGCGCGGGCTTTCTGGTGCTCATTCAGCGCCTCGAAAAGACCAATCCCACCGATGCCGCCGATATCTTCTACCGCCGGACGTTGTGGATGATTCTCTTCGGCATGATCCACGCCTACCTGCTGCTATGGACGGGCGAGATCCTCTACTTCTACGGCGTCACTGGTCTGTTCCTCTATCCGTTGCGCAAGCTGTCCTCGCGCGCGATGCTCGCTGTCGCCGCCGCCGGCTTCGCGATCGGCATGTTCTGGAACGGCTGCGACAACTGGCGCGCGCAGCGGAGGCACGCCGCGTACGTCGAAGCGCAAAAGGCCGCCAGCCCGACGCCCGAGCAGCAAGAGGCCATTAAAGTATGGAAGGAACACGAAGAGCACTTCAAACCCTCGCCAGAGAAAATCGCCAAAGATATCGCCGCACACCAGGGCGGCTACTTCGGCCTCGTCGCCTATCAGGCGCCGATCAACGCCGAGAACGAATCGTGGTTCCTCTACCGCTGGTTCTTCGACGTCTTTTCGATGATGCTCCTCGGCATGGGTCTGCTGAAGCTCGGCGTGCTGACGCTGCGCTCGGAGCCCCGTGTTTATTGGCTTATGCTGATCTGTGGCTACGCCCTGGGCCTATCGGTCAACTACTGGGAGACGACGACAATCATCAACTCGGGCTTCTCGATCTTCGCCTACATGACCACCGACATCACCTACGACATCGGCCGCGTTGGCATGACCACCGGACACCTCGGCTTCCTCCTGCTGTTCTGCCGCTCGGGTATGCTGAGCTGGCTGCGTAACTCGCTGGCCGCCGTCGGCCGGATGGCGCTGTCGAACTACATCACCCACTCCATCGTCTGCGCAATTGCCTTCAGCGGTTTCGGCTTCGGCATGTACGCGAAGCTCGAACGCCACCAGCGTTACTACATCGTCTTCTCGATCTGGGTGTTCCAACTGATCATGAGCCCGATCTGGCTCAGGAACTTCCAGTTCGGCCCGCTGGAATGGGGCTGGCGCACGCTGACGTACATGAAGAAACAACCGATGCGGCGCTCCGTCGCCGAACCGGTCGCCGAGGCCGTTTAACGCGGAAACGGGGGATTCGACTTTTCACAGCCCTGCCGCGTCTTAGAATGGAGTGCGCTCGATCGGCCTCATTCTAGCGGGAGTTTACTGCGAAGAGCGCTTACCTCGTGCGGGAGCGCGAGGTAAGCGGTTCATTGTGAATCACTTAGCGGGCATGCGCTCGGGCGATTTGTGTATTACCCT
>VFZW01000152.1 GCA_016871055.1 Acidobacteriota bacterium
GCTGGAATCAGCGCACCGCGACGTTCATGATCCTCGGCAACATGTGCACGCGCCGCTGTGGATTCTGTAATGTGCAAAAGGGCGCGCCGCTGGAGGCCGACTACGACGAACCCCGCCGCGTTGCCGAAGCGGTCGCACTGATGGGACTTCGACACGCCGTCATCACGAGCGTCAATCGGGACGATCGCAAGGACGGCGGCGCGGAGCTATTCGCCATGACTATCCGCGCTATCCACGAACGCGTTCCCGATTGCCAGGTCGAAGTGCTCGTGCCCGACTTTCAAGGCAACTATTCAGCGATGGAGATGGTGATGGAGGCCCGCCCCGAGGTGCTCAACCACAACACCGAGACGATTCCCCGGCTGTACCGCACCGTGCGGCTTGGAGCCGACTACCCTCGCTCGCTCGACATGCTGGCGCACGCCAAACGCGTGAAACCGGAAACGCCGACCAAGTCCGGACTGATGCTTGGACTCGGCGAGACGATCGACGAGGTGCTGCAAGTCATGCGCGACCTCCGCGCGCACAACGTCGACATCCTCACGCTTGGCCAGTACCTGCGGCCAACGAAGAAGCACCTGCCGATCGTCCGTTATGTCTCCCCGGATGAGTTTGCCGAACTCAAGCGCGCGGGCCAGCAGATGGGATTCCGGCACGTCGAGTCCGGACCGCTCGTACGATCGAGCTACCACGCCGCCGACGCGGTGGAGTAGCGCGGTCTACGGCTGCTTGGCCGTACTCTGCGAACTCGCCGCTTCGACACCCTTCACGATCAATTCCACCACGCGCACGGGCTCGGCGAAATCGGAGTTCGTCATGACGGCGACCACCAACTGCATATCGGGGAAGATCGCCAGATACGTCCGCGTTCCGTGCTGGCTGCCCGAATGACTGATTGCGTTCTTGCCCGCGACGGCGGACACATTCCAGCCCAGGCCATAACCGGTTAACGAGCCATCGAGCAGTTTCTGCTTCTCGATCTGCATTTTCATCGTCGCCGGCTTTAGCAATTTCTCTTGCTGCCAAGCCAGCGCAAATCGAATCAGATCGTCGGAGGTCGATACATATCCGCCGCCCGGAATCTTGTTCGATGTATCGGCCAGGACCGCGTTGACGATCTTGCCGTCGCGCGTCTTAGTATAGCCGCGCGTCCGGTGCGGAATGATATCGCCATGGCTGTCGTCGCGCGTCGCCTCCATCTTCGCCGGCGCCAGGATGTTGTCGCGCACAAAGTCGATGAACGGCACTCCCGCCGCCGCCTCGACCACGGCGCCCGCAGTATTGTAGCCATACGTCGAATACAAGTACTTCGATCGGGGCTGATGCAACAGAGCGTCGGCGCTGAAGATCTTCAATGCTTCGGCCACCGAGTTGTATCGGCCCGTCGAGTCCATCTCGGCGTCGCGGTAGGCGCGCGTTCCGCTGAGATGGCCGAGCAGCATCCGTGTCGTAATCGCCCATGGCTTTTCGGGATATGACGGGAGGTCCTTCTGGATCGGGGCGTCAAGGTCCAACCGGCCGCGCTCCCAAAGTTGAAGCGCCGCGACCGCGGTCATCGGCTTGCAAACAGACGCCGTTCGAAAGCGCGTGTCGGTCCGAGTTTCGACGTCGTTTTCCAAGTCCGCCTTTCCGAACGCACCGCTGTATCGCAGCGCGCCGTTACGGGCGATCGACACCGTCGTGCCAGCGATTCCCTGCCGCACGCGTTCGGCCTCGACGGCGGCTTCGATCCGCTTGACGCGCTCGCCGGACCACAGCCCCGATCTTGGCTGCGACAACAAGATCGCGCCCGCAAGCAGAAGGAGTGCCGCTCGTGTCACAAAGGTGATTATTCCAAATCCGCCGCCCACACCGCTGATAGCGACGCTTCGCCGCGTCGCGCTCTTCAACGATCTCTCCGAGACCGAACTGACTTCGATCGCGCAACGGCTGACTAGTGCAAGCTACGATGCCGGTCAGGAAGTATTCGCTGAAGGAGCGCCCGGCGGCGATTTGCTGGGGGTGCATCGGGGCAGCGTGCGGGTCATGAAGACATCGGTGGAAAGACGTCAGCAACTCATCTCGATCGAAGGCGAAGGTAGTTCTCTCGGAGAGGTATCGGCGTTCGATGGAGGCGGCTACTCTACCACAGCGACCGCGATCACCCCCGCGGTTCTCCTCCGTCTGAAGGGCGAGCATTTTCGAAACCTCTGCGCCGCGCACCCCGACGTTGCATTCAAGACGTTGCGTTCAAAGTGATCCGCGTGCTCGGGCATCGGCTCCGGCGGCTCCGCAACCTCGTCGAACAACTTTCCTTCGGGACAGTTCACGCCCGTATGATTTCGCATCTTCTGGAGCTCGCCGCGGAACAAGGGCCGGCGGTGGCCTTGCGGGAAAACAACGAGGAAATCGCCGCGCGTCTCGGAACGGTTCGCGAACTGGTGGCGAGGAACCTCGGACGATTGCACAACGAGGGGTTGATCCGAATGAAAAAACGGGCACTAACAATCCCCGACATCTCCCGGCTTCGCGCTGAACTCGATCAGGCGTGACAAAAGTCATCGCCAACGGGATCACGCGGGCCTATTCTGAAACGGAAATGCCATACGTTGTTGCAGAACCCTGCATTTGTGTGAAAGACACCGCCTGCGTCGACGCCTGCCCGGCCGACGTCATTCACCCTCGAGTCGACGAGGCTCAATTTGCCGCGGCAAAGCCGTTGTACATCTTTCCCCACGACTGCACCGACTGCGGCGCGTGTGTTCCCGTCTGCCCGGTTTCGGCGATTTATGCCATCGAGGACTTACCAGAAAAATGGGCGCACTTCGCCATACGCAATGCAGACTGGTACAAACAAGCCGAGAACGGCTCAGCTTCCTAACCGGTCCACAAGCGCCTCCCGCGCAGCCAGCGCCGTTGCGGCTGCTTCTTCGGCAGTCGATCCCATCGCGGTGAGATGTCCCATTTTGCGGCCCGGCCGCGCGGAGGTCTTGCCGTACAGATGCAGCTTAACGCCCGGCATGGCCAGCGCTTCCGCCCAGTTCGGTTCTCCTCGATCCCACAGATCGCCCATGAGATTCGCCATCGCGGCGGGGCGCAGCAGCTCGGTGGAACCGAGCGGCAGCCCACACGACGCGCGGAGCTGCTGCTCAAACTGGCTGGTGACGCAGGCGTCGAAGCTGAAATGACCCGAGTTGTGCGGGCGCGGCGCGAGTTCGTTGATGAGTAGTTCGCCGTCGCGCGCGACAAAGAACTCGACGCACAGCACGCCGATCACGTCGAGCTTTTCCATGACGGCGCGTGCGATCTCCTTGGCGCGCAGAGCCTGATTTCCGGTCACGCGGCCAGGGGCGATCGTCAGATCGAGGATGTGGTTCTTGTGGTCGTTCTCGACAACGCCATAGTCGACGATGTTCCCATCGACGCCGCGCGCGGCGATCACCGAGACCTCCTTTTCGAACTTGATCCATGCTTCGAGGACGCACTCTTTCCCATCCATGCGGCGCCAGGCTTCGGCCGCCGCGGATGCCGCGTGAATTTTGATCTGGCCCTTGCCGTCATAACCGAACCCGGCCGTCTTCAGAATCCCCTTCGGACCGATCTCGGCGATCGCGGCCGACAGGTCTTCCTCGGACCGCACCCCGCGAAATGGCGCCACCGGGAAGCCGTTGGCCTCGAGGAACCGCTTCTCGCGCAGCCGGTTTTGTGTGATGTGCAGCACCTCGCCGCGAGGACGGACGAGGGTGCTCTCGGCGGCCGCCGCGGCGGTCGCGGCCGGCACATTTTCGAATTCGAAAGTCACGACTCGAACCTGGTGCGCAAACCGCCGCACCGCGTCGAGGTCCTCGTACGGCGCCACGATTTCGAGATCCGCCACCTGGCCGGTCGGCGTGTCGGTATCAGGCGAAAACGTATGGACGCGATACCCCATTCGGCGCGCGGCGATCGCGAACATCCGGCCGAGTTGACCGCTTCCCAAAACCCCGACTGTCGCACCGGGCAATATCGGACGAGATGTCATGGCAGCGATTGTCCGCGCACCATGTCGTTCAACTCCTTGCGATACGCGCGCAGTTTTTCGCGAAGTTCGGGACGCGTGTTGGCGAGTATCTGGATCGCGAGAAGCGCGGCGTTGGTCGCGCCGGCTTTGCCGATGGCGAGTGTCCCAACGGGAACACCGCCCGGCATCTGCACGATCGATAACAGCGAGTCCATTCCCTTCAGCGCATGGCTTTCGACGGGTACGCCGAGCACGGGTATAATCGTCTGCGCCGCCACCATCCCGGGCAGATGCGCCGCACCGCCCGCTCCCGCGATGATCACTTCCAGTCCGCGCGCTTCCGCCGACGTCGCGTACTCGGTGAGGAGATCCGGCGTGCGATGCGCCGACACAACCCGGCACTCGTGTGGAACGCCGAACCTGGACATCATTTCAGCCGCTGGGGCGAGCGTTTCCCAGTCGGATTTGCTGCCCATGATGATTCCGGCCAGTGGCTTGGTCATTGTGTGTGATCGGCCGCAAGTTGCCGGGGCCGTAACTATCTAAGATAATTCGACGGGAGAGGAGCGAGCAACCATGAAGATTTCAAGACGGGCGGCGCTACTGGGGGGCCTTGCGGCGAAAGCCGCCACGAGAGCGCCAAACATCGTGCTGATTCTGGCCGATGATTTAGGGTCCGCGGACCTGGGCTGCTACGGGGCCAGGGAACTGAAGACACCGCATATCGATTCGCTGGCGCGGGACGGCGTGCGCTTCTCCAACGCCTACTGCAACGCCCCGGAGTGCACGCCGAGCCGATGCGCGCTCCTGACGGGCCGTTACCAACAGCGTGTCGGCGGACTGGAATGCGCGATCGGGCTCGGCAATGTCGGACGCTACGACGAGGCCATCTGGCTGGCCGAGCGCGGCGAGTTGGGCCTGCCCGGCTCCGAGACAACGCTGGCAACCATTCTGAAGCAGCGCGGCTACCAAACGGCGTTGTTCGGCAAGTGGCATCTGGGCTACCTCGACAAGTTTTCGCCAAATCGCCACGGTTTTGACGAATTCTGGGGAATGCTTGGCGGCGGCGCCGACTACTTTCGCTACACCGAGCAAGACGGCGCTATCGTGCTTCGCCACAACGGCCAGGCTGCAAAGTCGCACGGTTATCTGACCGATGAGATCGGCAAGCGGGCGGCGGATTGGATCGCGAAGCGGAATACACGAAAACCTTACTTCCTCTATGTCCCGTTCAACGCACCGCACTCGCCGTTCCAGACGCGCGACGACGCGGGCAAAACGCCGGTGCAGTGGAACGGCACCAATCGCGCCGCGTACTTGAAGATGACCGAAGCGATGGACGATCAAGTCGGCGGCATTCTGCGGGCGATCGACGAATCGAAGGAACGAGACAACACGATCGTCCTGTTCATGAGCGACAACGGCGCTCCGGCCAGCGGCAGCAACGCGCCATATCGCGGCTCGAAGAGTTCGGTGTGGGAAGGCGGCATTCGAATGCCGCTGTTGATCCGTTGGCCGGGCCACCTGCGCGCAGGCTCGAATTGCGCACAGGTGACCCTGATGATGGACGTTACCGCAACCTTGGCAGCCGCTGTCGGAGGTCAGCCGGCCAAGGACCGTCCATTCGATGGGAAGAACCTGCTCGCCCAATGGAAAGGGGCGGCGGCGGTTCCTCGAACTGTTTTCTGGAGATACAAGCGCGCCGGGAATCGAAGGAAAGCGGCACGCGATCGGGACTGGAAACTGGTTTGGGAAAACGGAAAGGAGTCGCTTTACGATCTCAAAACCGATCCGGGAGAGAAGGCGGACCTGCTTGCGCGAGAACCGAAGATTGGTTCCAACCTGCGCGCGAAGCTTGCCGCGTGGGAGAGGGAGGTGACCGCACCGCGGCTGAAGGAGTTTCGCTAGACGCGTGCGGGGCGCGCCGAAGCGAGCTGGGCGCGAGCGCGCAGACCAGCGGGCTAGAACGGCAGTTCGTCGTGCGTAATGCCGTCGGGCTGCGTCTGCGATGTAATCGCGCGATTGAAATAGACCTTGCTGTCGTTGTCCTTGGTGATCTTGGCGACTTCAAGTTCCACGCCTTCGAGTTCCGACACCCGCATCGAGAGGTCGGAGAAACTCGCCAGCCGCAGGCCGCAGATTTCGAGTTCCTTCTTCACGTACGGAAGAGACTTCTCAGTAATCGCGCTGTGTTTGCGGAGGATGCGATCGCGAAACGTTGATCCGGTGATGCGCAGCACCCAACGGATCATCGGATTGCCGCTAGACTGCGACGTCGTCAACGATGCTTCGGCGACGACCACTTCATAGCGGCCGTCGGGGATGGAATTGGAGGACGGGTGCGCCTCGGCGGACGCTTCCGTGCTGTAGAGATGATTGAACCGGCTTAGGTCAATCGGTTCTTCGAAGGCGAAGGAGGAATTCATTGGGTTGGCTCCTGCACTTTTGTAGTGCACGCGCGATGCCAAACGAAATCGGCCAAAATCGAGGGTTTCGCCGCCCACCGCGTTCCAATCTGAAACGCGGCGTTTCAATCCCGCTCTGCGAGGCGGTTAAAACGGTACATCGTCGTCGGAAATTCCTTCGTCAAGCGGAGAGGGCCCCGTGGAGGCGGGCGCCGGCGAAACCGCGGGTCGAGCCGTGCGTGGCGCCGACACCATGCGCGGCTCCTGACTAAAACCCCCGTCGCCTCCGCCTTCGCCGCGATTCCCGCTCAGCAGGATCACGTCGTCGGCCACGACCTCGGTCGAATACCTCTTCTGCCCGTCCTTGTCTTCATAACTGCGCGTTTGCAGCCGTCCTTCGACATAGACCTGCTTGCCCTTGGTCAAGTACTGCGCCAAATTCTCGGCGCGCCAATGGGAGATGTTATGCCAGTCGGTCTCCTCTTTCCATTCGCCGGTCTGTTGATCCTTCCACCGGCGCGATGTCGCTACCGAAAAGCGGGTGACGCTCACTCCCGACGGAGTGAACTTCGTCTCCGCGTCCCGCCCCAGATGTCCAACCAATATCACTTTGTTTACGCTGCGCGATGCCATATCTGTTGCAGTCTAGCAAACCTGGAACCGCGACCTCTGGTACCTTTACGGAACCGCGCACAACGGACTCGCTCCGGCTCTGCCATCGGGCGAGTCTCTCGCCCGTTTGGGGCCGCGCGTTCGCGGCCTCTGCGCTCCAGAAAACTCCGAAATGTGAATTCAGTCAACAACCCCGTTCCATCCGTCCGCAAACTGAGCCATAATACTGCTATTCACATTCCCGGTTTCAGCCGATGTAGGGAATGTAGAAGCAGTTGGGTTTTGGAACGCGGCTTCCGTACAACCGGAGGCGGCTTCCAGGAAAGGCAACAATCCGTGGGCGCCTCCCCCTTCCATGTCGGATTCATTCGATGGGCCGTACTCTACGCATGCGTTTCGATCGCGGCGCCCGCGCAGTTGCTGATGACGGGAACCGGCGGCATGGTGCGGCTGTTTGGAACCGATCTGGCGGTGCTCGAAATGAAAGAGCCTCGCAAGGACCTGCCCTGTCACGTGAACCCCACCAAGTCCGCGCAGTTGGGCTTCGACCTCAAGTTTCACGGCGGCTACGAAGTCTCGGTGCCGATGAAAGAACTCGCCGGCAATGAGAATCTCCTTACGATCATATTCCGCGTGACGGAAGCGGCCAACCCTTCCGAGCCGACCTACTTCATTCAACGAGTGAAAGTCCCCGAGATCGACGCCGACGCGAAGGGCGAGGCGTCCTTCTACGGCGGCTTCGATCTGGGCGAAGGCAAGTACAAAATCGATTGGCTGATGCGCGACCGCACCGAAAAGGTCTGCTCTTCCTACTGGGACGTCGAAGCGTCGCTCAACGAACGGGACAGCGAAATGGCGCTCACCATCGGCGCGGGCAACATCCGGCAGTCCGATACCGAGTTCTTCCGCCAGGAACCGCCGGTCGAACGGGCCGGCGATCCAACAACCGTGAAGATCCTTCTCAACTACGCGCCTCAGAATCCGCGCAGTTCCGCCATGCGTCCGATGGACACCTCGGCGCTGATGTCGATTCTGCGCAACATCTCTCGCGACCCGCGTGTCACTCGCTTCTCGCTCACCGCATTCTGTATGCAGGAACAGAAAGTCCTTTACCGGCAGGAGAATGCCGAAAAAATCGACTTCCCCGCCCTCGGAGCGGCGCTTGAAAAACTGCAACTCGGCCGGGTCGATGTCGCCGCGCTCGGCGACAAGCGGTCCGATGTGAAGTTCCTCACCGGACTCATCCGCAGCGAGTTGGGTTCGAACGATCGCCCCGATGCCTTCATCTTCGCCGGGCCGAAGATCATGCTCGAACACAACATCGAGTCGGAGGCGCTCAAGGAGATCGGCTCCATCACCGCGCCGGTCTTTTACATGAATTACAACCTTTTCCCGCAGGTCACACCGTGGCGCGACGCCATAGGCGATGCGGTCAAGTACTTCAAAGGCTTCGAGTATACGATCTCGCGGCCGCGCGATCTTTGGTCGTCGACTACCGAGGTCGTCAATCGTATAATGAAAACGCGATCTTCGCGAATTGCACAGAACGCAAATCAACCCTGAGACGTCCCACGGTATAGAGCCCGCCGATCATGCGAAATATTCCGACCTACGCCGCCTACCTTCTCGCTGCCGCCGCAGTGTACGCTCAACCTGGTGACGTCAGTAAACGAATGGCTCCTTATGTACCGTCGCCGCAAGAGGTCATCGACCGGATGCTTGAGGTCGCGCAGATCAAGCCGCTGGACACAGTCATCGACGTCGGCTGTGGCGACGGCCGCATTCTTGTTACCGCGGTACAAAAGTTCAAGGCCAAGGCCATCGGCATTGAGATCGAGCAGAAGATCGCCGCGCAGGCCACCGAGACCTTGCATAAACTCGGGTTGCAGAATAAGGCGCGCGTCGTCCGCGCCGATGTTTTCGATGTCGACCTCAGCCAGGCCGATGTCGTAACGCTCTATCTGACGACTAGCTTCAACGAAAAGCTGCGGCCCAAGTTTGAGCAATCGCTCAAACCCGGCACGCGCGTGGTCTCGCACGATTACGGCATTCGCGGCTGGAATCCCGTCGAGGTCGAAGAGGTCTTCGTGCACGGGCGACGGCATCGGATCTTTCTCTACGTCATCGGGCAGAAGAAGAACTAGCCGGCCGCGTAAACGAATTGTGGGCTTCGCGGGGGGCGTTGCGCACATGTCCATGCGATTCGGTCACTGCCTCGCTGCGAATGCCGCGTGAGGCGCCGGATGACGAACATCTGCGCAATTCTGAATGCGGGGCATGAAATTACTGGCGCAAACCGCTCTCTTGAAGGCGCGATCTGGGTTGGGGCGGCGCCCGATTGCTCCTGCGCGCGGTTCGGTGGCGGTATCGCGCTCCGGTTAGGCTTGGCGCGCTGAGTCGCCGATCGGCTTTTCTCCCGGGTTCGATAATTTCAGGACTAGCCTGAAAGCGAAGAGGCCGCCGGCGGCGGCCTCTTCGACTTGATCGCTTACCAAGGCATCTGGCGTTTGGTGTAACGCCGGCCCTTTTCGGCGGCCTCTGGCCCGCCCGAACCGATCTTGACGCCTTCGTCAATCATCTTCTCGACATCGTTCGGCCGGACCGTATTCAAGAATGCGATCTTTGACGCCTTACACGCCGCGAGCACGCGCGCCCGAGCCTTGGCCATCTCCGGATGCAGCGTATCGTTGGCGCCGTGTCCATCAGGTAGACGCAACGACAAACCCATATCGCCCGGGCCCCATTCGGCGAAACCGATTCCCGGCACCGCGGCCACCTTCTCCGCATTCGCCAGCGCGTACTTGTCCTCGATCTTCAATCCGAGCAGGAACTCTCCCTCTGGATTGAGCGGCCAGGGATCCGCCTTCTTTTTGTATTCGGCCGCCGATATTCCCCACGCCGCGGCGCCGGCGCCCTGACTGCCATTGCCAAGCATGCCTTCGGGCAATCCCGGCACGGGCTTCGAATCGACATACCGGCAGGCGGCAACGAACATCTTCACCGCCTCTGGATCGCGTGCATGGCACAACAAAATGCCGTGCGCGCCCGCCAGCAGCGTCTGCTGCACCACCCAGAAATTCGCTTCCATATGCGCCTTCGACACGCCGAGCACCGGAAGCGTGCAAATCACGGCCGGCGTGCGGTGTCCGCTCTTGGTCGGCCCGCCGGCGGCCAGGCCCATCATGAATTGGCGCAACGCGGAGAAGTCGAGTTGGCCATGTTCCATCTCGTAGTTGATGTAGTCGGCCCAGGTGCCGGCCATCTTCTTTCCTTCGTCAAATCCAGACCCGCCTCGGGCGCCCGTGTAATAAATGGGCTGTCCATCGGCGAGTAGTTCAATCGCTTTGTTGATGCGCTTGGGCTTGTAATCGGCGGCGCGCGAGGCGGCGGCCAGTGGAAGACTGAGCATTGTGCGGCGGTTCATGTGTCGAGTTATATCACGAACCGAATCGAGGTGCTACTGGACCGCTGGTTTGAACCCTAGCTCGCCCAGGAACGAAAAGATCTCCCGGTAGGCGCGCTGCGTCGGCTCAACGCCAAAGTAGCCGTGCTTGCCGCCGCCGACGGTGACCAGTTGATTGGAAACCTTGGCCGCCGCCAGCGCTTCATGCAGCCGCGTGGCGTGCGTGTACGGCACGGTCGGATCGGCGTCGTCGTGAATCGTAATTACGGGAGGCAAGCCCGCGCGCACATACGTCAGCGGCGAAACCCGCTTCGCCGCGGCTTGCCGATCCGGCAGCGCCGCGAACCACTTCACCGCGTAGGTCTTCGTGTTCGGCCCGCCGATGATGTCGCCGACATCGGTAATTCCAAACCAGTTGACGATCGCCGCGACCTTCGGATCTTCTGTACCCGGGCACTGGCGATCCAAGCCGGCCGACGCCGGCGTCATCCCCGTGGTCAATGACAAGTGCCCGCCCGCCGAATGCCCGGTCACGACGATGCGCGATGTATCGAAGTTGTACTGCTTGGCGTTTCGATACAGCCATCGCAAGGCGCACAAACAATCCTCGACAGCCGCGGGCGCCAGCGCAACGCTCGAAGGCCGGTAATCGACGTTTACGATGTTCCAGCCAATCTGTATGTACGGAAGAAGCCAGTGAGTGTAGCTGGCCTTGGTCGAACCCTGCTGCCAGCCTCCGCCGTGAATGTAGAGAACCGTAGGATTCGGCGCGCTCGTCTCGTACCGATATACGTCGAGCTTGAGGTCGACGCCGCTCGCTGTCTGATAGGTGATATCAGGCGTGATGCGGTATCGCTCCATCCGTGCGATGGTGCTATCCAAGACGGGGGTCTGCGCCGCTAGCGTGACCGAAAACAAGAAAACGAGGCGAGTCATTTGGGTCTGCGCCCATGATACCGGAACCGCCGTTTGCCGGGCTCGTAGGGATCGTCAAAGTCTTCGAACAGAATCGTCTCGATCCCCGAGCGCGCGAAGACCGTGAAGTCGGAAGGAGCTAAAGGCCAGGGCACTTTGCCCGGAGGGTCATCGTCGCCGCGTCCACGGCAAACGACGATCACTTCCCCGCCCGGCGCGACCAACCCAGCCACGGCCGTAATCGCATGTTCGCGAAATTCAAGGGGCATTGCCTGGAGCGTGTAACTCTCGACAACCAGATCGAAAGCGCCGCGGTAAGTCAGCAGGTCGGCGACGGTGCAGGTAACGGGGCTATCGGAAAATCGCTCGCTGGCCCACTGAATCGCCTCGGGCGAAATGTCGAACGCCGTAACAACCGCGCCACGGGCGGCCAACGCTTCCGCGTCGTCGCCCAGTCCGCAACCGCAGACCACGGTCCGCGCGGCTCGGGGCGGCTGTTCGCGCTCGCACCAATCACGGAGGTGAACATTGAACTCGCGATCGGCCCACGGCACGACGGAAAAGTCGCGGGCGGCGGTTTTGTAGAGCGCGTCGAACCAACCCAGCGCATCGCCGTGCTCCAGATGTTGGGGGCGGCGATCTCTTGAGCCAGATCGCGGCTCATGGAGCCGGTACCGCGACCAGTTCAAGCGCGAACGAGGCGTCCATCGACGGCAAACCTTCAAATTCGAGCAGCGTCGATGCCGGCGGGCGGTCCTTGTCGTAGTACTGAAAACGCCGCGCGCGTATCTTGGCCGACATCGCCTTCGACAAGGAGTAGATGCTCGAAAACGCCACCAGCTTCATCGACGACTTCGCGGCTTCGAGCACCTTTGCCATTCGCTGGAACGCAAGATCGACATCCGCTTCCGCTTGGTGAAACGCCAGCTGCGTGCCCGTGAGGATCACACGCTCGGCGCCGACCAGCACGGCTTTCGAGTAGGCGGGTGACGGTGACATGTCGGGCGGATTTAAGAAGACAACATCGTTCGCCGGTTTCTTGCGAAGGCGCACGACGGCTTCGCACTCGGCCAAGGGCCGGTCGTGGAGACGCTCGGCCTGCACGGCGGTCAGCACCGCGGACGGGAACGCGGCGGCGACTCGCGTTCGCACTTCACCAACCGCGTCCAGCGCGGACAGCAGACATGTCACCCGCATCACATCGGTGCGTTCGCTGCCGGCGATCGCAGCCGCCTTCGTGAGATCGGCGATCGCTTTGTCCAGCATCGGCAGTAGAAGCCCCGGCTGACCTTGTCCCACGCCGCCCATGCCGCTCAACAGTCCGAGCCCGCTCGGGTTGACCGCTTTCCGGTTCGCGACCACGGCCTCCACGATGACCTGCGCGCCTTCCATCGGCAGCGCTCCGACTTGAATCGTGCTCACCGCGGGCAGCGGTAGTTTCTTTTCGGTGAATGTCTCGCTAACGATCGCTGGCACGCGGCGCTGATCGCCGGTGCCGGCGACGAACGCCCGTAGCTTCACGATCTGCCGCTGGCCGGCTTGCTGCTTGAGCACCTTCAGTGCTTCGCGAACCTGCGCCGACAACAGCCCTTTGCCCGACAGCGGCGAGACAAGAAACTCAAGCTTGGAGGTTTCGACGGTCACCGAAGCCGGCGGATCGGGCAGTACTTCCAACGTCTGCGTAATCTCAACCTCTTGTTTCTTTTTCCTTCTCTGCGCATGGAGGTCCGGAGCCACAACGGCGAGGACGAGCACACAGGCGATTAAACCACGCAGACCGGGCGTCAGCCGCGTAAGGGCGGGGGCGGTTTGGTAGTTTCGAGCGGGAGCGATGGGAGCGAGATGGGGCATCGTTCGTCCCATGATTCTAACAAAGCCTCGCTGTCGGCGGCGGGCGTGGGCTAAGGACTCGGGGCCGCGCGGAGGAACGCGATCTTCCGTGCGGCGGCGCGCGGCGCGCCCGTTTCGGTCTATGCCCAGCCGAATCGCCGCCGTGCCACAACCAGCATGAGGCCGCCGATTCCCAGCTGCAAAAGCGTGCCCGGCTCCAGCGTCTCCGCCGGCGGCGGCTCGGACACCGAGAAATTGCCACGGGCGATATCGTCCAGCGCCACCCACCGGTTCGTATCGTTGATGATGATGTCGACGTAACTGAAGGTCTGTGTGTCGCTCGTGACGCCGTAGAAATTCCAGGTCGGGATACCGGTTGTTGTCACCGTGGTCGTCGACAGACCTTGCGGGGCGAGGGTCATGCTGCCGGGCCCACCGTAGGTAACGCCGCCGTTGTGGGATCCGCCCGCGGCGAAATTGA
Source organism: Acidobacteriota bacterium (assembly GCA_016871055.1). GTDB lineage: Bacteria > Acidobacteriota > Terriglobia > Bryobacterales > Bryobacteraceae. Next base: position 13,626 of record VFZW01000152.1, read on the forward strand.
ACCCGAAGCTGTTCACCGGGGCCGAGAATGTCACTCGCAGATAGGTGGGAGTGGCCCCGGTCTTGTCAAGAGAACGCAAGAACGAGCCGCTGCCGAATTGATACCATGGGCCCACCGAAGGATTGCTATCCGGCGTAACTCGCAGTACCTCATTTCCGACTCCGGAGAAACCGTTGATCTGCAAGTCGGTTAAGATAATGCCTCCGCTACCGAACGTGTCGACAGTGCCAGGCACCCCGGCGCCGATTCCCGGCGATCCCGCGCCCGCGCCGCCATTATAGTTGGACAACAAGGTGACATTTGACAGCCACGTGCTTCGGTCGGTATAAGTGACCGTCGCGGCCGACAGCGACGCGATCAGACTAAGTGCCAGCAAGCCAGTTCGAATCATTTCAGTTCCTCTCTTGAAGGGGGAGGGCGCACACACCTCGGGTAAGCCCGGGGATAACGCCGATTCACAATTTCCGCTTCAAGAGAGTAGTAGAGCGAAGCGGCGTAATTTCTCACAAAACCTTCTATAGGTTTGTAACAGTAAGATTTCGGATTAGATTCTAGAATCGAAGATTCTAAATCAGAGTAC
>VFZW01000153.1 GCA_016871055.1 Acidobacteriota bacterium
CTGATCACGCCCGTCGCCATGGACAAGGGCTTGCGCTTCGCGATTCGCGAAGGCGGCCGTACCGTCGGCGCCGGCACCGTGGCGGAGATTGTTGGATAAGAAACTAACGCGAAGGGACTGTGATCCAGTCCCCTCGTTTCGTTGAAAGAACCAGAACATGTCCTTACGTGAAACCATCCGAATCCGGCTGAAGGCTTACGACCACCGCGTGCTCGACCAATCGACGGCGGAAATCGTGGCGACGGCCAAGCGCAGCGGCGCGCAGGTCGCCGGACCGATCCCGCTTCCGACTTTGAAAAACCGCGTGACGGTGAACCGCTCGCCCCACGTGGATAAGAAGTCGCGCGAGCAGTTTGAAGTCCGCACGCACAAGCGACTGCTCGATATTTTGTCTCCAACCCAGGAGACCGTCGATGCGCTGATGAAGCTGGATCTGCCGGCCGGCGTGGACGTGGAAATCAAGGCGTTCGGCAAGCGGTAATCGCGGCCGGCGCAGAAAAGAAATTGGATCGGGGTAATCCCCATGCGCAATGACGAGCGGCGAGGGCGCCGCGGCGGTTGCCAGGGTGAAACAAAGTCCCCGGAGTCAAGGAAAGCAATATGAGCCCAGGAATTCTCGGCAAGAAAATCGGGATGACGCAAATCTTCAACGCGGACGGCCAAGTAGTCCCGGTCACCGTGGTGAAGGCGGGTCCCTGTGTGGTCGTGCAGCGCAAGACACCGGCCACCGACGGATACAGCGCGGTCCAACTCGGACTGATGGAATATGTGAAACCGGCGCGCATTTCCAAGCCCGCAGCGGGTCACTTGAAGAAGGCTTCGGCCGACGGAATCAAGTTTCTCAAGGAACTCCGTCTCGGCGCGCACGCCCGCGATATGAAGCAGGGCGACCGCGTTTTGGCCGAAGAGTTTCAGGTCGCCGAGAAGGTGGACGTCATCGGCACTTCCAAGGGCCGCGGCTTCGCCTCTTTGATCAAGCGGCACAACTTCCGCGGCGGTCCCGGTTCGCACGGTTCGATGTTCCACCGCGCGCCCGGTTCGATCGGCGCGTCGAGCTTCCCGAGCCGCGTGTTCCCCGGCATGAAGATGGCCGGTCATATGGGCGACGCACAGGTCACCGTCCGCAACCTGGAAATCGTTCAGGTGGACACCGAAGAAAATCTGATCCTGGTCAAGGGCGCGGTGCCTGGGCCGAACGGCGGCTACGTCGTTCTGCGCCGCAGCAAGAAGGGGCACTAAGAGGAGCGCAAGATGCCAACCGTCGACGTTATCGATCTGAATAACAACAAAGTGGGCTCGGTCGAGCTCTCCGAAGCCGTGTTCGGCGCGGAAGTCAACCAGGCGCTGCTGTATGAAGCCGTCCGCAACTACCTGGCGGGTCTCCGCCGCGGAACGGCCAAGACCAAGACCCGGCATGAAGTGGCCGGATCGGGCAAGAAACTGTGGAAGCAAAAGGGCACCGGCCGCGCCCGTATGGGTTCGATCCGCAGCCCGCTGTGGCGCCACGGCGGCACCACGCACGGTCCGCAACCGCGCGACTACAGCTACTCGCTGCCGAAGAAGATGCTGGTCGGCGCGCTGCGCTCGGCCCTGACCGCCAAGTTGAACGACGGCGCGGTCAAGATTGTCAGCAACCTCTCGCTGGCCGATCACAAGACCAAGACGTTCGCGGGCGCTCTCAAGCGCCTCGAATCGCCCAACAAGGTGCTTGTCATCGACAACACCGGTGACCGCAATCTGTTGCTCGGCGCGCGCAACGTCGCCGGGTTGACGCTGCTGAATTCGCACGAAGTGAACCCGTATCACCTGCTCGACGCCAAGCAGATTCTAATCAGCGAAGCGGCCGCGAAACGACTCTCCGAGGGCCTCGCCTAATGACGATCTACGAAACAATCTGCCGCCCTGTAGTGACCGAAAAGGGACTGACCAAGAAAGAAAGCGAAAACACGCTTTGCTTCGAAGTCAACCCGGACGCCAACAAGATTCACATCAAGGCCGCTGTCGAGAAACTTTTCAAAGTGAAAGTCGACGCCGTGCGCGTGATGAACAACGAAGGCAAGCTCCGCCGCCGCGGGCGCTTCGCCGGTTACCGCTCCGACTGGAAGAAGGCCTACGTCAGACTGAAGTCGGGCGAAAAGATGCCGGAGTACGCCGAGCTCTAAACCGCCGGGAACAAGGAATCGCACCATGCCAGTGAAAACATACCGCCCGTATACACCCAGCCGCCGTTACATGACGACGCTGACGCGGGACGAGATCACCAAGGAAACGCCCGAGAAGTCGTTGACGGTAGGCCGGCGCAAGTCGGGCGGCCGCAACTCGACGGGCCGCGTGACGAGCCGCTTCATCGGCGGCGGGCACAAACAGTTGATGCGCCTGATCGACTTCAAGCGCGACAAGGCCGGCGTTCCGGCCAAGGTCGCCGCGATCGAATACGATCCGGGCCGTTCGGCGCGTATCGCGCTGCTGCACTATGTCGACGGCGAAAAGCGCTACATCATCGCTCCTGTTGGATTGAACGTCGGCGCGACGGTGATGAGCGGTCCGACGGCCGACATTCTGCCGGGCAACGCGCTGCCGCTTAAGAATATCCCCGCCGGTACCGTTGTTCACAACATCGAACTGCGCCCCGGCAAGGGCGCGCAGATGGCCCGTTCGGCCGGCGCGCAGGCCCAGTTGGTCTCGCGCGAAGGCGACACGGCGCTCCTGAAGCTGCCTTCGGGCGAAGTCCGCAAGATCGACGTGCGCTGCATGGCGACGGTCGGCCAAGTGGGCAACACCGAACACGAAAACGAAACGTCGGGCAAAGCCGGACGCACGCGCTGGAAGGGCCGCACGCCGCACAATCGCGGTGTAACGATGAACCCGGTCGACCATCCGCATGGCGGCGGCGAAGGCCGTACTTCGGGCGGCCGTCACCCGGTCACCCCCTGGGGCCAGCCCACGCGCGGCTTTAAGACGCGGAACAACAAGCGCACCGACAACCAGATTGTCACGCGCCGCGGCAAGTAAGGAAGAGGACAGGAAACAATGGGTCGATCGTTAAAAAAGGGACCGTTCACCGATGACCACCTTCTGGCGAAGGTGGAGAAGCTGAACAGCGCCAATGACAAGAAGGTCGTCAAGACCTGGTCGCGCCGTTCCACCATTCTGCCCACCTTCATCGGGCACACCTTCGCGGTGCACAACGGCAAGAAATTCATCCCGGTTTACGTGACCGAAAACATGGTTGGCCACAAGCTCGGCGAGTTCTCGCCGACACGGACCTTCAAGGGTCACGTGGCCAAAACCGAGAAGACCGCCAAGGCCGGCTGAGCGAAAGGATTACGGACATGCAAGCAAGAGCCGAAGCAAGATTTGTACGGATTTCGCCGCAGAAGGCGCGCCTGGTCGTGGATCTCATCCGCGGGGCGAAGGCCGGCGACGCGATCAACATTTTGCGCTCCACCAACAAGAAGATCGCTCCGACCGTCGAGAAAGTGCTGCGTTCGGCCATCGCCAACGCCGAGAACAAGAACGACCAGGTCGATGTCGACGCGCTCGTGGTGAGCGAAGCCTACGTCAACGAAGGGCCGCGCATGAAGCGTTTGCGCCCGGCGCCGATGGGCCGCGCCTACCGCTACCAGCGCCGCATCAGCCATATCGTTGTCGCGGTTGACGAGAAGAACAAAGGATAAACATGGGTCAGAAAACACATCCTTATGGATTCCGGCTCGGAGTCACCAAGACCTGGCGGTCGCGGTGGTTCGCCAAGCAGGACTACGCCCGGCTGCTCGAGGAAGATCTCGACCTGAAGGACGAACTCCGTTCGCGGCTGAAGGCCGCCGGCGTGAGCTCGGTCGAAGTCGACCGCCCCGGCAACAAGCTCTGTATCACGATCCGCACCTCGCGCCCCGGCATCATCATCGGACGCAAGGGCGCCGAGATTGAAAAGCTCAAGAGCGAGCTGGCCAAGCGCACCAAGCGCGAAGTTTTCATCGACATTCAGGAAGTCTCCAAACCCGACGTCGACGCGCGGCTGGTGAGTGAGTCGATCGCGATGCAGCTAGAAAAGCGCGTGGCGTTCCGCCGTGCGATGCGCAAGTCGGTCGATTCGGCTAAACGGCTGGGTTGCAAGGGAATCAAGGTCCGTGTTTCCGGCCGTCTGAACGGCGCCGAAATCGCGCGTTCGGAGTGGTATCTCGATGGCCAGTTGCCGCTGCACACGCTGCGCGCCGACATCGACTACGGCTTCAGCGAAGCGCAGACTACCTACGGCGTCATCGGCGTCAAGGTGTGGATTTACAAGGGTGAGATCCTCGGCGACTTCCGCAAGATGGGCAACGAACCCGAACCGCGCCGCGCCCCGCGCCGCGATCGTGGCGAAGGCGGCGAGCGCCGCGAACGCCGCGGCGACCGAGGTGGGGACCGTGGCGGCGACCGTGGTGGTCCGCCCTTGCAGCCCATCCCGCCGCAGGCCGAAGGCGCGTCCGGTTCGCGTCCGATTGCGCCCCCGCTGGCGCAGCCGGTGCAGCCGACTTGGAAAGCAGATGGTCCCGAAGGCGCGGCCTCCGAAAGCGCCGCGGAGAACAAGGAGTAATCGCCTATGTTGATGCCGATGAAGGTAAAGTACCGCAAACAGCAGCGCGGCCGTATGACCGGCGCGGCGTGGCGGGGCAGTTCGATCAGTTTTGGCGACTACGGCTTGAAGGCGATGGTCTGCGGCTGGATCACCAACCGCCAGATCGAAGCGGCCCGTATCGCCATGACCCGCCACATCAAGCGCGGCGGCAAGGTCTGGATCCGCATTTTCCCGGATAAGCCGGTATCGAAGAAGCCGGCCGAAACCCGTATGGGGAAGGGCAAGGGCGCGCCGGAGTTCTGGGTCGCCGTGATCCGTCCGGGCAAGATTCTGTTTGAGATGGAAGGCGTCGCTCCCGAGGTCGCCGCCGAGGCGTTCCGCTTGGCCGCGCAAAAACTTCCGCTCAAGACCAAGATGGTTTCCCGTCACGATCAGGCATAAGAGAGAAACGACCATGAACGTGGATAAGATCCGAGAGAAAGACACGGCGGTCCTGGAAAGGGACGCCACCGATATGCACGAATCGATGTTTCGCATCAAGTTCCAGATGTCGCTGGGCCAGACCGACGGCCTGAAGAAGTACCGCGAGATGAAGAAAGACCGCGCGCGGATTCTGAGCGTGCTGCGCGAGAGGGCGAAGTAACCCATGGCTGAACAAACCAAAGCGAAAGGGCAGGAGAAGGTCGGCCAAGTGGTATCGACCAAGATGGCGAAGACGATCGTCGTCGAAGTCTCCCGCCGCGTGGCGCATCCGCTGTACCGCCGGATCGTGAAGAAGCGCAAGAAGTTTTACGCGCACGACGAGACCGGACTGGCCAAAGTGGGCGATCTGGTGCGCATCGTCGAGCACCGTCCGCTATCGAAACTGAAGCGCTGGGCGCTGGCCGAAGTCGTTCGCGCCGCCGTTCAGGTCGCCGAGCACGGGGCATAAGGAGAACCAGTCATGATTGGGATGAGAACAATCCTCGAGGTAGCCGACAACAGCGGCGCTCGCAAGCTGCAGTGCATTTCGCCGCGCGGCGGCGATCTCGGGTTGCGCGCCGGCCTCGGCGACGTCATCACGGCGTCGGTCAAGGAAGCCGCCCCGGATGGAACGGTAAAGAAGGGCAAGGTTGTCCGCTGCGTGATCGTGCGCATGCGTAAGGAAACCCGCCGCAAGGACGGAACCTATATCCGCTTCGACACTAATGCCGCCGTGTTGATCAACGAACTGGGCGAGCCCATCGGCACGCGCGTGTTCGGTCCGGTGGCCCGCGAATTGCGCGACAAGCGGTTCATGAAGATTGTTTCGCTCGCGCCTGAGGTTATCTAAATGGGAACGATTAAACTCCGCAAGGGCGACACCGTCAAGGTGATCACCGGCTCCGACAAGGGCAAGACCGGGCGTGTGCTCGAAGTGCAAAACGACAAGAACCGCGTTCTGGTCGAGGGCGTGCGCATGGTCCAGCGGCACACCAAGGCCAATCCGGCCAAGCAGATCAAGGGCGGCATCGCCGAGAAGGAATCGCCGATCCACGTTTCCAACGTCATGATCGTCACCGGCAATGGGAAGGCCAGCCGTATCGGCTACAAGATCGAAGGCGAAGGCGACGGCGCCCGCAAGGTCCGGATCGCCCGCAAGACCGGCGAAACGCTCGCCGGCAAGAAGTAAGGAATACCTATGGCAAGACTCCGCGAACACTACACCAAAAACGTCATGCCGGCCTTGATGAAGGAGTTCGGCTACTCCAACATCAACGCCGTTCCGAAGATCGAAAAGATCTCGTTGAACATCGGCCTGGGCGAAGCGACGGGCAACCCGAAGCTGATGGACGGCGCCGTGAACGAATTGACGCAGATCGCCGGGCAGCGCCCGGTCATCTGCAAGGCGAAGAAATCGATCGCGGCATTCAAGCTGCGCGAAAACATGCCGATCGGCTGCATGGTCACGCTGCGAGGCGAGCGCATGTTCGAGTTTCTCGACCGCCTTGTGAACATCTCGCTGCCGCGCGTCCGCGACTTCCGCGGCGTGTCGTCGAAATCCTTCGACGGCCGCGGCAACTACACGCTCGGGCTGAAGGATCAGTTGATCTTCCCCGAGATCGACTACAACAAGGTCGAAAAGACCAAGGGCCTCAACATTTGCATCACCACCACCGCGCGTACCGACGCCGAGGGTTTGGCGCTGCTGAAGCACATGGGCATGCCGTTTGCCGGCAAGCAGCAGTAAGAGAGGAATTGAGATCGAATGGCCACCACCGCCAAAATCGCGAAGGACCTGAAGCTCAAGGAGCATAAGCAGAAAAAGACGGCGAAGCTCGGCGTCCGCCACCGTAACCGCTGCTTCCGGTGCGGCCGTCCCCGCGCCTACATCCGCAAATTCGGCCTGTGCCGTATCTGTTTCCGCAAACTCGCGCTCGCCGGTGAGATCCCGGGCGTGATCAAGGCAAGCTGGTAAGAACGAGAAGTCACGAAGGAAGGAATATCGAGAATGGTTAGCGATCCCATCGCCGACATGCTTACCCGGATTCGGAACGCCATGCAGGCGCGCCACGCCAAAGTGGACGTGCCCGGGTCGAAGCTGAAGCTCGAAATCGCGCGCATCCTGAAGGAAGAGGGCTATATCCTCAACTACAAACAGGGCGACGAAGGTTCGAAGCGCGTCATCAAGATTTATCTGAAGTACAACCCCTCCAACGAGCCCGTGATCAATCACATGGAACGCGCCTCGAAGCCGGGCCGCCGCATGTACTGCGGCAGCAAGGAAATTCCGCGTGTGCTCGGCGGGATGGGCATCAACATTCTGACGACGCCGAAAGGCGTCATGACCGGGCGAACGGCGCGAAAGGAAGGCGTCGGCGGCGAGCTGCTGTGCACGGTTTGGTAGTCATCACGCTCTAAACGGCGAAGCCGGGTTCGGCGACGAGCCCGCGTAGCAAGAACCGCAAGGAACAAAATCAAATGTCACGTATTGGAAAAAAACCGATCCCGCTGCCGGCGGGCGTCAAGATCAAGCTCGACGGCGACCTTCATGTCGAAGGCCCCAAGGGCAAACTGACGGTGCCGGTTCCGCAGGGCATCACCATCGAACAAAACGGCAACATCGTCGATGTCAAACGCGCAAACGATAGCTACCGCGCCGTGCACGGACTGACCCGGGCGCTGGCCTTCAACGCCATCACGGGCGTGTCGGTCGGATTCACGCGCGAGCTCGATATCGTCGGCGTCGGCTTCCGCGCCGAAACCAGGGGCAAGGACATCATCCACTTTACGCTTGGCTATTCGCACCCGATTGAAGTGCTGCTGCCGGCGGGCGTTGAAGCCAAGATCGACAAGAACACGCACATCATTCTCACCGGGCACGATAAGCAGGTGCTGGGCCAGTTGGCGGCCAACATCCGCGGGCTCCGCAAGCCGGACCCATACAAGAACAAGGGTGTTCGCTATACGGGCGAAGTGCTCCGCAAGAAGGCCGGCAAGTCCGGTGCGGGCGGAAAGGGCAAATAAGACATGGTTAGCAAAGTCAATCGCGACGAAGTCCGGCGCCGGATTCACACCCGGATCCGTAAGAAGCTCACCGGAACCGCGGCCCGGCCCCGTCTGGCCGTGTTCCGCTCGATCAAGCATATCTACGCGCAGGTTATCGACGACCGTACGGGTACGACCCTGGTGGCGGCCTCGTCGGCGGAAAAAGGCGCGGCCAACGGCGGTAACGTCGCTGGCGCGAAAGCGATCGGCGAACTGGTCGCCGGACGCGCCAAGGAAAAGGGAATCAAGGCGGTTGTGTTCGACCGCGGCGGATTCCTCTATCACGGCCGTATCAAAGCGCTGGCCGAGGCGGCGCGCGAAGCCGGGTTGGAATTCTAAGAGGATTTAGCACACATGGCAAATGAACGTAACAGGCGCGCGGAAGCAACCTCGGGGCTCAAGGAGCAGGTGGTTTCCATCAATCGCGTGACCAAGGTTGTCAAGGGCGGCAAGAACCTCAGCTTCTCGGCGCTGGTTGTGATCGGCGACCCGCAGGCCAAAACGGTCGGCTACGGCACCGGCAAGGCGAAGGAAGTTCCGGCGGCCATTAAGAAGGGGATCGAAGCGGCGAAGAAGAATCTCCGCAAGATCAACGTGCTCGAAACGACGATTCCGCACCCGGTGACGGGCCGTTTCGGTGCGGGACGCGTGCTGTTGAAGCCCGCTCCGCAGGGTACCGGTGTGATCGCCGGCGGTCCGGTTCGCGCCGTGATTGAAGCGGTCGGCATTCCGAATGTGCTGACCAAGTCGCTGGGCACCCACAACCCGCATAACGTTGTGAAGGCGACCATCGCGGCTCTCGAACTACTGCGCGACAAAACGGCCGTCGCCGATATGCGCGGCATCGCAATCGAGAAGATGTAGGAGTATTCCAATGGCCGACAAGAAAATCAAAATCCAGCTCTACCGCAGCCCGATCTGCACCCCCGAAACCCACAAGGTCATCGTGCGGAGCCTCGGCCTGCGCAAGCTCAACCGCATCGTCGAGCGCCCCGATACACCGTCCTTTCGCGGCATGGTGTTGAAGGTCCCCCATCTGCTCCGGATTGTCGAGTAATCCAAGGAAACGGCAATGAATCTCAGTTCCATCAAGGCCCCGGCGGGCCAGGTAAAGAAAAAGCGGCGGCTCGGCCAAGGTATGGGCACCGGCCGCGGCAAGTACTCCGGCCGCGGCGCCAAGGGCGCCAAGTCGATCTCGGGTTATTCGCGCATGCGCGGTTTCGAAGGCGGCCAGATGCCGCTGCACCGCCGCCTGCCGAAGCGCGGCTTTTCGAACGCTCCCTTCAAGATCGAATACGCAGTCGTCAACGTGGCGACGCTGAACGAACTGGAAGGCAACGAATTCGACGCGAAGTCGCTCAAGAAGTCGGGCGTCGTCAAGAAGTTGCTCGACGGTTTGAAGGTGCTGGGACAGGGCGACCTGACCCGCGCGATTACCGTCACCGCGGCCAGTTTTTCGGCCTCGGCCAAAGAGAAGATTGAAAAGGCCGGCGGCAAGGCGATCGTGATCGAAGCCAAGCCGGCGGCGGCGAACTAGCCTCCCCTCGGAAAGGATCGGCATGAAGTTTTTCGAAGCAGTGGCGAATGCGTTCCGGATTCCGGATCTCCGGAACCGGATTCTCTTCACGCTCGGCCTTCTGGCGATCTACCGGTTGGGCGGACACATTCCGACCCCCGGTATCGACGCCGAACGGCTAGAAGAGTTTTTCAAACAGAATCAGGGAACGTTGCTCGGGTTCTTCGATCTGTTCAGCGGCGGCATGTTCCGCCGGCTGACGGTCTTTGCGCTCGGCATCATGCCTTATATCACCAGCTCGATCATCCTGCAGTTGATGACAATTATGGTGCCGACGCTCGAAAAGCTCCAGAAGGAAGGTGAGATCGGCAGGCGCAAAATCACGCAGTACACGCGCTACCTGACTGTCATTCTGGCGCTGGTGCAGTCGTTTATCATCGCCCAGTCGCTGCAGGCGCAGGGTAACTTCGTTGTGAATCCGGGCTGGGGCTTCATCTTCATCACGATGATTTCGCTCACCACCGGAACGGCGTTCATCATGTGGCTCGGTGAGCAGATCACCGAACGCGGCATCGGCAACGGCATGTCGCTGATCATCTTCACCGGCATCGTGGTTGGCCTGCCTTCGGCGATCTACAACATCTATCAGAAGGCGTTTCTGACACGCGAGTGGAACATGCTGCAAGTGCTGATCATCCTCGCGGTCATGGTCTTCGTCGTCGGGTTGATCGTTCTCGTTGAACGCGGCGAGCGGCGCATCCCGGTGCAGTACGCCAAGCGCGTGGTGGGACGCAAGATGATGGGCGGGCAGTCGACGCACCTTCCAATGAAGGTGAACGCCGGCGGCGTTATCCCGGTCATCTTCGCCAGCTCGCTCCTGACGTTCCCGCAAACGGCGACGCAGATCGCCTGGGTCCGGGACAATCCGTATCTGTCGGCGATGCTGCGTTCGATTCAGCACTCCGAGCCGCTCTACATCGTCCTGTTCATCGCGCTGATCATCTTCTTCTGTTTCTTCTACGTGTCGATCATCTTCAACCCGAATGAAGCGGCGGACAACATGCGCAAGTACGGCGGATTCATTCCCGGCATCCGTCCGGGCAAGAACACCGCCGAGTACATGAACAAGGTGCTGACCAAGATCACCGTCGTTGGCGGCCTGTACCTTGCGGTGCTCTGCTTGCTGCCGGAGATCATGATCTCCGGTATCAAGCTCCAGCATCTGCCGCTGATGGGCAACTGGATCGACGCCAACTTTCCGCGCTTTATCCTCGACGGCCTCAACGTCAACTTCTACTTCGGCGGCACCAGCCTGCTGATTGTCGTCGGCGTGGCCATGGATACGGTCAACCAGATCGAAGCCCAGTTGATCATGCGCCATTACGAAGGATTTACCCCGCGCGCGGGCCGTATCCGCGGCCGCCGCAGCTCCGTCTGACATTCCTTACCAGGGACGTTCTGATCTTTGACAACAACTAACGCCGATACCGCCAGCAAATCTGCTCCCCAGCGACCCCTGGCGGTAATGCTGTTCGGCGCTCCGGGTTCCGGCAAGGGAACTACGGGCAAGATGCTTACCAAGCTTACCGGCTGGCCGCATCTGGCCACGGGTGACCTGCTGCGGGAGCAGATCGCGCGGAAAACGCCGCTCGGTCTGGAGATGCAGTCGATACTCGCCTCCGGCCAACTGGCGCCCGACGATCTGGTGAGCCGCATGGTTTGGGACCGCCTCGGGTGGCCCGATTGCGCCAGCGGTTTCCTGCTCGACGGATTTCCGCGAACGATTCCGCAAGCGGAAGGGCTGGCCACGTGGTTTCAGGGCCGCGAGTTCCGCCCGGTGCTGGTCCACCTTTGGGTGGAGTACAATGAGATTTTACGCCGGCTCACCGGCCGGCGGACTTGCCCAACCTGCGGCGCTATCTACCAAATCGATTCCAATCCTCCGCAAAACCCCGGTCGATGCGACCACGATGGGGCGGCGCTAACGACCAGAGAAGACGATAAAGAAGAGGTGGTCCTGCAGCGGTTGCAAACCTACCAATCGCAAACGTGGCCCGTCGCGGAAACGTTGAAGAGGTTCGAGATTCAGGTAGAGGCGATCGATTGCGGTGAGTTGGATCCCGAGGGCGTGGCCGATCGCATCGTCACCCGCCTGGAACGGATCGGTGGAAAGCTGAAGAAGGGAATAGGAAGTACGTCGGCACGATGATCATCCGGAAGAGTCCAGCCGAGTTGCAGAAGATGCGGCGCAGCGGATTATTGGTGTATCAAGTGCTGAAGAATCTGGGAGAAATGGCGACCGAAGGCGTCACAACAATGGACCTGGAAAACGCAGCGATCAAAATGATCGCCGACGCCGGCGCGCGTCCCGCGTTCAAGGGCTATTTCTCGGCCGCATCGGGAACCCGCTATCCCTATGCGCTGTGCACCTCGGTCAACGATCAGATCGTGCACGGCATGCCTTCCACCCGCATTCAGCTCAAAAAGGGCGATGTGATTTCGATCGACACCGGCGTGCAGCTTGAAGGCTACTATGGCGACTCCGCCATCACGGTCGGTATCGGCGAGATCAACAACTCGCTGCGCAAACTGCTGCAGGTAACACAAGATTCTTTGGAAATGGCGATCGACAAAGTTCGCGAAGGCAACCGCCTCTTCGACATCTGCTCGACGGTGCAGAAGCACGTCGAGTCGAACGGATTCTCCATCGTGCGCGAGTTTGTCGGGCATGGCATCGGGACGAATCTGCACGAAGGGCCGCAGGTCCCCAACTACGTCGACCGCAACAACGAAAACCCGCGCCTGAAAGAAGGCATGGTGCTGGCCATTGAGCCGATGGTGAACTTCGGCAAGGCGGCCTCGAAAGTACTTTCCGATAAATGGACCGCCGTCAGCCAGGACGGTTCGATATCGGCGCATTTTGAACATTGCGTGGCTGTCACCAAGGATGGCCCCTGGGTGCTGACACGGCCATGAACAATGAGTGCAAGCACAGACCCGGTGGAAGCGAAAGTTTTGGAGTTGTTGCCGCAGGCGATCGTGCGAGTCGAACTCGCCGGCAGCCACAGGCAGATGCTGGCCCACATGGGATCGGCCAAGGAATCGAATTTTGTCAGAGTGAGGCCCGGTGATATGGTGCTCGTAGCGGTTGCGGACCAGGATCCCACGCGCGGGCGCATAGTCGGTCTCAAGAAGTAGGAAAACGAGGAAATCATGAAAGTTCGGGCATCGGTCAAAAAAATTTGCGACAAGTGCAAGATTGTCCACCGCATGGGTGTTGTGCGCGTGATTTGCGTCAACCCCAAGCACAAGCAGCGCCAGGGATAACCGGCGGAAACGAATTCAGGATAAGGACTAAGAAACATGGCACGTATCTCCGGCGTCGATCTGCCTGTCCGCAAGCGGGCGGAAATTGGATTGACCTACATCTATGGCATTGGCCGCACGCGCGCGAAGTCGATTCTCTATCGCTGCGGCGTCGATGAAAACAAGAAGATCGGCGATTTGACCGAAGAAGAAGTCAACAAGATCCGTACGCTGATTGAAAACGAGGGTTCGGTGGAAGGCGATCTCCGCAAGGAGACCTCACTGAACATCAAGCGCCTGATGGAAATGGGCGCCTACCGCGGCTTGCGTCATCGCCGCGGGCTGCCGGTCCGCGGACAGCGCACGCACACCAACTCCCGCACCCGCAAGGGACCGCGCAAGGGCACGGTCGCCAACAAGAAGAAAGCCGGCGTGAAGTAACGCCCGTTCAAGGATTCACTAAGACATGGCCCAAGCACCCGCCAAAACCGCGAAGAAGAAGAATTTCAAGAAGAAGGAAAAGAAGCACGTACCGATCGGAGTCTGCCATGTGCAGGCGACGTTCAACAACACGATCATTACGTTCTCCGATCCGATGGGCAACGCGCTGTCCTGGTCGAGCTCGGGCTCGCTCGGGTTCCGCGGCTCGCGAAAGGGAACTCCCTTCGCCGCGCAGCAGGCGTCGCTGACGGCGGCCAACAAGGCCAAGGAAGCCGGTCTGCGCACGGTCGAAGTGCGCGTGTCCGGTCCCGGCGCAGGCCGCGAATCGGCCGTCCGCGCGCTGTCGAGCGCGGGTATCGAAGTGAAGAATATCAAGGACGTCACGCCGATCCCGCACAACGGATGCCGGCCGCCTAAGAAGCGGCGCGTCTGATTCAGCGGCGTCTTTAAGCTCCGAAGTAACACTCAGGCGGCACACCGGTCTTACCGGTGTGCCGCATTCGTTTTCTTACGCCCGCATTGCTGCCCCTTCAAAAGAAATCGCAAATCGGTGATCGATCCGCCGGCGAATCTTCACTCTAGGTGGCTAGGGGACAACGACTCAACCCTATCGACCAGGAGATTCCATACTATGCGATTCGTCATTTCCGCCCTCGCCCTGCTCGGCTCGCTTCCAGCCGCCGCCGGGGTCTATCAGAAAATCGGCGAACAAAAGACAAGGGGTTCGGCTGGGAACCTAAGCCGGCCAGCATCGAAAAGGAAGCGGCCTTGGATGGCATCTACGTGATTCGCACCAACTTGCCTTCCGCCGCCCTTTCGGCCGACCAGACT
>VFZW01000154.1 GCA_016871055.1 Acidobacteriota bacterium
CGATCACTATTACATGACTACATATAGTAGCAATAAATGTGAGTTAAGCGTTGTCACATCAACCACTTGACGGCGAAAGCGGTGATTCAAAGAGGGCTAAGATCCGTCGGGCGAGGACTCGTTTAACCTGCGCTGGACCGGCATGACTGGCTCCGGTTGGCTCAGTCCGTCGATGGACATCGGCACGACCGTCCCCAATCTGGTCGGATCGCAATGGGGCATTCTGACCGACATCGCCTACACCACGCCGGGCCTGCAAAATCAGACGTTCTCCGAGATCAGCCATCCCAACGGTCTGCAGATTGCAATCACGACCACGCTGACCGACGCGCTGCTCAACATCAATTTTGTCATCCGGAACACGAGTACGACGAACACCGTAAGCAATCTGGTCCTTTCCGACTACTTCAACTTCCATCCGAACGGTTCGCTCCACTCGAACCAAAGCACCCGACAAGGCACGACAAGATACCTCGCCAATTGCCCCGCCCACATCGGCACATGCAACGGCGTCATCTACACAACGGGCAATCAGTCACTTTCTACGTTCGTTTCGCAAGGCTTCGTCTACGGCCAACGCGCGCCGGACGCCTATGCGACCGGCTACGCCAGCGGTATGCCCATCGGACAGCAAGCGCTGTTCACTCAGATGGCGAACGGCATTTTCAACAATCAGGCCGGGCCCGTTGGTCCCGCCGACAGCGCTGGCGCACTCGCCTACAATCTTGGCAACCTCGCCCCACTCCAACAGACCGCGTTCACCTTCTACAAAGGCCTGGACGTGCCGACGCCGGAACCAGCCGCCTGGGCCATGATGTCACTCGGGCTGATTCTGCTCGTTCTGCGCGCCCGGCGTCAGCGCAAACAGAACCTCGAACTGGCGCGCCTCCGCTCCCGTATGGACTGCGTCAAGCAGGTCTAAACAGCGCGGGACGAATCCGCCGAATCCACACCCCTGCGCACGCTACAGCTTCACGCTCAGGCCCGGGCCGTTCAGCAGCCCCGTGTTGACGCGCCCATTCCGCACATCGAACACGCCAGGATATTTTTCGATCCAGCCTTTGTTCGCCGCCGGCACGTACTGCCGCGAGTTGCACTCGATCGCCGCCACGCCGGGCACATGCGCCGCCAGCGCCGCGCTATGGATGAGACTCGCGCCCGGGCAAGTCAAGTCCTGCACGCACAAGAACATCTTCCACTTCTGCGCCGCCGCGGCCATCAACAGCGCCTGCGCCTGCCCTTTGCAGGCCTTTAGCGCCGTGCCGGTATAGCCCATCTCGCGCGCATCCTGCAACGCTTCGAGATCCGTCAACGACTCGTCGATCACAACAGGCTTCAGCTTCGCCGCCTCATGCATCACGTTCGCGCGATCGGCCTTCAAGTCGCGCTTAGTCGGCTGCTCGATGTACTGAATCCTCGCAAATCCGGCCGGCGTGGCCTGCTTCACATCCCGCAGCATCTTGATCAGATACGCCACGTTCGGGCACTTCTCATTGAAGTCGAGCGAGTAGTTCCACGCCTTTACTCCGCGCTTAGCCTGCGCTTCGGACGCGGCCTTATCGACCGTGAGCACACGCTCGGTGTCCCACTTGATGTCTTCGCCGTTTAGCTTGATCTTGATGTGGGTCAAGCCGGAGTAGTTGATCCACTCGGCCAGCGTCTCCGGCATGCCGTCGTTGATGCGTTTCTTGATATCGCTTTCGTAAATCGGATCCACCGCGCCCACCAGGTGATACAACGGCATCGTCGGTTTCGGCGCCTTCAAAACGTACTTCTGTAGGTACTCGCCTTTGAATTCCGGGGTCAGATAGCGCGAGAGATCGTGGCGCATCACGTCCGGCCCGTAGGTCGCGAAAATATTGCGATTCAGCATCCGGCCAAACGCATCGCCGATAGCGGCATCGAACGGACTGCCCGTGACAAGCGTGCACAGTTTCGGAATCGGCTGTGCCAGTTGAATCTCCGCCGCCGCCTTCAGCCACATCGGTTCCAACGCATGATTGAGGTCGACCGGATGCCCGTACTCGGTGTAGCCGTTGCAGATCTTCTCGATCTTCTTCGACAGCGTCCGCATCGCCTCCAGCGTCTGATCATAGTTCAGCGTCTTCGACGGAAACGCCCAGATATTGCCCATCGGCATCGAGCCGAAGCCCTTGCTCACTTTGCCGCCCCGTGATTCGACGGTTACGTTGACGTTCAACAGCGTCACGCGATTCACCTCCACGCCGCCAAACTTGATCGGCGTGCGGTAGGTGAAGTCTTCGTAGGAAGCGCCGATCTCCTTGATGCGAACGTCGGTCGGCTTGTTCTGCGCGTGTATCGCGGGAGTGGCGGCCAGCGCACCGAGGAAAGAGCGGCGTGAAATCGTCATGAGAGCCATTGTATGCAATCGGGAACAAACGAATGTGCGGTGGAGTCAGATCAGGCAGGAGGCGTACATGTTTGAAAAAGCGTTGTTGGCGAGGACCAGGCGTAGCCCTTGGTCGTGGGGAGGGTTAGTCGTTCAGGCCGGTGTTGTCGCGGGCCTTGTGATTGTGCCGATGGTGCATCCGGAAGTAATCGCGGTGATACTTCCAAAGGCCCTGCTTCACGTCCCCGCGAAACAACCGCCGCCGGTCGAAGTGGAAGTGCAACAGACCGCGCAAGCTGCGGCCACGCCAGGTCAGGTAACCGTCGCCCGCCGGTATACGCGGACGGTGACTGCGCCGAGTAGCTGGAACAACGCGCCGAATACTATCCTCGATCCCGACAGCGTGCCGATGTTTTCCGTCGGCCCACCGATCGTCGGCGCAATTGGACCTTTTCTGATTGGTACGTCACAAACCTCCCTTCCCACCGCCCCGCCGCCTTCCCCCGAGCGCAAACCCGACGTCTCCAAACCCGTGAAAGTCGGCGGTCTCGTGAAGCCGCCAACGATCGTCTTCCGCGTCAACCCCGCCTACCCGCCGCTCGCCAAAGCCGCGCGCATACAAGGCGTCGTCAAGCTTGAAGGCATCATCGCCAAAAACGGCGCGGTCGTTCAGCTCAAAGTCATTGGCGGCCACCCGCTGCTTGTAAAGGCATCGCTCGACGCCGTCGCCCAATGGCGCTACACGCCCACGCTGCTCAACGGCGAACCGGTCGACGTCATCGCGCCCATCGACGTCAACTTCATCCTGTCAAACTGACCGCGCAATCAGACCCACCGTCTCGCGGCCATCTAGAAACAAGCTCGGATTCAAATCGGCGCGGCGAAACGGCCGCGCCGATTCCACTTGCAGGCCCGCCTCTTCGGCATACCGCGCCAGCGTCGCGTCGTCGAACAGATGCACGCTCGACGGCATGTTCCCCAGCCGCTTATGCGTCGACCAGACCGCTGTCTTCTCGATCCAACCCGGCCACTGCAAACCCGCGCCCTTGCGCCGTTCGAACTCGGCGATAAACGGCGCGAACGCCGCCTGATACGGCGTCGCCGCCTGCACGAACAATCGCCCGCCCGGCCGCAGCCACCGTCGAATCGACCGCAAGCCATACGCAACTTGATTACCCGTCAGGAAATGAAACACGCTCGCCGCATGCACGAGATCGAACGAGCCGTCTTCGAAATGCAACTCACGCGGAAACCGAGCGCTGACGATTCTCGCGCCAGGCGCATCGAGCGCGGTGGTGTCGATGTCGTTCGCCGTCACAACAGCCCCCGCCGCCAGCGCCGCGCGCGCCGCAATCCCCGACCCCGAACCAATGTCGAGCGCCCGCGCGCCCGGCCCGCACGCCCCCGCAAACGCCTCGCTCAACGCGCTCAGCGAAGCCGCGTGCCAACCCATCTTGTTCCGCGTCAGCGCGGGATTCGGCATGAGGTTAGGGTAGCGCTGGTAGAATAGAATATTGAAATACATGTCGCAACGCATCCGTTCGACCACCGTTCTTGCCGTTCGCCGCAACGGCAAAGTGGTGATGGTGGCCGACGGCCAGGTCACGCTCGGCAGCGAGGTCCTGAAAGCCTCCGCCAAGAAACTCCGAAGACTGTACAACGGCAAAATTATCTCCGGCTTCGCCGGTTCCACCGCCGATGCCTTCGCCCTCTTCGCGCGCTTTGAAGCCAAACTCGAACAACACGGCGGCAAGCTCGACCGCTCCGCCGTCGAAATGGCCAAGGACTGGCGGACCGACAAGATGCTCCGTCATCTCGAAGCCCTGCTGCTCGTCTCCGATCTCGAGAAGACCTACATCCTGAGCGGCAACGGCGACGTCATCGAACCCGACGAACCGCTCGCCGCGATCGGATCCGGCGGACCGTTCGCCAAATCCGCGGCCCAGGCGTTGTACGAAAACACCGAACTCTCCGCGCGCGAAATCGCCGAAAGAGCGATGAACATCGCCGGCCAGATCTGCATCTACACAAACCTCAACGTCATTTTTGAGGAGTTGGGCTAATGGTGATTTATCTTCCGACCCAACATGGCAACGGCGCCGATGAATCGGTGCTGCTCGACGAACTGACGCCGCGCGAAATTGTCCTCGAGCTAGACAAGTACGTCATCGGCCAAGGAGACGCCAAGAAGGCCGTTGCTGTCGCACTGCGCAACCGCATGCGCCGCCAGCGCCTCGATCCCGACATGGCCGAAGACGTCATGCCGAAAAACATCTTGATGATCGGCTCGACCGGCGTCGGCAAAACTGAAATCGCGCGCCGGCTGGCAAAGCTTGCCAACTCGCCGTTTCTCAAGGTCGAAGCCAGCAAATTCACCGAGGTCGGTTACGTCGGCCGCGATGTGGAGTCGATGATCCGCGATCTCGTCGAAATCGCCATCGACATGATCCGCGACGAAAAGCTCGACGAAATCTCCGACCGCGCCGAACGCAACGCCGAAGAGAAGCTGCTCGATCTGCTGATCCCGCCGCCCGAGAAGTCGAGCGAAAGCGCCGATCTCGCCCGCGAAAAGTTGCGTGAGAAGCTGCACGCCGGCAAACTCGACGACCGTATGGTCGAAATCGACGTCAAGGATCGCGCGATGCCGTTCGAGTTCTTCAGCGCGCCAATCATGCCCGGCCCGGGCGGCATGGACGATGCCGACATGTCCAACTTCAAGGACATGCTTCCCTCGCTGCTCGGCGGCCGCACCAAGAAGCGAAAGCTGCCGGTCGCCGAAGCGTTTGACTACCTGATTCAGGAAGAAGAGCAGAAGCTCGTCGACATGGACCAGGTGCAGCGCACCGCCATCGAACGCGTCGAGCGCAGCGGCATTATCTTCCTCGACGAAGTCGACAAGATCGCCGGACGCGAAGGCGGCCACGGCCCCGACATCAGCCGCGAAGGCGTGCAGCGCGACATCCTGCCGATCGTCGAAGGCACCACCGTCAATACACGCTACGGCTTTGTCCGGACCGATCACATTCTTTTCATCGCCGCCGGCGCGTTTCATGTGTCCAAGCCGTCCGATCTGATTCCCGAATTGCAGGGCCGCTTTCCGATTCGCGTCGAACTGAAGTCGCTCACCGAGGAAGATTTCATCCGCATTCTGCGCGAGCCCAAAAACGCGCTCATCAAGCAGTATCAGGCGCTGCTTGAGACCGAAGGCATCAAGCTCAACTTCACCGACGACGCGCTGCGCGAACTCGCCCGCTTCGCCACCCAGGTCAATGATGTGCATGAAAACATCGGCGCGCGCCGTCTGCATACCATTCTCGAAAAGGTGCTCGAAGAGGTCAGCTTCGAAGGCCCCGATCTCAAGAAGAAAAACGTAAAGGTCGACGCCAAGTTCGTCCAGGCGCGGCTCACCGATATCGTCAAAGATCAGGATTTGAGCAAGTACATATTGTGAGGCACGGGTTGGCGGTCGCGAGTTTGTGTGGCGTCGCCGCCTCGTGCGGCTACGTCGGCGACCCGCTTCCGCCCGCGTTCAACATCCCGCGCCACGTCCAGGATCTTCGCGCCACGCAAGTCGGCCGCAACCTCGAAGTGCGGTTCACCATCCCGGCCACGACGACTGAAGATCTGCCCGTCAAGAACCTCTCGCGCGTCGAACTACGCGCGGGCCAAATGCCCGTCGGCGGTTGGAACGTCGATCGCTGGTTGGAAACTTCCAAGGTCACGGCGGTCGAAAAGAGTGATCCCGGCCCGGCCGAAGCGTCAATCGATATCGCCGGATGCGCCGGCGCCGAAGTCGTCGTCGCGGTCCGCATGGCGAACGCGAAAGGACGTTTGTCGGCATGGTCGAACTTGGTGACTTTGCGCGTCGAGCAGCCTTTCTCCGCGCCCCAATTCAAGGCCGATTCCGCCCCGCAAGGCGCCGAGATCAAGTGGTCCGGCTTCGATGGCAAGGTCCTCGTTTTTCGCGATGACGAGAAAATCGGCGAGAGCGCTTCCGGCCGCTTCGCCGATCCGGGCGCCGAGCACGGCAAGACGTATGCATATTCGATCCAGGCCGCTCGCGGGGCCGCGCTGAGCGAACGATCCGCCCCGATCGGCGTCAAGATCGAAGACCGTTTCCCGCCCGCTGTTCCGGCGGGCTTGACTGCGGCCGCCGGACCGGGCACAGTGGAATTATCGTGGGAGCGCGGGACGGATTCCGATCTTTCGCACTACTTTGTACTGCGCGCCGCGGGCGGCGAAAGCGAATTCACAAATGTGGGGCGTACCGATCTTCCCGCCTACACCGACCGGGACGTCAAACCCGGAAGCCGGTACCGCTACCAGGTCGTGGCGGCCGATTTTCGAAACAACCGGAGCAACCCCTCCGGCGCCGTGGAGATTCTGATTCCTTGACCCAGTACGTACGCTATTCTGTCGACCCCGCCGAATCCGCCGGCGCCGCAATCCCCGCGCACAGCGTCGGCCGCCACTACGCCGAACACGCCAAGGAACTCGGCTTGATTGTCGGCAAGCGCGCGCGCAACATCGACGCCGCCGGCTGGCGCGATTACGTCTGGGGCTACACCTGCGCCAACGACGTGACCGCCCGCGACTTGCAGTGCAAAGACGGCCAATGGACGCGTGGAAAAGGCTTCGATACGTTTTGCCCCGTGGGCCGATCGGCCGTGCCGGCCGCCGAAGTGGAGTTTGAATCGTTGCGCGTCGAGACCTCCCTCGACGATTGGTGCGTACAAAGCGCGCCCGCGACCGATATGATATTTGGACCGGGAGCCGTTCTGGCCTACGTGTCGCAATTCTTGACGCTCGAACCGGGTGATCTGATCGCCACGGGAACGCCGTCGGGCGTGGGTCCGATGCAAGTCGGCAGCAAAGTACGAGTAGTGGTGGCCGGCGTTGGCGCGGTCGAAAACACCATCGTTGGCGAATGAACTTTGGAGAAACACAGCATGAAGATTTTTCTTGATACCGCGAATTTGGACGAGTTGCGCAAAGGCGCGTCGTGGGGAATCATCGACGGCGTTACCACCAATCCGTCGCTAATCGCCAAGGAAGGCAAGCCGATCGAAGAGCAGGTCCGCGCGATCTGCGACATCGTCGATGGCGACATCAGCGCCGAAGTCGTGGCGACTGAGTTCAAGGCGATGGTGGAGGAAGGCCGCAAGCTTTCCAAGATCCACAAGAACATCATCGTCAAGCTGCCGCTCATCCGCGACGGCGTGCAGGCCTGCAAGGCGCTCGAGTCGGAAGGCATCCGCACCAACGTGACGCTTTGCTTCCAGGCCGGCCAGGCGTTGTTGACGGCCAAGGCGGGCGCCTACATCATCAGCCCGTTCGTCGGCCGCATCGACGATATAGGTTACGAAGGCATGCCGTTGATTCAGGACATCGTGCAGATCTACAAGAACTACGGCTTCAAGACGCAGATTCTTGCGGCGTCGCTGCGGACGACCAATCACGTCATCGCCGCGGCGAAGGCCGGCGCGCACATCGGCACGTTGCCGTTCAAAACTCTCGACGGCTTGTTCAACCACCCCTTGACGGACAAAGGGCTGGAGCAATTCCTGAAGGATCACGCCAAGGCTTTCGGGAACAAGTAACCGTGCCGGCGTTGCACGAGGTTTCCCTCGCGGTGCCCGCGGCGATTGGTGTCGCCGCGGCATCCGCGTTGGCGTGGCTGCTCGTGCGCGCGGTGCGCTTTCGCCGCGATCCGGTTGAGCGCGAGCGCCGCCGGCGGATTCGCGTTCACGTGAACGGCCGGATGGCCGAGGCGCTGATCTTTCAAGCCGACGAGACCGAATTGCGGTACAGCTACGAAATCGGCGGCGTCAGCTACAACACGTCGCAAGAGATCGGCACACTGCTGCCGGTCCTCCCGGACGCCCCCGAGAAACTTCTCGGCACGGTGTTAATGAAGTACGATCCCAACAACCCCGCCAACTCGATTGTTGTCTGCGAGCACTGGGCGGGTTTTCGAAAGAAGAAACAATGACCCGAAGGTTTGCCATCGGCGCGTTTGCCGGCGCCATTCTCTCCGCCGCGGCCAAGCGGCCCAAGACCGTGATTCACGTGGTCACCGTCCGTTGGAAGCAAGGCACAACGAAGGAACAGATCGACGCGGCCTTGCGCGGCGCGGAAAAGCTGGCCGACACCTACAAAGGCATCGCCCGCGTTTGGACACGCGCGATTAAAGTCCAAGGCGCCGGCTACGCCCACGCCATCGTCATGGAATTCAAGACCGAGCAGGCGCTCAAGGACTACGCCGACAGCCCCGCGCAAAAAGAGTGGTACAAAGTCTACGAGCCGATCCGCGAGCAATCGACCACGCACGATATCACCAACTAACGACCCAAATCTCGGATGCCTCGCGGCCCGCGGTCAGAGCCAGCGTTTTGCCATCGGGCGAAAGCGCCACGCCCGCCTGCACGTTCCCGGGCAGCGGAATCTTTTCATCCGTTGTCGGTTTCACCAGCGTTCCGTTTCGCACCGCGTGCAGCCGCGTACCGCCGTTCACCAGTTCGGTCACGCCTTCCATTACGATGAATCGCCCGATGGCCGGCATCGCTACTGTGTTGGCATCGTAGACGCCGATCGCGCCTTCACTGGTCGCGGCGATCGACTTGATTTCCCGCCCTTCGTACACCACCGTTCCATCGAGCTTCCGCAACTTCTTGCCATCGCTATAGAAGATCCCGTCCTTGGTCGAGATTGCGTCGAAGCCGCGAAACGGACCGCCGATCTCGGCGGCCAACGGCGCGGTGCGCGATGCAGCCAAATCGAACTCGAACAAACCGCCGCGGCCGCGTCCGTCGCTGCCGCTCATCAACAACGCCTTTCCGTCGTGCCGCCAAACGACGCGTTCGATATGCGCCATCTTCGCGGGCAACTCGGTCTCCTTGTCGGAGTCCAAATCGCGCACGACCACCACGCGCGCCTCTTGCCCAAAATTCTCGTTCCCGCGCCGCGAGAGATAGGCCAACCGCTTGCCGTCGGCCGAAAACGCCGGCGAGAGATTGCGGTTCGGATAGAGCAAAGACACACGCTTGGCGGTCTTCGCCGCATCGGTCGCCGACGCGAGAAAGACATCGTAGACGCCCGTTCGCAGTCCGTAGTAGAGCTTGTCGTCCGCGGTCACACCGAGCGGAAGCGCGCGCCCCAGTTTGCGCTCGACGATACGCCGCTTGCCGCCTTCGGCCAAAGGCTGCTCGACCAAATCGTCGCCGCTCAAAAAGTACACCGACTTGCCATCGATCGAAAACAGCGGGAACACATGATTGCCCGTGTCGTCGATCAACTGCTTTTCGGCCGAGCCATCGAGCTTCAGCAAGTAGATCGTCCGCTCGCTGGCCGACCCCGGCGCGAACGAATCGTAGACCAGCCATTCGCCGTCGGGCGAAATATCCATACGCTTCGGATAGACCCAGTTGAGCGACTTCAACACGCGCGGCGCGCCGCCGTCGACAGGCACCAGCGCGATCTGACTCACGTTGTCTTTGCGAAAGAACAGAGTCAAGACATGTTTGTTATCGGGCGTCCATGCACAGGGCTGGACAAATCCGGCCTCGGCGTTCTTGAACAGCGTCTTCCGCCCGGTTCCGTCGAGTTGAATCGATCGCAGTTCGTAGAAGCCTTCGCTGTTGAACCACGCGTAGGCGACGCTTTTCGAATCGCGTGAGATCGCCGAAAAGTACGCAAACTCCTTCGGTGGCGCGGCGGTCAGACGCTTCGACGCGCCGGTCGCGATTTCGCGCACCGTGAGGTCGCCCTTCTCGGCGATCGAGATGAACTTGCCGTCGCGAGACGGCCCTCCCAAAAGCGTAACGCCCGCGTCTGTGAACACGGGCGTTACGGCGAGTGCGAAGAGCGCGAGCACGCTACCAGCGTATACGACTTGTGTACTGGAATTGGCGCCCGAAGTAGGTATTGCGCTGCCCGGTCACGCGGCCGAACAATGAGCTATCCGGATTCAACTGCGGATTTGCGCCGTTGAAGGTGTTCGGCAGGTTGTAGGATTCCAGCTTGATTTCAAAGGTGTACTTTTCCTTGAACTGGAACTCCTTGCCCAATGTCAGGTCGAGCGAGACCACGCCCGGCCCGTTGAATCCAGGGAACTGTAACGGATTGGTTCGTTGCGTAAAGGCCGGTTGCCGCGTGACCTTTGTTGTGTCGAACCAGCGGTCGCGGGTGGGATTCGAGATCGCCGGATTGCCGGAGACAAGGGCCGCCGGCATGCGAAGGAACTCGCCGCTCACTTGTTGATAGATGCCGCTGAGCGCCCAACCGCCGAGCACCAGGTTTACCCCCTTATTCATGGACGACGCGTACTTCCGGCCCTTGCCAAACGGCAGTTCGTAGATACCGCCGATGTTAAACTTGTGCCGGGCGTTGGGCGAGTCCTGCAGCGAGAGGTTGTTGAGGAACACCTGCACGCCATCGGGGAAGAACTCGTCGTTGCGAGCATTGTTGTAGTTGTAGCCGATCAGGAAGTTGAAGCCGTTCACGAACGGCCGCTGGGCTTTGAACTGAATCGAGCGATACCGGCGATGGACGCCTTCGGCGTTCCACATCGTAATGGGTCCATAGTGCGGATACGGCCGGAGCAGATCGCTGACCGCCGCGTTGCGGACGTTGCGCAGCCCGCCGGGGAACTTGTCGAACGGCAGCACATTGAAGAACGGATTCGGCACTTGCGCGTTGACCGCGTTCTGGAACTGGAATCCAAATCGCGGATCGATGTTATTCAATTGCTGTTGATAGCGCTGGTTGAAGCCGAAACTCATGAAGTACGTTGCATCGACCACGATCTGGCTCGGCAACTGCCGCTGCAGGCTAAAGCTGAAGCGGTCGTTATAGGACGTACCGAGATTCTGGTTCCAGATGATCGACTGCGCCGTTGAACCGAGTTCGGTATAGCGGCCGAGGCGCTTCTCGACTGGCGGCGTTAACGGATTCGTCGACGGCCACGGATTGGAGAATCGCGCGGCGGGAACGCCCTGCACGGTCGGCAGCGGGAAGGAGTCCTGCTGATACCCCGGATACGGCACAACGTCGTTCAGGTTGATGCCGCCTTCGATGTCAACCGACGGCATGATCGCGTAGCGCGAATAGCCGGCGCGGAACGACATGCGGTCCGACAGGCGCCAAGCCAGGCCGAAGCGCGGCTGGAAGCCCAGCTTCGAATTCGAAAAGGCCCCGTCGCCGGCGCCGGGCGTGTGAATCCAGGCGCCGTTGTACTGCGGCGCGGTGCGGCGAATCGCCATTACCTGAGTACCAAGGTTGGGCGCATTGGCGCCTTGGAACTCGGGGATCGGATTGGTCAGATCGAGTGTGCGCGAGAGACGGCCGTCGCGGTCGACGATGGGTGTGTCGTACTCCCAACGCAGACCGAGGTTGAGCGTGATGTTTTGCGAGAGCTTGAAGTCGTCCTGCAGATAGAAGCCATAGAAGTAGTTCCGCGCCAGCAGCGCCGGAACGTTTCTCGCCCGCGAGTTGTCGCCAATCGCGCCGAGGAGGAACGTCGCCCACTCGCTGCCGCTCAGCCGCGTGTTGGTGTTGATGTACGTGTTCGCCGTGTTCGCGGCTGGGAAAAAGAACTGCAACGGTTGTGGCAGGGAGGAGTTACCGCGATAGCGCCGGAACTCGCCGCCCATCTTTAGATAGTGGCGGCCGACGTTCCGGGAAATTTTGCCTTGGCCGTTCCAGAAGTCCGGCGCCGAATACCAGTAGCCGCCGCGTCCAAAGTTGCCGCCAAGGTTTAGGCCAGGATAGTAGGTCACCGGCAGCGACTTGGCGTAGCTGTCGAAGAAAGTCGGATTCTGCGGGAAGAAGTCGCCGAACGATTTGATCTCGGCGATGGGATCGATGAAGCGATCGACCGGCTTTCCGTACGAACCGCGGAAGCTGACGACGGTGTTGGCGTTCATCGTCCACACGGCATCGCCGACGGCGGTCATCGAGTTGCGCTCGGAGCCACCTGTCGAACCCGCGGGCGTCCCCGCCGGATTCGGCGAGGCGACGTTGGTGTGATAACGCGAGAAGCGGCCGAAGATCTTCCACTTGTCGTTGACATTCCAGTCGGTGCGGTTTGACCAGTTGTAATAGTCGTACACGCGCGCGAACGTCAATCGGTAATTGTTGATCTGCGTGATGTCGTCGCCGGGGCCGTTGGGCGCCCAGATATCGTTCAGGAAGCGCAACGAAACCGGGTCCATCTGCGAGCGCGGAATGATATTGCCGGGGAACGGCATGCGCGTGACGTTGGAGCCATTGGTCTGCGTCGTCCATGGATCGAAGATTGGCTTCATACCGGTGCGGCCGGCGTCGAGGAACATGGTCTGCGAGAAGTCGCCGGTGCGTTCGCGCGCGGTCGGCAGCGTCTTGATCAGGTTGATCGGCTCGCGCAGGTTTTGGCCTTCGTAGGCGATGTAGTTGAAGAGCTTGTTCTTGACGATCGGATTGCCCGAGGTCACGCCCCACACGTTGTGGCGGATGAGCGAGGGCGTCGGCGTCGTCGAATCGGGCCGGGCGTTCAGTTTCGGATTGCGTCCGAAGTAGTAGACGGTTCCGTGCCAGTCGTTGGAGCCGGACTTCATTTGCAGGGACACGATGCCGCCGGCGGAGTGGCCGAATTCGGCGTCGGTCGCGTTTTGTTGCACGTTCAATTCCGACACCGCGTCCATCGGGGGAACGTAGTTTGTTTTCGGCCCCCAGGTGTTGGGCGATCCGTCGACAAGGATGTCGTTCTTCAGTTGCGTGCCGCCGCCGACGTCAAGCCGCGAGCCGGCCCAGTGATGGAACGGGCTTTGCTCCTGCGAGGTCGAGGTGAAGGTCACCTGCGGATCGAGTTGCAGCAACAGGAACGGGTTGCGGTGAATGATCGGCAGCGAGTTCGACATTTTCGTATCTAGCGTCGTTTCCATCGTGGTCTTGGTGAACTGCACCGTGACCGGCGCGGCTTCGACACGTACGGTTTCGTTGACGGCGCCGACCTCGAGCTTGGCGTCGACAGTGATGTCGGAACGCGTCTGTACCAGGATGTTGTCCTGCTGGAAGCCGCGGAAGCCTTGGATGCCAACGACAAGAGAATACGTGCCGGGGCTAACAAAGTCGAAGACATAGGCGCCGGTGGCGCTGGAGTCGCGGTCGACCGCGACGTTTGTGTTGATGTTTCGAAGCGTTAGCTTCGCTCCGGCGACAACGCCGCCGCTGGAGTCGAAAACGGTTCCGCGAACGGTCCCGCGCAGGTCCTGTGCTTCAACGAGCGCGGAAGTAACGGCTAGCGCGAGGGCTAGTGAAAAAATTGTTCTCATCCCTGAAGATCTCCTGACGTTACAAACAGGGTTTCATCGTATCAAAATGTCCCTCCATTCCAGGAATGACAATCTTGGCGGACTGTCGGCGCCTGATGGTACATGGGGCCTAGACCACCGTTTTGGAACTTGTTGGCCGTTGGGCTGCCGGTTGCCGGCGCGCTCGTCGGAATTCCGACCGCTTCGTCGCGAGGCGGCACCGGAGACTTTGCCGGCCGGCTGGGCGGCGCTGTCATCGGGCGGATCTTAGTCTCGGCTCCAAACAGAAATCGGCCTCTAAGTTGGTGGTAAAGAGGGGGTTAGAGGTTTTGTAAGCGGAATTTTGCCTGACTACGATTCAGCGGTCGGGCAGGGAGACGCCAAGGGCGTCGAGAATGGAGCGCTGGCGGTCGTCGGGCTTAGGTAGGCGAGTCAC
>VFZW01000155.1 GCA_016871055.1 Acidobacteriota bacterium
GTGGCGTACTGCCCAACCCCAAACCGGTCAGCCGGGTATGCGATCCGGGGTTTGGCCTGACCGGAGCGCCCGCGGAGGCGACCCACAACTACGCGCGGATCTACCGCCTCCTCGCTCGGCGCCTGCGGCAGGGGATGCGTCAGTGGATTCCCGCGCAACAACTCCGTTCGGTCGAGGACTTCGCCGTTCCGCAAAAGGCAGTGGCGGCGTTGGCCTATTCCGTCGCCGAGCCCGTAAATGGCGGCTATGTCGATGAGATGGGACTCAGCGTCCTGAATTTCGATCTCCTGTTTCGGGCATTCGTACCGGTGGCAAGGCGGATCGACGTGCCTCTGCGCGCGGTCACGTCCGCGCTAAAGACCATGCCCGGCGCCGAACCGGCCATCGCGGCGCTATGCCACCGCAACGCCACTCGGGTGACGGCCGACGTAATTCGGCAGCGGACGCATCTACTGCGATTAATCGACAACGAACATTCGGTGATAACCGGGTTCATACGATTCTGTTCTCGTGTGGGCTGGTGGGCGCAAGCGTTTCGCGCCGGTACACCCATGAACCGGGGCACGCTCCGCGAGATCCGAACCGAGTTTGGAGCCATTCTCGATGTACTGGCGTCGTTCTATCAGAGGCGGCAACAGTTCACGGTGGCCTCGCTACTTCTGGTGGAGGCCGTCCGAGTGTTGGAGCCGGAGACCATCGCCGAAGAGATCTCCCGCGCGGCCTAGCCGGTTTCCGATAGACTGTAGTCACAGCGCATGAACTACGCGGGGAAACGAATTCTGGTCACGGGTGGACTGGGATTCATCGGAAGCAGCATCGCCGTCCGGCTGGCCGCAATGGGCGCCAAGGTGCTGGTGCTCGATTCGGCGATCCGCGGGTGCGGCGCCAACGCGCGCAATTTAGCGGGCGTCGAGGTCGAGATCATCGAAGACGATATCGCCAACGCGGGGAATCATGCGCGGGCTCTATCGGGCATACCGGTCGTGTTCAACATGGCGGGCGAGATCAGCCACATCAACTCGATGCGCAATCCGCTGCGCGATCTGGAGTTGAATACCACGGCACAGTTGCGTTTCCTGCTGGCCCTGCGAGAAGTCTCGCCCGGCGCGCGAGTGATCTATGCGAGCACACGCCAGGTTTACGGCGTACCTCAGTTCCTGCCGATCACGGAAGCCCACCATGTGAACCCGATCGACTTCAACGGCGTGCATAAAAACGCGGCGGCCAGCTACCACCGGCTGTTCTCCGAAAGCGGAGATTTCGACGCCACGGTCTTGCGATTCACCAATGTTTACGGGCCTCGCATGGCGCTGAACGTTCCCGAACAAGGCGTGCTCGGGCATTTCTTCCGCCGGGCTTTGCTGGGCGACCCGATCGAAATTTTCGGTGACGGAAAACAGACCCGCGATCCCGTGTATATCGACGATGTCGTCGACGCGTGTCTGCGGTGCGCGGCAAAGGAGAAGCTGCCGCACACCTATATGAACGTCGGCGGGTCTGCGGCGATTCCCCTGGCGGAGATGGCCGCGACCGTGGCAGCCGCCGGCGGTTGCCCGCTACGCTATCGCGCGTTTCCGGAGGAGCACAAGTCGATTGACATCGGCAGTTACTCAACCGATTCGACGCGGATCGCCGAGACGATCGGCTGGTTGGCGAAGACTTCGTTTGTCGAAGGAGTGGCCAATACGCTCGCCTATTACCGCGCTGAATTCGAACACTACCTGGATGCCCCCGACACGGCGAGGTTACGCCCATGATGAACCCGGCGGAGTTCGCCAACATAGCCAAGGCCGAGAACGCATTCTGGTGGTATCGCGGGCAACGCCGCATCATGTTCGGCCTGCTCGATCCGGTTGCGGCGAAGCGAAAGTTCCGGCGCGTGCTGGAAGCCGGAGCCGGAACCGGACATTTCGCGAAAGAGTTGGAGCAGCGGTACGGGTGGCCGATGTACCCGCTGGACCTTGGCTGGGAAGGGTTGGAATACGCCAAGTCGCTCGGTGTGGGCCGGTTGTTGCAGGGCGACATTCAGACGCTGCCGTATCGCGATGCGGCCTTCGACGCCGTTGTGAGTATGGATGTAATCGTGCACCTGCCGCGCGGAGAGGAATCGGAACCGTTGCGCGAGTTCCATCGTGTGCTGGAGCCGGGTGGATTTCTGGCCTTGCGCGCTTCGGCGCTCGATATTTTGCGGAGTCATCACTCGGAGTTCGCGATGGAGCGCCAGCGATTCACTCGCTCGCGGTTGATGCGCGCGGCCGAAGAAGCGGGATTCCGCGTCCTGCGCTGCACGTATGCAAATTCACTATTGATGCCGGTGGCGCTGATGAAATTCCGCGTGATCGAACCGCTATTTGGCGGCGAGCCGTCGAGCGGCGTGGAACCGGTGGCGCCGTGGCTCGACCGGTTGTTGTATGCACCGCTGGCCGTGGAGTCGAAGATCATTCCGGCGGGTGTGGATTTGCCGCTTGGGCAGTCGTTGATACTGCTCGCGGAGCGGAGCGTATGATGGTTGAAGATGGCGATGAAGTTTGAACTTGCCGATACTTCTCCAGAGATGATGGAGGTGTGGCTGAAGTGTGCGCGGCGTTTGACTCCGGGCCAGCGGCTTGAACAGGTGTTTGAGCAGATAGAATTCGGCGATACGCTCTTGTTGTCCGATATTCGGAAAATGAATCCTTCGTATTCTGACTATGACCTTCGACGTGAACTGGCTCTGCGGAAATACGGCGAGGATCTGGCCGATATCGCGTATCCGCGGAAGATGTCAGCTTGAGGCACGCATTCCAAGCCTTCGGTGAGGTGCTGGCCGCTCTCGACAAACTCGAAATCAAATACGCGGTAGGCGGATCGGTTGCCAGTTCCATGCACGGAATTGCCCGGTTTACCGGAGACGTCGATATTCTGGTCGATATGCATCCCACCCAAGTGACCGATTTTCTCGACGCGCTTGGCGATGGATTCGCGGCGGACGCCGACCACATTAGGAATGCATTTCGCATCAGCCGCCCGGCGAACCTCATTCATATCGAAAGCGTCTACAAGTTCGACCTGTTTCCCGTCTCGGGCAATCGCTTTCGGCTGGCGGAGATTCAGAGAAGCACTATGCGGGAATCAAATCTATTCGGTGAATCAATCGAGTTTGCGGTTGTAAGCGCCGAGGATGCAATTCTCGCGAAGCTCGATTGGATCCGGCAGTCTGGCGGCGGTAGCGATAAACAGCTTAACGACATCCTGGGAATAATCGCCATTCAAGACGATAAGCTCGATCGCGCCTACATGTCCACAACGGCGGCGGAGCTCGGATTGACCGCCGAACTGAACCGGCTCTTCGACTGAGATTTTTCGACTCGTGCACGCACTTCCTAAGTAGTGCCCTTCTCGATCGACAAACACTTCAAAATCCTGAGCGACGACGATCCGCGAATGACGTTGGCGCTGTTCGCCGGGATTCCGATGACGGCAGATCTGGAAGTCGAGCCGCTCGACCGCGAGTTGAATGTCGAGACACTCCGCGCCGATAACCTCTATCGCTGCCGGCGGCGCGGGGAGGAGTTCATCGTGCATCTGGAAGTCGTGTCGTTCTACAAGCCGGCGGTATTGGAGAAGCAATTCGACTACGTCCAGGCGATTGTCGCAAAGTACAAACTGCCGTGCCGGAGCCATTTGGTCTTGTTGACGTCCAAGGGCGTGCCGGACCACTTGCCACGCAAGATTTATCGAAAACGGGGCGACTACGAAGCGTCGCTGCGGCTGCGGGTTACACGGTTGTGGACCATGCCAGCCGGTCCGATCTTGCGATGGAATCAGCCGAAGTTGCTCCCTCTGATACCTCTCACCGACGCCACCGACGAGCAGTTGGGAACGGCGGTGAGCCGGTTGCGCTCCACCGCTAACAAGGAACTCTCGGCGCAGCTTTTCCTGCTCGGCGGACTTCGATATGGTAGTAGGAGAGCGTTTCTGGAAAGGATTAAGGACCTGATGACAACAACCGAGATATTGCAGGATTCCGTTACTTATCAGGAGATCGTGGCGGAGGCGAAGCGGGAGGGAAAACTGGAAGGAAAGCTGGAAGGGCTTCAGGATTTGATGAGCCAGATGTTGACGCTCCGCTTTGGTCCACTCCCCCAATGGGCCACAACTCGCATCCAAAGCGCTGACCACCTCGCGTTTGATCGCTGGACCGCCCAATTCCTTTCCGCGAGTACGCTGGAAGAAATCCTGAAGTAGCCCAGCCTAACTCGTCAAACGCAAAATGAACTGCTCCATAACCGTTCGGTCGTCGGGACGAATGTCGCGCAGACCTCGATCGGCCTGAAAGATCCACTTGATGGCCGCACGCATCTGCGCCGGCTGAAACGCCGCCGCGGTTTGTTGAATCTGCTGCGCGCGCGCGGACCATATCGGCACTCCGAGACGCTGGAAGTGACCTTGTATCGCGGATGCCGTGGTCAAGCGCGCCTCGCGCGCGGTGATCGCGAAACGGAATTGCGCGGCAAGGAAACTGAGTGACAACGGCAGGTACTCGCCGTCCCGCACCAGCGTATCGAGAATATCAAGCGACGCCTTCCGGTCGCGCCGGCCAAGCGCGGCGACGAGGTTGAAAATCGTCGCTTCACGCGCGTCGGGCACAAGCTTGCGCACGTGCTCGACCGTTGCCGTCTCGGTAAGCAACCGCAGCTTTTCGATCTCGTTGGCTAGGCGCGAAGCGTTCGCACCCGTGGCTTCGATGAGCAGATCGAGCGCGTCGCTTTGTATTTGCAGACCCCGCTGCTTGGCCAGCCGCTGCGCCAACGTTCGCGCCTCCGAAGCACTCGGATGCGGAAACTCAACAACGGCCTTCACGGGCGCGAAGTACTTGCGCACGCGCTCACTCTTGGCCTTGTCCTCGCCATCGAGTTCGAAGCGGCTCGATTGCAAAACGAGCGTCACGCCCGGCGTCGGATTCTTCACATAGCGCTCAAGCGCGGCCGGAGGTTCGGTCGCGTCCCCGCGCGGCAACGCCGCTTCGGCGCTCGATACCCAGATCAACCGGTTGGCGGCGAACAAAGAAAACGAGCAGGCGTCGTCGAGTGTTTCGGCGAGATCGACCTCATCGAGATCGTGGCGCACGTAGCCTTGTTCGCGGTCCTCTTCCGGCAAGACCTTCTCGATCAGCGCGCGCTTACACTCATCGCGCCGCCAAGTATCGGGACCGATGAACAGATAGACCGGGTGCAGCTTACCTGCCTTGCATTGCGAAAGTAGCTCGTCCGGCGACATTAGAATGACGACAACACCGCCGACACAAGCGAGCGCGCCACATCGCGGCTCAGCCGGTCGAGCGCCTGTTCGGACTCTTCAAAATATTGCGCCTGATCGACCGAAACCTCGTAACGCTCGCGGATGTCGAAGTTCGGTCTTGTATAGAGCACCTTACCGGTGGCCCGCTCGGTAAGCGTCAACTGCATGACGAGTTGCACCGTGACGCCCGCGGCTCGACCGGTGTTGGCGTCGAAGATCGTCGGGAAGGCGGTGTAGTTGACGATCGCGCCGGTCAAAACGGCGTCGGCCTGCGTGGCGTCGGGAATGATTTGGTAGCGCGTGCGCGAAATGAACTCGCGCGTGACAGCGGTTGTTAAACGATCCGGGAGCTTGTACCGCGCCGTAAGATTGGTGAAGTTCGATACCGCGATCGTCTTCACCGATTTCGGAAGCAGGTCGGCTTTGCCGCCGACGTGATAACCACAACCGGTGGACAGCGCAATCGAGCTCAACCAAACGCGCCGCGTCATAACAACTCGCGGGCGGCGTCGACCGCCAACTCAGCTCGCAAACGGAGATTGTCGGCGGCGAGCCACAACCATGCCGCGTTGCCATTCATTGCATCGCGCTCAATCGCGCCGGCCGCGTAGCCGCTCATACCGGCAACGCCAGTGTTGTCGGGCGGATCGAGGTCGCCATCGCGCACGTCGACGCCTTCCTCTTTCAAGTGCTCAATCAGCTTCGGAACCGACACGCGCGAAGCGAACTCGACCCACACCGACGCGCTGAGACCGTGAAACACGGGCGCCTGTGCAACTCGCAGCGACACCGGCGGTGATGTACCAAGCGCGCGGCGGGCATCCTCTTGCGACTTCGCCACGGCAAGAAAATTGAACGCCGACTGCGCGTCGAAAATCTCCTTCGGCATCGTCTTGAAGGAAAGCAGCGCGACAGTTTGTTTCTGCAACTCGTTGATACCGGCCCGCCCGTATTCGCTCGCCGGAACGAACGCGGTGGCGACAACGCGCGTGACTCCATCGTACGCCTGAGAATGCTCAATGAACTCGGTGAGCAGCGCCGCGGCCGCGTGCGGAATCGCGCGTGCGGGTTTGTCGATCCAGCCGGTGAGGTCGATGACAGGCGCGGCGCAATCGGCGAGTCTTTCGCGCGCGGCATCGCCATTGGCGGCAACGATAATGGCGGCGGCATCGGCGATCATCTCGGCATCCACCGCGGCAACGACTTCGATCTCTTCCTCACTCGCGGCGAAAACAGCGGTGGCATCCAGCGCGGCCGTCGCCAACTGCAACCGAGGCGCGAGATGGTAAACATCGCGGATTTCCTTGCCGAGCAGCGAGTCCGCGCCAATCAACAGAATGGAACTACTCAACTTGTGTCTCCGGCGCCGGCGGCGGCGTTTTGAGATTGCGTTGCATCAATCCGCCGATGCGGACGAGAATGCCGCTGGCCACGTAGGTGGTCGCCATCGCAAGCAGCACGTGCTGCGAGAAATAAAGGATCAAGTAGATGAAGCTGGCGAGCCCGATTACCGACTTGAACGACCGCGGGCTGAGCAGATTGAAATCCTTGAAGCTGCGGTAGCGCCACGTCGAAACCATCAAGAACGACAGCAGCCCCATTAGAGCCATCCACAACACCGCGCCCGGCCACTGCCGCACGGGTTGCGAATCGAGCGCGTACACGACGCTGGCAACCATGCCGGCGGCCGCGGGTATCGGCAGACCGACGAAATATTTGCGTCCCGGCCGTCCCGGATTCGTCGGCACCGGATTAACCGCGACGTTAAAGCGCGCCAACCGCGCGGCGCCGCAGACGACGAACAGAAACGTCAGGAAGTAGCTGCCACGCATCATATGGAGTCGCGTGGCCGCATCGGGGATCACCGACCAGTCGACAAACTGAACGCCCCATGCGAATGCAAGTACGCCGGGCGCGATGCCGAACGAAATGACATCGGCCAGCGAGTCCATCTCCCGGCCGAAGTCGGAGACCGTATTGGTCATGCGCGCGATGCGGCCATCCAGCCCGTCGAGAAAAACCGAAATGCCGATCATGATCGCGGCAAGCTCGAAGTGTTTGCACGCTTCGGCGGGCGAGGTGGGATACCCGATCGCGCCTTGGAAAGTTTCCATGATCGCGAGGAAGCCAAGCAGGATATTGCCCGCGGTGAAAAACGTTGGCAGCGCGTAGGCGGCGCGCCGCGGGCGGCGGTCTGGCGAGTTGGGATCGATCAGGCGCTCGGCGAGATTAAATCGAGGCACTTTATCAGCTCTTTCTGCGCGCGATCAAATCCGAACCCGCGGCTACGCGCTGGCCTTCCTTCACCGCAACGGACCACTCCGGCCCAAGAAACACATCGACACGCGACCCGAATTTGATGTAGCCGACACGATCGCCGGCAGCCACGGCGTCGCCCGCCTTCTTGTAACAAATGATGCGCCGCGCGATCAGCCCGGCGATCTGCGAAAAAACGATCCGGGTCCCGTCGGCGCCCTCAACGGTAATGAAATTCTGCTCGTTATCGGTCGTCGCTTCGGGCTTGCTGGCGACAAGAAACTTACCGGTCTTGTATGTGACCTCAGTGATCTTGCCCGCGATCGGCGAACGATTCACGTGCACGTCGAAGACGTTAAGGAAGATGCTGACGCGCGTCTGCGCACCTTCATTTTTTACGGCGACGACCTTGCCGTCCGCCGGCGATACCGCAACCGGACCGCCGGGAATCGTACGTTCCGGATCGCGAAAAAACCACAGACAGAAGGCCGCGAGAATGGCGAACGGCGCTGCCAGCCAAGGATTGGTGAGATACGCCGTGAGCGCTCCGCCGGCCGTAAGGCCCAGTGCGTAATAGATGCCGTCGATTACCATTCTTCGTTCGAGACTGTAAGCTAGTATTCTCTCAGAAGCGCACAGGCCGCGTAGGCACGGCCCCAAACGTGCGAGGAACTCGCACGATGGCCGGGCCGGAGCGTGTCCGTTGTGCGCGGAGTGATTGGACACGATGTTGATCCGGCTCGTAACGTATTTCGCAATGTTGACCGCGCTGCGCGCGCAGACCATCAATCCCCGCGTCGAGAAACTTGTCGGCGAGGTGTCGGTCGAGCGGATTGCGGCGACAATGCGAACGCTCGAGAACTTCGGCACGCGCAATCTCTTCTCGGCACAGGATCATCCAACACGTGGCATCGGCGCGGCGGCGCGCTGGATCCGCGATGAGATGAAATCGTACAGCTCCCGCCTCGAAGTGCGATTCGACGAGCACGAGATCAAGAAATCCGGCCGCGTCGTTCGCGACGTGCACCTGATGAACGTGATTGCGGTGTTGCCGGGCACAACGCAGAAAGACCGGCAAATCGTCATTAGCGGGCACTACGATTCGTTGCACATCGTGCGTGCGCCATCGAAGGACGGCCAGCCTCAGCGCATGGATCAGGAGGCGACGATCGCGGCCGACGCGCCGGGCGTTTCCGATGACGCCTCAGGCACGGCGGCGGTCATGGAACTGGCGCGTGTGCTGAGCCGGTATGAGTTCGAGAAGACGCTCGTATTCATCGCGTTTTCGGGCGAAGAGTACGGGCTTCTGGGCGCGGCCGCGTACGCCAAGCGGGCGAAGGAGAAGAAGGAAGTCATCGACGCCGTGTTGAACAACGACATCATCGGCAACGATCTGGCGGGCAATGGCCGGCAGGCCGGTACGGCCGTGCGCGTGTTCAGCGAGGACCCGATCGATTCGGTCTCGCGCGGGCTGGCCCGATATGTGAAGGAGATCGGCGAACGTTATATACCGTCGATGGCGGTGACGCCCGTGTTCCGCGCCGATCGCTTCGGACGCGGCGGCGATCACACTCTATTCGACCGCGCTGGCTTTCCAGCCGTCCGCTTCACGACAACCGCCGAGTTCTATGCGAATCAGCATTCGGCGTCGGATACGTTCGCCAACGCGAGCCCGGCCTACACCGCGCGCGTGGCGAAGGTGAACGCGGCGGTGGCGGCATCGCTGGCATGGGCGCCGCCCGCGCCGGACGTGTTGTTGAAAACCACTTCCACCATCACCGGACGCGAAACGACCGGCCCGAATCTATCGCGGGGAAAATCGGGCTACGACGCCTTGCTGAAGTGGAAAGAAGTTGGCGATGTCACCGACTTGAGCGGCTATGCAATCGTGATGCGCGATTCAACCGCGCCGTTTTGGCAGCGGCAGGTCTGGGCCGGCGGTGTAAAGGAGTTCCGGCTGACGGATGTATCGATCGACGACATAGTCCTCGGCGTGAAGGCGGTGGATAAGGAAGGCAACGAGAGCCCGGTGTCGGTGTACAGGATCGTGCCGCGGGCGTTGCCGGAGTAAGAGGCTTTCCTAAACTGGTCATCTGACCACTTGTGCTAAGCTGACATTGTATGGCAAAGGGACAGGTCATCACCGCAACCGAGTTCAAGAGCAAATGCTTGGCGCTCCTGGACCAAGTGAACAGCGGAGGGAGTACGATCACCGTTACTAAGCGCGGGCGTCCGATTGCCGTATTGTCGGCGGCGCCGAAAAATACGTGGAAGTCGCCAAAGGGAAGTTGGTCGGCGAAGGGTCGGATCGTTGGCGATATCGTGAACACCGGCTTGCACTGGGACGTGATTGAAGGCGCCTAAGCACCGTGACGCCCCGGCTCATTCTCGACACGCACAT
This sequence comes from Acidobacteriota bacterium, assembly GCA_016871055.1. GTDB lineage: Bacteria > Acidobacteriota > Terriglobia > Bryobacterales > Bryobacteraceae. The sequence continues at coordinate 9,938 of VFZW01000155.1, forward strand.
ATTGTTGCGGTGGCTGCTCGATCCGAAACGATTGAGCCGCGAGCAGCTGAAGTCGCTGGACCGGGCCATGCAGCGCGCCGAGCCCGTCGCAATCAGCGCCATGTCGTTATTAGAAATTGCGATCCTCGCCGAAGATGGAAGACTGGAATTCAAGGACGGAGTTGGGGCTTTCTTCGCCGCTTTGGAATCCAACCCGGTGTTTCGCTTGTTGCCGATTACGCCTTCGATCGCTCTTGAAGCGGGTACGCTTCGGGTACTGCGAGACCCAGCCGATCGCGCCATCGCGGCGACCGCGCGTGTCCATCGTTTGCGCCTTGTGACTTCCGATCGCCGCATCGTCGAATCGGGCGTGGCGCCAGTGATCGAGTGATCGCCGGCGCCCACGTCACAAACTCACCCGCCCACGCTCCATCAACCGCACCGAAGCGTTCATCTTGAGTGCGCTCACCGTCGCCCTCCCGGTCGGCGTCAGCCCCTCGATATACCCGCTCGCATCGACGCGAAAGTGCGTCTCCCACGTATGCAGCCGCGGATGGAACAGCAGCATCGGCACATCGTTCAACGGGTCGAGCGCCATCTTCCGCGCGCCCTTCGCCAGATTGCAGCGGTGGCACGCCAGCGCAAGATTAGCCGGATTGTCCGGCGAGCCGCCGCTGGCGATCGCCTCGACATGCTCGATGTGATGCGTGTACCGGCACTGCCGCTGGTGCACGCCGCAGTACTCGCACCGCAAATCGGCGCGGATGCGCACGATCCACTTCGTCGCTTCTTTCATCTATCGCGCCAGCCGCGCCCGCAGGCCATCGATCAAGTCGGTGAAATCGAGGATCGCTTGATACTCGGATAGCTCCTCCTCGCCGATCGCGCCTTCATTCGCAAGCCCGGCAAGCGCGTCGACGCGCGCTTGGAGCGCCGCGGGGAATTCCATCGCCCGCAGCCGCCTGGCCGATTCCGCATCGAAGCACGCGGCCACCGAACTCAACAACAGTTCCAGGCTTTCGCTGCTCTCCTGCGCTCTGGCAGTGCCCATGCAGTCAAGGTAACATGCAACCGTGACGAATCGCGGTGTACGGCCACTCCTTCTGGAGGCCCACTCGCCATGATCCGCATTGTCGTCCTTTCCAGCGCGCTCGCCGCCTATTCCCAGCAGCCGCTAAATCTCATCCCAATCGGCTCTCCGATGAAATGGGGTGGAACCAACTCGCCCGATACCTACTCCGACAGCTCTACGTTCGGCCCCACGCCCGTGCTCGTCAACAACGGAAAGGTCCGCATCTGGCAGGAACAGATGCCCACCGGCACCAACGGGGAATGGCAGATCTTCCATACGGAAACGGTAAACGGCGGCCCGTTGGCAAGCAACCTCAACGGCAACTGGAACATTACTCTCGACTACACCACCCGCATCCCCATCTCCTTCGACGCGGCGGTTAATCAGTGGCGCGTCAAAGGGCGCCCGGCCAGCGGTATATCCAATTTCGGCGCCTTCTGTTGTGCGATGCTGACAAACCCCGTTTTTCCCGGGCCCGCCTACATGAATAGTGGCTTCAACGGCCTGTTTCCCGCCGGCCTCCAAGCCAACTGGCAACAGGTGTTCGTGAACCCGTACAGCTTCGCGAACAGCGGCAATGTCCCCACCGCAACCGCGAACGGCTTCTCCGTCGCACTGCACTTCACCTTGCGTCCGCCAGCCTCCCCGACCGTTTCCTCGGCCATAACAGCCGGCGGATTCGGCGCCTACAACTCGGTGTCCCCCGGTTCCTGGATCGAGATCTACGGCACGAATTTCGCCGTCGGATCACAAAGCTGGGCCACCGGCGATTTCGACGGCATTTTCGCGCCGACAAAACTCGGCGGCGTGACAGTCTCGATCGGCGGCCGGCCGGCGTTCGTAAACTTCGTGAGCCTCACACAGATCAACGCGCAAGTACCCGCCAACATCGGACCCGGCCCGCTGCCGCTGGTCGTGACCACGCCGACCGGCGCCAGTGCGCCGTTTTCGATTACGGTCGACACCCTCAGACCGGGCCTCCTCGCCCCGGCCAGCTTCAAAGTCGGCGCGACGCAATATGCGGTCGCCTTGTTCCCCGACAATACGACGTACGTGCTTCCCCCCGGCGCCATTAGCGGCGTCCCCTCCCGCCGCGCACGCCCCGGCGAGACGATCACGCTCTACGGCGTCGGCTTCGGCAACGTCACGCCAAACGTCCCGCCGGGCCAACTCGCGCAACAACTGAATGCGCTCGCGTTTCCGTTCGAAGTGCGGTTCGGCGGAACGGCGGCGACAGTTAGCTACGCGGGCCTCGCGCCCAACTTCGTCGGGCTCTATCAGTTCAATGTTGTGGTGCCGTCGATTGCACCCAACGACATTGTGCCGCTCACATACAGTCTGGTCGGCGGCGCCGGCGCGCAGAGTCTTTCAATCGCGGTGGGGAATTGAACGATTTGACGGCCAGACCTCTCAGCCGTACACTGAAATCGGAACCTGTGCGGACATACACCTTTCGAGTTGTCGTTGAACCCGACGAAGGCGGCTTCCACGCCTACTGCCCAGTCTTGCGTCGATATGGCGCGGTCACGCAGGGTGCCACCGAGAGCGAGGCGCTCAAGAACATCAACGAAGTCGTGCAAATGATTATTGATGAGCTCAGGGAAGACGACATCGAGACCTTCGACGGCACCCATGTGCGCGTCACCGCGTAGCGCCGCCAGATTCCGATAGGCCTATCGAAGACTCCGCGCCGACGGCCGGCGAAATAATCCGCGCCCTGGAATCGGATGGATTCGTCTGGCGGCGCGCCCGCGCCGGCAGCCATCGCCGCTATCAGCATCCGGATGGCCGCCGCGTTACTGTCGCCTTTCACGGCTCGAACACCACCTTTGTCCCAAAGACCCTCCGCAGCATGGTCGAGGAGCAGGCCTGTTGGGACGAGGACGATCTACGGCGCCTCAAGCTAATTCGCTAGCATCGAATGATCATCGCAGACTCGAGACCGTTGCCATGAACTTGTTCCTGGCAAGTTGGCGGTTTTCGGATGTTTCCGCGGACGGCCCTTCCGCGGACCACGGCCGATTTCTGGTCGGCTCGCGTTACGATGTGATACTGTTTCTTCACGGCGGTTGCTCCGGTTTGGATTTCAGCTTAAGCAACCGAATTCTATCGAATCGGCTGCCACCGCCGTCCTAAACTTCAACTACGCCCGGGACATCTTCGTTCGGGAGTTCGCCATGCGTAACCCTCGGGTCTCGGGCATCTTGCTGGCGGTCGAGATCGCGGAATCCTCGCCATGATTGACTTGCATCGACACAGCACAATAGACTTGTATTTATACAACACAGAACACTTGTAAATACACGTCGATGCGGTCCCCCAGCCAAAAACTCGCCGAATCCGTGGCCGCTCTCCGGCGGCTACAGAAGGAGGGCGGCCGTGTCTTCCGATCGCGCCAGTTCACGCGGCTCGATCGCGAGCGCCTGCTGCGCGGAGGCTTCCTTCAGGAGGTAACCGCCGGGTGGCTGATTTCCTCGGCGCCCGGCGTCAGGGCTGGCGATACAACATCGTGGTTCGCGTCATTCTGGGAGTTCTGCGCGCGATACTGCGAAAATCGTTTCGGCGCGGCGTGGTGCCTTTCACCGGAGCAGTCCTTGCTGCTTCACGGTGAACACTCCGTCGTGCCGAAGCAGGTAATCATCCACACTCCTCGGGGATCCAAGCACGAAACGCTCCACGCATCGAGAAGTTGGTTGGCCACCAACGTCGTGTCGACGTTCAGCGGATCGAGTTTAGTCGCTACACTGTAATCGGCTTTCCCCAGAACGGTTGGGGCAAACATGCGAGAATTGGCAAGAGTGACATGGATCGGAACAATTTACGGCATTGCATCGGTTTGACTCCTCCGCTGGCTGCTGATAGACTTGGCCGCAGATTTCTCCCTTGCATCGATTTCGCTGCGAAAGGAAATCGGTGGCGCGTCGATGAGTAAAAATCGCCTGATGGTTTTCACCAACTGGCAGCTAGTGCTTAGTTGCATAAGTTAATAATTGTATTGCGGAGTTGGCTGCCTCGGACTTCGCGTTTGCGCCAGTGAAACGGTTTGGGGTTC
>VFZW01000156.1 GCA_016871055.1 Acidobacteriota bacterium
GCCGGAGGTGTGCGTCATGAGGTCGAAGATTGTGATCGGCCGCGCGGGTTTTTTGATCAGCACGGAACCGTCGGCGTTGCGCGCTGCGATAAGCATTTGGCCGCGAAATTCGGGCAGGTGTTTCTCGACCGGATCGGAGATGGCCAGCTTCCCTTCGTCGGCGAGCATCATGATCGACGTTCCGACGAACGGTTTGGTCATCGACATGATTTGGAAGATCGTATCGGCGCGCATCGGCTTCTTCGCCTCGATGTCGGCCCAGCCCACCGCTTCGATGCCCGTGGCGACTCCGTGCCGCTGCACGAGCGTCACCGCGCCGGCCAGTTGGCCCTGATCGACCAGCTCCTGCATGCGTTTCGGGATGCGGGCGAGGGCGGCGGGATCGAGCCCGGATTTTTCGGCGGCGGGAAGCGCGGTCAGAGCGAGGACGGCAAGGAGAATGGAATTCCGGAACATGACTCTTATATAATCACGGACAGCCATGAAAACTCAGCAGACGGCGCTTTTGCTTTGCATTTTGGTGCCGGCGCAGATCCTCGCGGAGACGACGGCGCCGCTGGGAACCTACACCGCCGTGGAGCGGCGGCACTGGTCGTTCCAGTCGCGTTCGACGCCAGCGGCGCCCGTGTTCTCGACGCCCGCCGACCAGGCCTGGGCGAAGAATCCGATCGATGCTTTTGTGCTCGACAAACTTGTTAAAGGGGGTCTGCGGCCCGCTCCGGAGGCGAGCCGGCGCGTACTCATTCGCCGTGCGTCGTTTGCGCTGCGCGGCCTGCCGCCGTCGCCCGCCGAGGTTGCGGCGTTTGTCGATGACCGCGCGCCGAATGCGTGGGGAAAGGTCGTCGATGCGTTTCTGGCCTCTCCCCAATATGGCGAACGCTGGGCGCAGCATTGGCTGGACGTCGTGCGGTTTTCCGAGACCGACGGTTTCGAATACGACAACCATCGCAACGGCGCGTGGCGCTTCCGCGATTACGTGATCCAATCGTTGAACGCCGATAAGCCCTACGACCGTTTCATCATCGAACAGCTGGCCGGCGACGAACTCGACCCGAACAACGATTCTCTGCGTGTCGCCGCCGGATTGCAGCGCATGGGGCCGCTGCGCAAGAACGCCGGCAACCAGGAGGTCGCCAGTTCGCGGACCGAAGTGTTGACCGAGATGACTAATATCGTTGGCGCGGCGTTTCTTGGCGTGACGCTTGGCTGCGCGCGCTGCCACGATCACAAGTTCGACGCGTTCCGGCAGTCGGATTATTACCGCATTCAAGCGTACTTCGCGGCGACGCACGATAAGGACATCGTCAAGGCGTCGCAGGAAGAGCAGGACAAGTACAAGGAACTTGCGAAATCGACCGAAGCCGAGATCCGCAAGGTCAAGGCGGAGATGAAGGGCAAGGACGGTCCTGAGTTGACGGCGCTCGAAGAAAAACTCGAAGCGCTAACGGACAAACTGCCGCTGCCGTTGCCCGCGCTGTTCTCCGTTGAAAACGACTTCAAGAAGCAGACGCCGATCCACTTGCTGGAACGCGGCGAATACACGCGGCCGAAGGACAAGGTCGGAGCGCGGCCGCTCGGCGTGCTGCTGGCCGATGGAACACCGGAGCGCGCGACGCTGCCTGAAAATCCGCGCTCGAAGCTGGCGGAGTGGGTGGCCGATCCGGCGAATCCGCTGACTGCGCGTGTGATGGCGAATCGCCTGTGGCACTGGCACTTCGGGCGCGGTATCGTCGCCACGCCGAACGACTTCGGCAAGATGGGGCTGCGGCCGACGCATCCCGAGTTGCTCGATTATCTCGGCAACGAATTCGTGAAGAGCGGATGGCGACTGAAGCCGATGCACAAGATGTTGCTCATGTCGAACACATGGAAGCAGAGCTACGATTCGCCGGAGTTTGCGAAGGCGTCCGCACAGGATCCCGAGAACAAACTGCTGTGGCACGCGAGCCGGCGGCGATTGGAAGCCGAGGAGTTGCGCGACGCGATGCTCGCGGTGTCGGGCAAGCTGAATGCGAAGCTGGGCGGGCCGAGCATCATCGTTCCCGTCGACAAAGAGCTGATCAATCTGCTCTACAAGCCGAGCCAGTGGGCGGTGCATCCCGATCAGGCGGAGCACAACCGGCGCAGTGTGTATTTGATCGCCAAGCGCAATCTGCGGCTGCCGATGATGGAGGCGTTCGACTCGCCCGATTTGCAGATTTCGTGCGCGCGCCGCGAGTCGAGCACGCACGCTCCGCAAGCGCTCGAGATGCTCAATGGCGACTTCGCGAATCTGATGGCCGAGGGCCTGGCGGCGAGGCTGACTAAGGAGGCCGGTAGCGATCCGGCGAAGATCGTGACTCGCGCGTTTGAACTGGCGGCGGGGCGTGGGCCGACCGATTCCGAACGATCGCTTGGCATTCGCTTTCTGGCGGATTCGTCGCGCCTGCGCGAGTTCGCCCTGGCGGTCCTCAACTTGAACGCATTTCAGTACGTGGAGTAATCGATATGGCCGAACATAGTTATCCGACGCGCAACCGGCGTGAATTCATCGCCGACGCATTCTGCGGTTTCGGCGCGATGGCGATGGCGTCGCTCGACGCGCAGGCGGCGGTGAAGAGCCCGCTGGCGCCGAAAGCTCCACACGCCGCGGCGAAAGCCAAGTCGGTGATCTTCCTGTTTATGGCGGGCGGGCCCAGCCACATCGAAACGTTTGATCCCAAGCCGTTGCTGAATCAACTGCACGGGCAGACTCGCCCCAAGGAATTTGGCGAAGCGAAGTATCAGTTCGTGACGCCGAACGCCAAACTGCTTGGCACCAAGCGGACATTTAAGAAGTACGGCAAGAGCGGGCTCGAAGTGTCGGATCTTTTTCCGCACACGGCCGGTGTCATCGACGACCTCGCGATCCTGCGCGGCGTTCATGGCGACATGGTGGTCCACTCGGCGGCGCAGTATCAGTTGATGACGGGACGCATTTTGCCCGGCTTCCCGAACATGGGGTCCTGGGTGATCTATGGACTTGGGACGGAGAATCAATCGCTGCCGGCCTACTGCGTGCTGCCCGATCCGAAGGGCGCGCTCGAAGCGGGACAGCCGATGTATACGCAAGGATTCTTGCCCGCGGCTTATCAGCCGACGATGTTGCGAAACGGCGCCAAGCCCGTATTGAATCTCGACTTCCCGAACGGCGTCACGTCGAGCCAGCGCAAGGAGACGCTCGATTTCCTGCGCGGCATGAACGAGGCCGGCATGAAGGCCGGCGATGCGGAACTTGAAGCGCGCATCGCCGCCTACGACCTCGCCTTCCGCATGCAGGCCGAAGCGCCCGAGGCGTTCGACCTCTCGAAGGAAACCGAAGCGACGAAAGAGATGTATGGCGTGGGCAAAGCGTCGACCGACGATTACGGACGGCGGTGTTTGCTGGCGCGGCGGTTGGTCGAACGCGGCGTGCGATTCACTTGCGTCGTCAGCGGCGGCGGCCCCGGCAACATGCAGTGGGACGCGCACGGCGATATCGAAGAGAATCATCTGCGCATGGCGTCGCACACCGATCAACCGGTGGCGGCGCTCATGAAGGATTTGAAGCAGCGCGGGTTGCTGGATTCGACGCTCGTGTTGTGGGGCGGGGAATTCGGCCGGTCGCCGGAGTCGCAGGGAACCGTTGGGCGCGATCATCATAACCTTGGCTTCACGATGTGGATGGCGGGCGGCGGGATCAAGGGCGGCCGGGCGATCGGCGCCACCGATGCCATTGGACTTCGCGCGGTCGAACGAACGATGCACTTCCGCGATATTCATACGACGATCCTGCACCAACTGGGATTGAATCAGGACGCTCTCAGCTATATGCACCTGGGGCGGCGGGAACGGTTGACGGAAGTCCATGGGGAAGTGATCAAAGAAATCGTTTGATTACGACAAATGCCGATCGCCGCATCGGGGCCGCAGTTCACGGCCATCCCGGGCTACGGCTTGCTCGGAATCAGAAGCGGTATTCAACTCAGCGAAGACGCCAGTCTGATTCTCGACGCCTCGAATCTCTTCGATAAGAATTATCGTGGCGTCGCCGCGCGATTTCGCTACCAGTGGTAGTTTCAGCTCGTAATCGAGATCGGCCCCTCTTTGTGGCTCAGTTTCGCGACGATTTCTTCCTTGCGCCGCTCGGCTACCTCCGCGGCGGTTTCGGTGGCGACGTTATAACAGCACAGCGCGACAAATAGCGCGGCAGCCAGCACGCCGTGATAGGCCCAGTAGTTGCCGGTCGCCCATCGGGCGAGATAGGCCAACGTCACAGGCGCCAGCAAAACCGGATAGACGAACAGCAGCAGGAACTGCACCTTGCTGCCGCTGTTGCGCCATGCCTGTTCGCCGTCGATCGGCTTCGGCGAGTAGACGCTGGTCATGTTTCCACCGCCCAAGATGAAGGCAAGAAACACGCATGCGGCCATCGTTGCGTCGGCGATCTGGGGCAGACCGTTGCCGACGGGCAGCACCAGAATGATCGCACTGAGCACGAGGATCGACAGCGCGGTCATCATCACCGCGACGACGTTCTTGGCGCGCAATACGTCGCGGAAACGCAGCGGCGTGACGAACCATTGCTGCGCGCCCGCCCGTTCGAAACCGAAGACGTTCCAGTAGATTACTTCGCCCAAGACGAGCATGCCGTACAACACGGCCATCGTGGCGTAATTCCGGGTCATCCAGCCACCGCCGCCGCGCATCGCCTGCGGCAGCCAGATGATCGCACCGAAGGATGCGGCCATCAGGAAGATCAAGCGAAACCGCGGCGAACGCGTAAGCGTACGAATATCTTTCTCGACGAGCGCCGCGACGGGATCCAGCAGCACTTTCGACGGCAGCGAGGCGATGCGATCGATCCACGTTGGCTTGTCGCTGGGCGGCTCGTGCGCGGTGCTTGACCCCATCGAGTCTTCCAGCCGGAGTGTTCGTTCGAAGACGATGCGAGCGAAGGCATAAGCAGCCAAGAGCCAGACGATCAGCGCCGCCGCCGCGCTCGCCGACCATCCCAACGCCAATCGCGAAACCGCCAGCCAGGGCAGGCCTTGGAAGAACTGCGACATCCCTTGCAGCCAGCGGATCTGGGACTCGGGCTGCTGCTCGACGCGCGCGATCAGTAACTGCGGCACAAGCATTACGCCGAGAAACAACAACATCACCAGTTCGCGAACGCCCTTCTTTTGGAAGAGCAGTCCGAGCGCGGATTTCAGTCCGCTCGCGAGCAGTAGATTCAGCACGACGTAGAGGAGTATCGCCAAGGGCGCCCACCAGGGGGCGTCCTTATTGATCGACAGACCGACGCAGAATCCCGCGGCTACAAGCAGCATCTCAACGGCGGTTGTAATGCGAAGCAGTGTTTCAAGCAGGAACAACTGCCCGGTTGGGATCGGATAGACAAGCAGCCGGCGCAGGTCGATAAATGCGCCTTGCGACGCCATGACGATTGGGAACAGTTGCCAGAAGAAGAGCAGAAGGAACAGCGCCGCCGGCAGCGCGCGGGCGAGTACCGTCGCCGATACGCGGCCGCTGGTGAGAAGGGCGGCGCCGAAGGCGGCCGCGATCCAGACGCCATACCAGAGTAGTCCGGTGATCCACTTCACAACCAAGCTGCCGGCGCGCGCGCGCGTGATGAAATTCGCCGAAACACGCCACTGCGCCCACAGGATCGCCAGCAGCGGGCGGAACGATTCCACTACAGCCACTCCAGATTTTCCGAAGCGCGGCCGCCGACGACGACGCGGACGAAGATCTCCTCGAGCGATTCGCTCCCGCATCTTAAGTTGGCCATCGTGTCGTCGACGACCAGCTTGCCATCGGAGATGATCGCCACGCGGTCGCAGAGACGTTCAACGACTTCGAGGACGTGCGATGTCAGAAAAATCGTCGCGCCTTTGGAAACCAGATCGAGCAGGATGTTCTTCATCAACCGCGCGCCGACCGCGTCGACGCCCTCAAACGGTTCGTCCATGAGAAACAGTTGCGGGCGGTGTAGCAGCGCCGCAGCCATTGCCACGCGCTTGCGCATGCCCTTGGAGTATTCGCCGATCATCTTGCGGCCTTGCCCGTCCATCTCGAACAGGGCGAGCAGTTCGCGCGTGCGTTCGCGGGTCATGGCGGAGGGAAGGCCGTAGATGCGGCCCGCGAATTCCATGTACTCCTGCCCGGTTAAGTGGTCGAAGAGTAAGGTGTCTTCGGGAACGAGACCGATCTGCCGTTTGATCTCGACGGACTTTTCGGGCATGGACAGACCGAGGATCTCGATATCGCCCGAGTTCGGGGTACTCACGCCCATCAGCATCTTGATTGTCGTGGTCTTCCCGGCGCCGTTCGGGCCGAGAAATCCGAAGAAACAACCGCGCGGGACGGTTAGCGAGAGGCCGTCGACAGCGGCTTTGGCGCCGTAGTATTTGCGAAGATCGCGAACGACGAGCGCCGGGGGAGCCGGGAGCGGGGGCGGTTCGACCGCTGCGGGAAATGGAAGCGGCTCGGACGGATTCTCAAGATCCACCCTCACAGTGTAAGACTTTCCTTCCCTTCGCCGAAGAGAGTATTCAGAATGTCTACTGTCGCTTCTCCTCCATCCCTCCGCGAACGCGCCCTGCAATCGATAGCGAAGTTGCCGCCGTTCAGTCCAGTCCTTAACAAGCTCCTGGCCAGCCTATCCAAGGGGGACATCATGGTCTCCGAACTCGCCGATTGGATCGAGAAGAACACCGTGCTTACCGGTAACGTCATGCGCATGGTGAATTCGGCGGCCTATGGCCGAATGGGTACGGTGTCGAGCGTTCGTCACGCGATCACGATTCTCGGGACGAACCGGCTGCGTAACATCGTGCTTGGGCTGTCGGTGTGCAACCTGTTAGGGGGGTTGAAACTACCGGCCGGGTGGTCGAGCAAGCAGTTCAATTTGCACGGCATCGCGGTCGCCAACATGTCGGACCTCGTCGCGCAGAACATGGCGATCGAGTATGGCGAGGGCGCCTTCGTGGGCGGACTGCTGCACGACGTCGGCAAGCTGTTGTTGGCCGTGTCCTGCCCTGATGAGTACGCGGCCGTCATCACCGAAGCGCGGCGCGATCACAAGGAACTGCATGAAGTGGAGCTCGCGCAGCTTGGCTTCTCCCACGCGGAACTGTCGCTGAAGGTCCTGGAGCAGTGGAAGCTGCCTCTTCCCATTCAAAAGGCCGTGCAGCTTCATCACAGCCCGGATCGCGATTCGGCTACGCCGGGTCAATTGTCGTTGAGCGGCGGTATTCAGATCGGCGACTTTGTCGTCAACGCGCTCGGAATACGCGCTGTATCCGATACCGGGGCCAGCGGCGATCAGAGTGACGCGCGCGTGATCCTGCAGGCGCTTGGCCTCGGCGACAAAGCCGACCGCATGATCGACACCTTTGAGAAAGACATGGAAGCGCTGCGCGCCGTGCTTTAGGCGGTAATTACGGCGACGTAGACCTGCGTTGTGCCGCTGCGATCGCTTGCGAATACAACACTTTTCTCGTCGTGAGAAAACGACGGGTGCGGGTGCGTCCATTGCGGGCCGTAGACCGTATCGGCGCCCACCTCCATCCAACTTAACGTGCCTGTCGCTTTCGCGCCGCTGCGCGCGGCGGCAAAGTCTTCGGCCAGCGCGTAACGGCTCGTCTTCCACTGCGATCCGCCGTTAGACGCCTTCGATTCGCAGATCAATCGGCGTTGGCCCGTAGCCACGTCGACAAGGAAAATTCCGTCGTCCGGATGATTGGTGTCGCAGAGGATTTTTGTCCCCGCGCGATTGGGCGTAATGTGCCAGGCGTTGAAGGATGCGAGTGTCCGGTGCTCGCGGGTGGTCCAATTCATCACACGAAGTTCGTGCGGCCAGACTGTATAGACGATGTCGCCTGTCGTGCCGAGAAACGTTTCATGCACGATGAAGTAGTCGTTGCCATGCTGGCGAAGGCACTCGAGCGCGGAGCCGTCGCGCTTCACCCGGTGCATGCGCGGCGCGGGGTCGCCGGCGAACTCGATCCACTCCCTCTCGTTGGGGTGGAACTGCGGATGGATGACGGTGCGCGGATACAGAATGATGTTCCAATTCTTCCCTTCCGCTCTTCCGACGGCGAGGCCGGACTGCCCGTCTTTCTTGATCGCCACGACCATCCATTCACCGGCGCGATCGAGCGACGGTTCACCCATCGAGCCGGTACCGAAGTCGACGACACAGGTTTCCGCCAGCGTCGCGAGGTCGATCCACCAGATCGCCGCGCCGCGCACGAAGAACACGCGCCGCCCATCGGGGTGGATAGCCGGGGAGAACGGATGAATCGGTGCGCCTTCGGTCAGTTGTCTGACAATGCCGTGGGGAAACTCCGTCACCGCGAACAGTTGCCAGCCGCCGGTGCGGTTCGAAATGAAGAGCATCGTGGCGCCGTCAGGCGTGAAGGACGATTGCAAGAAGTACGTGGCGTGATTGATCGACCCGGTATGCGAGGTCACCTGCAGCACGCGTGCGCCCGTTGCCGCATCGCGGAACTCGCGCAGCTCCGATGGCGTTTCCGTTCCCTTGGTCATTGCTTCTTGCGGAGAAATATCATGTGCTGCCAGGGGAGCGAGTCGAGCACTTTGTCGATGCGGAAACCCTCGGCCCCGAGTTCGGCGCGCACTTCCTCGATCGACATTTTGTGCTCCAGGCGGATCGGGACGGACTTATCTTCCTTGCGGAATTCGAGCAGTACCAGCACCCCTTCCGGCTTCAGCGCCTTCGCGATGGACCGGAGCATCTCTTGCGGCTTCGCAAACTCGTGATAGACATCGACGAGGATGATTAAGTCTTGCGAAGCGTCCGGCAGCTTGGTCTCCGCCTCGCCGCCGAGCACCGGTACGACGTTTTTGATGCCGGCCGACGCCAGCCGTTTGCCTAACAGCTCCAACATTCGCGGCTGAATATCGACGGCGTAGACTGTTCCTGAATCGCCTACAATTCGCGCCATTCGTACGGCGTAATAGCCGGTGCCCGCGCCCAGATCGCAGACCGTCATGCCGGGCTTCAGACCCAGCAGTTTAATCGCCTTTGACGGCGCCTCTTCGTCTTCACGCTCACGCCGCTCCAGCCAATCGGCTCCCGCCGCCGACATCACCGGCGCGATCGCGCGCCCGCTGACCGGATGGACTTGCGGCGCCTTCTGCGCCGAAGCCAAGGCCGCGAGCGCCATCGCCAAAATTACCGGAATTTGCTTTTTGATCGCCAAGGTTTCCATAATAGCTTCAATTACCGATTCTTTCGGATCTTTTCAATGCTTGCACATAAACTCACACCCGTTCTCCTGGTCTCGACTTTGATTGCGTTGCAAGGCTGCGCCGAAAAGTCGTCGCCCATCTCGTCGTTCCCGATTGGACAGAAGGTGCAAGTCGGGAAAATCGTATATAGCGTTCTCGAAGCCGAATGGCGCACCGATGTTCCGGGCGGCAAACAATCCCCGAAAAACCGCATTCTGCAGCTGACCATGGCAATTACCAATAGCAGTTCGCAAGAGATTTCGATTCCCACGCTGCGCCTGCTGAACGCCAAGAGTGAGGAACACCCTGAGTTCACCGAGATCGAAGGCAACATGTCGTGGATGGGATTGCTGCGGCGGCTGCAACCCTCGTTGACCGAAACCGCCGCGATCTACTTCGACGTTCCCGTGGGCGCTTACAAACTGGAAGTGGTCGATAACTCGGACGCCGAAAACGAAAAGGCTTCCTACATCGACATTCCCGCCTCGCTCGCCCCGCCGCCCGTGGTCACCGGCGGCGACGCACCGAAAGCAAAATGACCCGGGCCGGAGCGCGCGCCATTTTCGCTGTGCTCCTGGCCGCGATGCCGCTCGGCGCGCAGTCGCTTGCCGTAGTGGCTCCGCTGCTCGCGCAATACGATGGCGGGCCATCCATTCCGGCGGGCTTCGGTTACGGAAGCGGCGAATCGATTCACCTAACGTTCGATGTTGCCGGCTTTAAGCCCTCGGCCGACGACGATCCCAAGATCGACCTGGCCTGGGAATGTGCCGTGTTCGACGCCGCGGGCCTGTTGCTGACCGCGCCGAAAAAGGGAGAAGTGAAGGTCGAACTCGCCGCGGAAGACAAGAAGTGGCGGCCGCGCGTGCGCGTTGAATTTCCGCTGCCCGAGGCGCTTGCCGCCGGCGGCGGCGAGATCCGTATTTCCGCCGTCGACCGCGTCGCCAACAAAACCGCCGAGTTGAAAGTTCCGTTTCGAACGCGGGGCCTAAGTCTCGACGGCGTCGATTCGCTCCGTGCGCTGCGATTCCGATTCCTGCGGGCCGAGCATTCCGCCGAACCGCTGACCGTCGCCGCGTACCGGCCCGGCGACACGGTCTGGGCGCGTTTCGAACTCGCCGGCTACAAGCTGGGGCCGTCGAACTCGTTCCATGTCAGCTATGGACTGGAAGTGTTCCGCGCCAATGGGGAGAGCCTTTTCAACCAGGAAGAGGCCGCCAACGAATCCGGCCAATCGTTCTATCCGCGCCGCTACGTGTTCGGCGTGCTGAGCCTGCAACTGACCAAAGACCTTGCGCTCGGCGAGTACACGATCCTGCTCCGCCTGAAGGATCACGGCGGCAACGCCACCGCCGAATCGAAACATTCTTTCCGCGTCGAGTGAGAATTTTCCAGCGGCGCGCCCACTGTGTTCTATATGGGCCTGTTTCGGACCCGCACGGCCGCGGTATTCGGCATCGACGCGCATCTCATCGATGTCGAAGTCGATCTCTACCAGGGCGGCAGCGCGCGCGATTTCATCACGGTGGGCATGCCCGATGCAGCCGTTCGCGAAAGCCGCGAGCGCATCAAGTCGGCCCTGCAGAACTCCGGATTCGGCTATCCCGCCAAGGCCGTGACGATTAATCTTGCGCCGGCGAATCTGCGGAAGGAGGGCCCGGGATTCGATCTGCCGATGGCGCTGGCGATTCTGGGCGCCACCGGCGCTCTAAAGCGGAGCGAACAGCACGCGTTCGCGGGTGAGTTATCGCTCGACGGCACCGTCCGTCCCGTACGCGGCGCGTTGTCGATGGCCGTTTGCGCGCGCGAAGCCGGGCTGCGTTATCTCGTCGTGCCGAAGGGAAACGCCGCCGAAGCCGCCGTTGTCGAGGGCATCCGAGTGCTGGGCGTGCGGCATCTCGCCGAGGCGGTATCGGCGCTGCGCGCGCCGGAAGAGTTCGCCTCCGAACCACCCGCCACGACCGCGGCGGTGGCGGAAGAGTCGTTTCCCGACTTCGCCGAAGTCCGCGGGCAGACAACGGCCAAGCGCGCGTGCGAGGTCGCGGCATCGGGCGGCCATAACGTACTTTTCGTCGGACCGCCGGGCTCGGGCAAATCGATGCTCGCGAAACGGCTGGCGGGCATTCTTCCGCCGCTGTCGTTTGTCGAGGCGATCGAGACGACGCAGATCCATTCCGTGGCCGGCCAGCTGAAACCCGGCGCCGGGTTGTTGACGAATCGGCCGTTTCGCGCGCCGCACCATACGGTCTCCGACGCGGGCCTGATCGGCGGCGGGACCGGTTCGCCGAGGCCGGGCGAGGCGAGTCTCGCGCACAACGGCGTGCTGTTCCTGGATGAGTTACCCGAGTTCGCGCGCAACGTGCTCGAGCAGTTGCGCCAGCCCTTGGAAGAGGGATCAGTGAGTATCGCGCGGACTTCCGGGACGATGCGATTTCCCGCGCGTGTGATGCTGGTGGCGGCGATGAACCCTTGTCCGTGCAGACATTAACTGAACCGAGCTAAACCGTTGCTGAACGGCCAGAGGCCGCTCCTTCCGATGAAAACGGCGCGGGATGCTGGGCTGAGGCGATTGTTTCCGAGTAGCGCGTCAGTTTCCTGCCCATCGGTTCGTACACGGTTACGGTCCAGGCGCCCGGCTTCGCCGCTCGCGAAATCAAGGAACTGCTGGTCAGCGTGGGCCAAACGGTCGTGCAGCCCTTCGACCTTACGCTCGACTCGGTAGCCGAGAAAATGGAAGTAGTCGAGCAAGGCGAAATGCTCCAGGCCAGCGCCACCAGCGGCAGCCTCGCCATGGGCTACGAACGCGTCGAGCACGGCACTTCCCAGGGCCGCGGCTATCTGAACTTCGTCCTCACTGCGCCTGGCATCGTCCCCGCGGCCGGCTCGTCCACCGGGCGCTCGCCCGCCTCCACGTGGAATCTGGCCAACGACAGCGGCTTCTCCGCGGCCGGCATGCGCTCGCGCAACAACTCCATTACCATCGATGGCAGCGACAATCGCGATGAAACCACCGGCGCCGCGCGCGTCGCCGTGCCGGTCGAAATGATCCAGGAACTCCGCGTCGCCGGCCAAACCGTCTCGGCCGACTTCGGCGGAGCCGCCGCCGCCATCTACACCACCGCGGCCGCCGTGCGTTCCAACGCCACCGGCCCGTACACTCAGAACGCCAACTGGCGCGCGAACGTCCTCAGTCAAAACTACTTCAATACCTCCACCTTTGTCGCGCCGCCTCAATTGACGTTCGGGACCCTCGGCCGTGCCGTCGCCACGGGCCCGGCCGCCATCATCGGCGATCTGTCGGTGTTGAAGGATTTCTCCATGCCCTGGGAAAACCACAAACTCCAATTCCGCTGGGAGAGCCTGAACTTTCTCAACCACGCCAACTTCGGCAACCCGACCACGGGAAGAGGCAATCCGAACTTCGGCCGGATCCTCGGCCTCACCGCCGGCAACCAGGCCCGTATTAACCAGTTGGGGTTGCACTACCGGTTTTAGCTACCGTTCGTCGACGACCCCGCTGGCCTTGGCGACATCGGAATCGCCGGCGAAAGCTCCGTTGTGCGCGCTTCCTCAGAAAACGAACTTCGCGCCCAACTGCATACGCCGCGGATCGTTAGCCTGGCTGCGCACCTGTCCGAAGGTCGGCGAGGTCACCGTGGAATCCGGCCCGCCCCATCGCGTGCGGTTTAGGATATTGAACGCTTCAAACCGCAGCGTGAAGCGCACGCGTTCGGTGATATTCACGTCCTTGGCGAGCGACAGATTCTCGTTCAAGTTCCAAGGCTGCCGCGCCTTCGGGTTATTCGCCGTCGCGTTGCCGATTCCGGACTCCAGTTCCGCGGTGGTCAGCCTGCGGCCATCGGGAGCCACTTGAAACGCGGCGGGGTTCCACCAACTATCCGTGAACGGATCGAACTTTCCCCGCGGCGTCGCGCCGCGCCATCCTTCGTAGGAATTGATCCACACGCGGTTCCCCATGCCGCCCGGTATCGGGGCAAAACCCGGCCCCACACCCAGCGGGCCGCCCGAGTTGTACTCCAGGAAGCCTGACAGTCCCCAACCGCCGAGCACCTTATCGGCCACGCCTGCAAACGACCAGCGGCGGCCTTTGCCGAAGGGCAGTTCGTAACTGAAGGCCTGTCGAAACATGTGCGTCTGGTCGTCCCCGCTCAGTGCTTTCTGTAGGTCGCGATTGTAATGGTCGATGATGTTGCGCCCGCTGGCAACCGCCGAGTCCGCGTTGCTGAACAGCTTCGAAAAAACATAACTCGACAGCAACGTGAGGCCCGATGAGTAGCGCTTGTCGAGTTTGAGAATCATCGCGTGATAGGTCGAGTCGCCGGTACGTTCACCCGTGGCCCCATTGCCCGTGGCAACATCGCCGTAGTGCGGAAACGGACGCAGCGACTGCGCTACCGAGCCGCGGAAGCCCGGGTATGGCAACGGGATGCCGGCCGCGCGCGCGGCCGGGGAATTGATGTCGGCCAACAAGAGATTGCGCCCATACTGTCGGAAGAACCGCGGGTCCATCTGATTGACGTTTAGAATCGACGAGGTGAGCCGCACGCCGCGCGTCGCCGTATAGCCCGCGCTGGCGACGAAGTTCTTCGGCAACTGATGTTGGAGATCGAAGTTCCAACTGTAGTAAACCGGTGGGCGTCCGGAGTCTTCTTTTTGCCACAACCAGGTCGTACCTCCCAAGTCCGTCGCTGGGCCGCGGAACGGAGGTTTCTGCCACGCCGGCA
>VFZW01000157.1 GCA_016871055.1 Acidobacteriota bacterium
GCTTCACATGCCGTATGCTCAAACCCAATTCCTCGGCCGCCTGCTTTTGCGTGATCGTCTTCGTCGCTGCTTTTCGCAGCGCCACCAGCCGGTCCCTATCGACTTGCGTCATCAGTAGCTGTCCCTCTGTCATCCCACCAGCCTGGGACTGTCAAGGGGACATTTCTACTTTGCTCAAAGGGGACATTATCACTTTGCTGCCACATCATTCCAGCGTCATTCCAGCGTCATCATTCCAGCGTCATTCCAGCGACATTCCAGCGTCGAGCCTGACCGCGATCACATGAAGAGATACTACAGTGGTTGAACATGAACCGGACCCTTCTTGTGACGATTCTGCTGTGCCAGTCCGCCTTCGCGGCGGACCCGGTGGGCGCATGCGCCGAGGCCCGGGCAATTCTGCGTGCCGTTCCCGGCTTTCCGCTCGATGCAACCGGCCCCATTCGAATGGTGGCGGGGCGCAAAGAGCTGTTCCTCGACGACCACGTGGTGGAACGTCTGGACGGCCTGACCCGCCGGATGCATGCGCCGCGCAAACACGGCCCGGTGATTCGGCCGGATGTGGAAGGCGACAGCATCCAACTCCGCACGGGCCCGTTTTGGAATCCCGGCGAGAAGCAGTGGATGATGTGGTACCTCGGCGGATTCGCCACCTCGCTCGATGGCTTGCAATGGGAGAAGCGAAGAGACCGGATGCTGCCGGCGACGCGCTATGAGTTCAAGGATCCGCTCACGGGCCGCGAGATTCTCCGGCAGCACGGCGACGGCACTTCGATCAACCACGCGATTTACGATCCCGGTGATCCCGATCCGGCGCGGCGCTACAAGGGGGCGGGGCACAAGGGCCCGCTGTGCTGCCTGCAGGGAGGCCGCGGCGCGGGTTTCTATCCAGCGATTTCGGCCGACGGGCTCAAGTGGCAGATCCTTGAAACCGCGTTTGTGCGGACAGCCGACGAGTCGTACATCAACGTCGATGACGAGCGCCGCTTCTACTACGCCACGGTGAAACACTCAGGCCCGTATGGGCGGTCCGTGTACCTGTCGGTGAGCCGCGACTTCGATCATTGGAGCGACCCGCGCGACTGTCTGGTATTCCACGCCGACCAGCACGATCAGGAACTGGGCGCCGAGCGAGTGCGTTTGCATCTGCGCGATCCGAACCTGCGCAAGCCCGCCTTCCACCGGCCGGAAGAATACGTCACCGACATCTACAACCTGCCGGTCTTCCGCTATGAGGGCATCTACGTGGGACTGCCGACGGTGTTCAACCACAGCGGCAACTCACGCGTGAACAGCGACGGGTTCAGCATGACCGAACTTGCCTCGAGCCACGATCTCATTCACTGGGACCGCACGGGAAACCGCGAGAAGTTCCTGCCGCTTTCCGAGCTCGACAGCGAACGCAACTACGACACGGCGCAGTTGCTCGCCGCCAACCGCCCAATCGTCAAGGACGGCGAAGTGTGGTTCTACTACACCGGCCTGAAGTGGCGGCATCATCCCGACGACGTGAAGTCAGAGGACCACGTCTCGCGACCAGACACCGGTGCGATTCTGCTGGCCAAACTGCGGCTGGACGGCTTCGTATCTCTCGATGCAGGCGCGGTGGCAGGAACGTTGCTGACAAAACCGATGGCGTGGAACGGCGCATCGCTGCACGTGAACCTGGATGCGCCGGACGGTGAACTACGCGCGGAAATCCTCGATGCGGCAAGCGGGAAGACGATTCCGGGGTTCGAAATGTCGGACTGTGCCCCGGCGCAGGGAGACCGGCTGGACACCGAACTACGCTGGCGTCGTGTGGATGCCTGCACGCTCGTCGGGCGCGCCGTGCAGGTGCGATTCGAACTGCGGCGGGGAAGCCTGTACGCGTTCTGGACGAAATAGGCGGGAGCGCGGGCATAGGAATGGCCAGTTTTGACCTCTCTGATCCACACCGCCGATCGCCACTCTTTTAGCTTGCCGCCGGCCTCCAGCGGATCACCACGGCCGCCTTCGCCAAGTAGTTCCCGTAGGTGGTCAGAATCCGGCCGTCCGGGAGAAGCGTTGACGAGAGATGGCCGCAGGCAAGGCTCAACGGCGTACCGTCGGAGTACTCGAACTCGTCGAGGACATACCGCTCGCGCAGATTCCACGTCTGGCCATGGTCGCGGCTAACGATGGCCTCGCATCCCCGGCGGTAGCCTACTCGCTCAGTCCCCTCGTAATCCTGTCGCACGATGTAAGTCATGACAAGGTGACCGTTGGGAAGCCGTAGAAGGTTGGCGTGCATCCGACCGCCCCGATACAGCATGTTCAGAGGGGACCAGGTTTGCCCGTCGTCCTTTGAGAGCGACAAGGCGATACCTTCCAGGTTGTCGTTTTGCAGTTCCACGAACCGATACGGCATGTCGGTGCGCAAAGCCGCCACCAACCACCCGTTGGCGGCCCGCACTAACGACCCTTCGCTGATTCCCCGCGTGTAGGTCTTGCCTTGATGCTCTTCCTTCCAGTACCACTGGGGCGGAGTCGTTTCCGTTGACCAAGTGCGGCCGCCATCAGTGGACCATCGCAGCATGCAGACCGCTGGATCGGCTGGGAACTTGGTTCCTTTCCGGTAAGTGAAGCCGAGCACGCCGACGCGGCTAGGCCCGCCGTTGGCGCCGCGTTCCACCACGGCGTTGCCTTCGCCACCGAAGAAGCCATCAATGCCCGCGAAGCTGCCTTCGATCTTGGGAGGCTGCAGCACCCGCTGCTCCGGCCAACTGCGCCCGTAGTCTTCGCTGAAGAACTGATGGATCGGATTGGTGAGGTCCGTCTGAAAAAACAGCCGGCCGCCCCCGAGGTCTGTGAACATCACCGGGCGCCCGCGGGCGCCTTCCACCAACTGGAACTCGCTCCAGTTCTGGCCACCGTCACGGCTGAAGGCCATCACCGGCTTTTCACGGTCCCTCGCGCTTTCGGCGGAGGAACCATCATCCCAACTGGCGGCCAGGATCACTTCGCCGTTGTCCATCCGCGCGATCCCAAAAGGTTTCACTCCGCCGCCCAGTTGACGATGGAGGAATTGAATCTCCCCCTGATGCCAGAGCCATCCGCCCCGTCCGTTGCCGCGACGAATCGAGTGATTCAGGAATCCTGGCGGCTTCGAGGCTGGCGCAGCGAGCCCATTCGCGCAGAGCAATCCCGCGGAGCGGAGTACATGGCGGCGGCTCAATGTCATGGGAACCTCTTCAGTTTATGTATTCGCCTATCGGAACCAGTCGTAGTTCAGGCCGAGCGAGCGGTCCGCCAGCGGGAGTTCGACTTTCGCACCGCCGCGCCGGGACGACTCCTTCATCGCGACCTCCACTTCCAGCGCCATCGCAACACGGCGTCCGGAATTCTTCGGCCCGTCCATGCGTCCGTCCAGGCAAGCCACCACATCATCGATCGTGTAGACGGCATGGTAGGGCGGCACGAACTGCGGCTCAGGCCACGCGGTTTCGACGCGCTGCCGTCCGCCCGGCGCCTCGAGCTCCACTTTGAGAGACCAGTGGTAGTGATCGAAGGTGATCTCACCCTTGGTGCCGCTGAGCCGGACGCGCGGCGCGCCAGGCCGGAAGTGAATCACCAGACCCTCGCGCGTGACGGCCATGCCCTGGCCTGCGAATTCGTCACTCCCGCCCTCCCGGCGTGGCTTGTCGCCAAGGCCGGAGACCCACGCTATCGTGCCGTCCAGGAAGTAGGCCCAGTTCTGATGCTGTGCGCCGACCGATGGAGTCTCGATCGAAACCAACTCGCCGATCACCCCTTCACGAACCAACTGCTTGGCCTTGCCGAAGGAAGGATGCGTCGTGGAAATCGCGCCTGCACTGAGCGGGATCTTGCGATCCGCGCAGGCCTTCACCATGGCATCGGCTTCGGCGAGCGTGTGGCACATCGGCTTTTCAGCCACGATTCCCTTGGCGCCCATCTCGGCGGCCTTCACGGTGAGGAACGAACGGCCTTTCGTGTTCGTGCACACGGCCACGATATCGAGCTGCTCCTTCCGCATCATCTCGATCGCGTCGGTGTAGAGCGCCTTGAGCCCGAACCGCTCGCCGAATATGGCAAGCCGTTTGGGGTCGCGCTCGGCACCGGCCACCAGTTCCACGTCGGGCCGCTCGGCCAGCGCCACCGAGTATGACTGCGGCAGGCCTTCTTCGCCGGGATGGTCATGATGATACCGTCGCCGCGTCATATCGAGCTTCGGGGTGGGGCGATTGACATCGTCCACGTTGAACTTGTCGCCCCCACGCTCGGCGAGATCGTACAGCAACCCCGTCCAGCCGAGGCCGATCACACCGGCGCGATACTTCTTCTTCGGCGGCGTGGCCGTTGACTGTGCGGCCGCCGCCGCGCCCGGGAGCAGCGCTGCGCCCGCAAAGAGATTGCGTCTTTTCATTGGATCGACTCCGTTCGCATCAATTGGCCGAGCTTCCCTGCGCGGGGCCGAGATCGGGATCCTGGCCGCGGTGAAAATTCTTGCCCATCTTGTACTTGGTTTCCAGTTCCACGTCGCGCAACGCGATCTCTGGAATCACATCCGGATCGCGCCGCGTGAGCGTCACTTCAAACTTGTTGTTGCCGGGCTCCGGCCAGTGCGCCGCGTCGAGCCGCCAGATGTACCAATAGCCATTCACGCGATAGCGCGGCGCCGACATCTTGTATGTCTCATTGATGCGGCGGTGGCTCTCCGGCGGCAGCGGCTTGCCGTTGAAGCGAAACTCGTAGCGGTCCAACTCGGTGGTGTTCGTGAGACGCACACGCAGCAGCACCTCGTGCACGCGGCCGGCCTTCGCCCAACGCTTCAAGTCATCCGCCACGGGGATCGTCACTGACGCAGTGCGCCCAGAGGCCAGCGGCTTCGGCAGTTGCACAGACAGGCCGGGTTCAAGCCCATCCGCGAGACTCGGATACCGGAAGGAGGCCGCCGGCAGCGAATAGAACTTGTCCTTGGGCGCCATGATGTCGGCATGGGGCAACTCCCGCAAGATCTCGTAGAACGGCGCCTGATAGGGCCAACGGTTGAACCAGTGTGAAAGATAAAGGCCGTCGATTCCCTGCACCCAATAGTTGCAGGCCGCGGCGCGAACCATCTCGATCGGTGCGGTCTGCGTGCGATCGGAGTCCACGTCGCTCTGCAGCGTGGGTTGAATGCGCGTGCCCGTTCCCTTGGCCGCCTCCACAAACGCGCGGACGTTGAACGTGACGTCAATGCGCTCGGACCCGCCGAAGATTTGCGGCACCACCACGTCGACGATCTTGCGCTTCATCCACTCGCGCACGTCCAGCCCGATCGACCAGCAGCCCTCGAGACTCCCGGGCACGCGCACCACCAGTTCACGATTGGCGCCGCTGGCAATCACGGCCCGGTGAATCTCGCCGATCCACTCCGTCATGATCTTGCGGCCTTCGTCGAGTTCGTCCGGGCGGAAGTAGCGGGACCCGTAGTTGAGTTGCAACTCGAAGCCGTCCACGGGGTAGCGCTTCAGCGTCTCGTCGATCAACGCGAACCGTTCGCGGCGCACCTCGGCCTGCTTGTAGTCCGCCAGTTGCAGCGCGCCCTTCGGGAACGAAGGATCGATGCCGCCGCGCGCCCCGATCTCCAGGTGGCGATTCTGGAGGCGGAAGTTCGACGTGCGCACGTCCTCCTGGCTCCCGGAGCCCAGTTGCATGAGCAGGGTCGGATACAGCAACATGCCCTTC
Organism: Acidobacteriota bacterium; assembly: GCA_016871055.1. Classification (GTDB taxonomy): domain Bacteria; phylum Acidobacteriota; class Terriglobia; order Bryobacterales; family Bryobacteraceae. The sequence goes on from VFZW01000157.1 coordinate 5,710, forward strand.
GCGTGAGCCCGATCGCAGACAACACGCAACGGATCGTGCCCGGCGTCGATCAGCATCCGGGCGTTCTGATGCGCGCGCCGGAAAATCGCGTGAGGCCACTTCTTGACGCGATGCCCCCACAGTTCGCCCACCTTGGTGTCATGCAACACGGTCCGCCCGTCGCCCAAGCCAAACATGATCGCCTGCACGGGCGTGCCCGCCAGTTCGTCCACGGCCGACTCGTACTCTTCCTTCTGCATCGGCGGCTCATACATATAGATGAGCGGATGACGCCCATCGTGATAAAACATCATTCGCGGACGACCCTTGGCCTCGGATGGCGCGGCAGGGTTCAGAGCGTGAGCCACGCCCGTTCCGGCCGCTGTCAGCATGGCCGCTCCCGCCGTGGTTCGCTTCAGAAAATTCCTGCGCTGTATCCTCTGCCCACTCCTCGTGGTATCGGCGTCGCTCATCGTGTATACAAAGCCGCAGTTATAATTGTATCATCATAGACGGACTCGCGCAAACAAATCAGCGCAAGCTTCTCTTTTCGTTCATCAAGGAGATGCTCATGCTAAGTGCCCAAACCACTGCGACCGCCGCTGCGATTGCCATCTTCTGCTCGTGCGGCGCTTCGAATGATTCCTGGAAATCCAAGAACGCGGCGATTATCGCCGAACACAAACTCGCCGCCCGGGAGCGCGCCATGCCCGTCACGGGCGTGGATCTGAAACTCGACGGCGGCAAGGTCTACGACTCCAAGGACGTTCCCTCCATCAAACTCGCCGAGGGCGTGACCGCGCGCGTGGCTTGGGGCAGCGGCGCGATGCTGGAGCAACTTGAAGTGACGGCAGGCTCCCAGTATCCCGAACTCTCGATGACGGGCGAGTTGATCACCGTAGTGGAAAGCGGCGGAGCAACGGCCACCGTGGACGGCAAGAAATTGCAGTTGAAGAAGAACTCGATTTTGTACCTCACGGAAGGCATGAAAAGAAGCCTCGAAGCGGGCAGTGCGGGCTTCAAGGCGCTCGACGTGTTTTCGCCGGTCCGCGCGGATCATCTCGCGCTGGCGGGCGGCAAGATCTCGGGACCGGAAGGCGGCAAGTTCCCCGATCAAGGAATTACCGCTTCGCTCGAACCCGGCGTGGTACACAACCTGGAAGAACTGCAGTTGACGCCCCTGACGCCGCTTGAAGAAGGACAAACGTATAAGCGGCATGGCGCGAGCGCGCGGCTGGCGTGGGGCAAAAACGTGATGCTCAGCCTGCTCCGCATGGATCCGCGCACGTCGTTCCCGCATCACATTCATCCCGAAGAGCAGTTGATGATCGCGCTGCGCGGCGCGTTGACCCAAGGCGTGATGGACGGCAAGCATCCGATGGACGGCGAAAAGCGCAGCATCAACTTCCTGCCATCGAACATGGTGCATTCGGCTGTGATGAGTGAGCTGGGCGCAGACGCGATGGACATTTTCTGGCCCGTCCGCAAGGACTACATTGAGCGGCAGAAAAAGCAGATGGCGCTGTACCGTGACGTGATCGCGCCAGATGCGAAGCCCACCAAACTCGCCGAAGGCTTCACGTTTTCCGAAGGCCCCACGTGGATCGCGGGCAAGCTCTACTTCTCCGACATGTTCTTCAAGGACCCCAAGAATGGCGACTGGACCGGAAGCCCGGCACAGAGCCGTTTGATCTCGATGGAGCCCGGCGGGAAGTACAAGGTGCTGTCCACGGGCATGCAATCCAACGGCACGATTGCATCGCGAGCCGGGAATCTTCTGGTGTGCGACATGTTCGGCCATCGCGTGATTGAACTGGACCGCAACAGCGGCAAGGTGCTGCGCACCGTGCTCGACAAGATCAACGGCAAACCGATTGACGGTCCGAACGATCTGGTGATGGACCTCAAGGGCGGTCTCTATGTGACCGATCCGCAGTTCACGCCGGAAGCGCAGAAGAGCCAACCCGGCAAACAGGTCTACTATGTCGCGCCGAATGGAACGGCGAAGGTGGTGATCCCGGCCGGTGAGTATTCCATGCCCAACGGCGTGGAGATTTCGCCGGACGGCAAGACGTTCTATGTGAACAATACGTGGTTCTCGCCGGGTGAGAACTACCTGTGGTCGTACGATGTGCAACCCGATGGATCGCTGACCAACAAGCGTCAGTTCGCCAAGCTGAATCTGACGCCGGAAGTGCTGAGCGCCAAGGATCCGGCGCAGCGGTTCGATTCGCGGGCAGACGGCATGGCGGTGGATACGGACGGGCGCATCTACGTCGCCACGCTGTCCGGCCTGCAAGTGTTCAACAAGATCGGTACCTATGTGGGCACGATCTGGTTCCCGCAGTATCCGGTGAGCTGCACATTCGGTGGCGCGAAGCTGGATCAGTTGTACTGCGTCGGCGAGTCGTCCGCCTGGATGATTCAAACCAAAGTAAAGGGCTTCCGCTACCCGAACTAACCGGCGCTGAACATGGAAAGAAGAAAGTTCGCGCTTTCGCTCGCCGCCGCCGCCGGTGCGCCTGCGTATTCGCAGCCACCACCCCGCAAGCTGCGCGTGGGCGCGATGGCAGTGGGCGAGTACACCTTCTGGGGAATCTGGGCGGACATCCTTTCGGCAAAGGGCAAGCTGGGCGGCGGCTTGCTCAATATGGAGATCACGCACTGCTGGGACGTCAATCCGAAACTGGCCGCGGACTTCGCGGCCAAGTACGGATGCACCGCCGTCACGCGCTATGACGGCATGCTGGGGAAGGTGGATGCGATCGGCTTTGGCGGCATCTATGAAACTCCGTGGCAACACCTGCTGGCGCGCCCGTATGTCGATGCCCGCGTACCCACGTATCTGAGCCGGCCTTTCGCCTACCGGCTGCGCGACCTTGATTCGATACTTGACCTCGCGTCCAAACGCGGCACGGCGCTCATGGCCACCAGCGTTCAGGAACACTACTCGCAGGCTTCCTATTTGCGTGAGCGCATCAAGGGAGTGGGAACCATCAAGGCGGTTCACGCTACTTCGTGGAGCAACGAGTATCCGGGCCACTTTCACGCGCAGTGGTTCCTGCCCAAGGCGCTGGGATTCGACGTAGAGAAAGTGGCGCTGATCACCGACGACGAGCGCAACGCGACCTACCTGCAACAGACCATGCTGTTTCGCGGCCGTGACAGTCAGCCACCGTTCCTGGCCGCGATTACGGCGGCGACCGAGCATCATTATTTATCCGTCAACGTGATCGGCGACAAGGGCAGCGAGAGCGTTACCGTGGACCGGAGCCCGGACGCCCGCGAGACGCTCTATGCCTATTTCGCGCCGCAGCTATTCGACATGCAGCGCACGTTCCAGGGCGAGAGCTACCAGCCGCTTGAGACGATCCGCAAAAAGACGAAGGCTTTTCTGACGGGCTACTATTCGCACCTAGAACGCGGCGGCCAACTCGTCGGCGTCGACAGCGTGCCGGCGGACTGGTCTCCGCGCCATCTCAAACCGAACTGGATTGATCCTTCGATCTTCTAACTGTACCGGACATGAATTTCCACGTGCCGCACCACGAGAGGCACGCGGACACGCGGATGCCGGTCCACTAGCACGGCCTTCACTGTGTGCGTAGCAGCGACTGCAGCGCTGGCCGGCAATTTCCACACGAGCCACGCGGACTCGCTGACATCGGACGGAGACTCTTCACCCAGTGCGTACTTCACCGCCGGCGTGCCTAGTTCGGTGCCGTTGAGCGTGAACTTCACTTTGTCTTCCGGCGTGAGGTGCTCCACTTCGATTTGCAATTCCACAGATGCCGCGTTCGCTTCCGGCTCGAACACGCGCACGTGAAACTCGGGGCCATCTCCAGTAAGAGTCCGCAACAACTCGACGGGCGTCTCCCCGTAGATGCGGTCATTCAGATCCGCGCCGCCCCACTGCCCGTTCGCGTCGATCACATTGCGGTGCAGACTCATGTAAGCCTTGTTGGTTTTCCGCAGCGTCTCTTTCGATCCAATGGTAGTGAGCAACGGACGCCGCGTGCGCTCGTTGGCGGACCAATTGAAGACGTACATGCCGTCAGCGCCGCGCGCCCAGAATCCTTGCGCGGCGGCGCGCATCCAAGCGTGATTCCAGTCAGCATGCAGACCCGTATGCTGCCCCCAAAAGCCGCCGTCGAATCCGGAATAGAAGCGGATCGGCGTTCCCTGCAGGAGCTTCCGGAACTCCTCGACATCCGTGCCGGGATCGGTGCCTGCGCCGCCGCCGGCAATCACCACGTCACAGAGCCCTTCCTTCACCCAGAGCGGCAGATCGTACCCGATGCGGCGGCACGATTCGAGCGTGGTGGCCACGCGAACGGCGAGGTAGAACGGACGCCCGCGCTCGCGCCCGATCTGATTCGTCATCCGCCGGATGGCGCGCTGCAAGTCGGTGATCGTGTAGCGGAGGCGTTCGGCGTCGGCGATAGGGAGATGGAACGCGTGGCGCTGCCAGTCGAGTTCAATGCCGTCCCAATCGGCCAGCTTGGCCACTTCGGTGACGTGCTGAAACCGGTGCTCACGCACTTCGGGCACCGCGAAGTTCCAACTGGCGGCGAACCACTTGGGCGTGTTCTTCGCTCCGAGACACCATTCCGGATGCGCCTTGCGCAAGCGGGTGAGTCCGGACATCACGGTGTCGCGCATTTCGGCGGGCTGCAGTCCGTTGAAGTGGTTGTCGTTCATCCGGATCGAGGCCCACACCGCGATGCCGAGCTCCTTGCCGCGGCGAACCATCGCGCCGTAGGGATCCTCGCCCCGGTCGTACATCGCGCGAATGCCTTCGTTGTGGCGCATGGATCCGGCGGAGTCGTAGCGGCGGTCTTCGGGTTCGCCGGTGAATTCCATCTGCGTGGGGCGCCACTTGGCTTCATGCTCGCTGATGCACCAGAAATGCGCGTCCACTTGCGTGTTCTTCATGGGCGCGAAGGTCTTGTCGAGAAACTGCGCAACGGTTTGGGGATACTCAGAAAAGCTGTGAGGCGCGCCATCCCAGTTGTAGATGATGCGGTACGCGGGCGGGCGCGGACCAGCCGGTGCAGCGGCTCCCTGCGGCGGCGCCGCCGCCAGGAGCGCAGGGGCGGCCAATCCGGAACCTAGCAAGGCGCGGCGCGTAGTGTTTTTGGAACTCATGGATGCTCCATTATGCCAAACGGCTATGTATACCTCGGCGGAGACATCAGCGACCGCTGGTGTCCACGCTGCGCAGCTTGTCACTGGCTGCGTTCAGGGCCGCGAGCGCGGCGGCGGGCAACACCAAGCGAGTCCCGGCGAAATTGTCATCCACATGTTCGGGCAGTTCGGCGCCCGCCAGTACGCTCGTGACCTCCTGGCGGGCGAGCACCCACGCCACACAGACCTGTGGCCGCGTGACGCTCAACTCACGCGCCACCTTGTCGAGCACATCCACCACCGGTGCCCACGGCTTGCTCCGGTCCACTTCCCTGCCCGGCGCAAGGCGACCTTCGGCGATGGGGCTGAACGCCATCAGGCCCAAGCGGCCGCGGCGAATCAGGGGGAACAACTCGTCTTCCATCAAGTCGCGCCGCGTGCCCGCGATGATGTTGTAGTAGTCTTCCAGGCCCGCCAGCGGCGCACTGTTCCTGCGCGAACTGCCCGTGTCCAGAAACTCGCCAATCTGTTTCGGCGAAAAGTTCGAAGCGCCGCAATAGCGGATCTTGCCGGCCCGCACCAGTGCGTCCATGGTGCGAGCCAGTTCTTCCGCGGGCGTTCTCTGATCAGGGTTGTGATAGAGGTACAGGTCGATGTAGTCCGTCCCCAGCCGGCGCAGACTCGCCTCGACCTGCGTCATTACATAGTCGCGCGACAGCGCAGCGATGGCGGGCGTTTTGCCCTCCTCCGGCTTCTGGAAAGGCGAAACTTTGGTGGCTTCGGCGCTAATGAAAAGTTGACCACCCCCGCCATCGAAAAGTTGACCACTCGATAGCAAGCCGATAAAAGGGGATGCCCCGACTGCGGAAGCGCCCCTGCCGGAATTGTCTGCGTTGGTTCTATCCGGATCCACGGGTAGGCGACCGCCAGCGCACCTGCGGCAAGCCGGAATGCCAGGCCGTCCGCCGCAAGAAAACACAAGCAAGCTGGCGGCGGCGAAACCCCAGCTACGCCGCCGGTTACCGCATCGATCAACGCCACTCCGCCGCGGCCTCCGATCCCGAACCCCTCCGCGTCCCAGCCCCATTGCAAAAACTCCCCTGGGACATCGCGAAAGACCAGTTCGGCGGCAAAGGCGTTGATTTCATTGCGGTTATGGGCAAATACCTGCTGCACGCCGCGAAAGACCAGTCACCCAGCTATCCCGTTGACCCTAAAAGAGTTCCCGGCAACAACCCCGCTTCACCGCGAAAGACCAGTCCGGGTAGCGCGCATACTGAAACCCAAGCGACGCCCCACCATGCCGCAAACTCTGGAGTTTCATCAATTGGACCGCCGACTGGCGCACCTTCGGGTCCGCCACCCGGCTCGGTTCCGGCGGCTGCTGGCGTCGCTGGCTGAGACCGGACAGCAAACTCCCATCGTCGTCATCCAACAAGCCTCACGCTATCTGGTGATTGACGGCCACCATCGCATCGCCGCCCTCGAACAGCTGCGGCGAGACACCGTCGACGCCATCGTTTTGGACACGGTGAACGAAGCCGAAGCCCTGCTGCTGGTCACCTATACCGACTTTGTCGCCGGCCTGTTGCGCGCGCAATGGCGCGACCGGCAGGAAAATGCGCAGGAATGGCGCATCCGCCGCGCTTGTCTGCCGGAACGTTGGGCGCTGGAAACGTTCCCGTTTGCCAAGCAACCGGGCGTGAATCGCAAACAGATTCGCGCCTTCGCCGAACTCGACTTTGTGGCCAAGCACGAGAATATTGTGTTCATCGGCCCGACGGCCGTTGGCAAGACCGGACTGGCCTCCAGCATTTTGATGAAGGCCTTGCAGAACGGATTGCGCTGTCAAGCTGATGGAGGAGCGGTATCGCCAGCGTTCGACGATCATCACGACGAATCTTGCGTATGAGGAATGGGCAGGCCTTCTGGGAAACAAGCCGATGACCGAGGCGTTGCTGAGTCGGGTGCGGCATTACTGCCATACGGTGCGCATTGAGGGTCCGCCGCTGCGCGAGCCGCAGGGCTGATCGATGGACGCAATCGAGTATGTGCGCCGCGTGCTGGACCAATACCGCGCGACGCCGGGAACCTGTGGCGCGATTCGGAAGCCGGATCGCGCCTTTGCCGTGCAGCTATTCGCGCGTGGTGTGCCGTTAGCCATGGTTGAAAACGCGCTGGCGCTGGCTTGTGCGCGGAGGCTTCTGCGGTCCGCCGATGCGCCTCCATTGGGGGTGATCCGCTCGCAAGCTTACTTTGGCCCGGTCATTGACGAGGTGCTCACCTCTGGCGCCAATGACGCTTACTTCCAGTATCTTCGTTCGCGTTTAGCGCGCCTGCGCGGCGAGCGATAGACATCACTGCGGCACGCCTTCGGCGTGGATGATATTGCCTCCGCGAACAACGCGGCGGGCAAGCGCGCCTACCGGCGCGGATGATTATGGGCCTTCCGCATTGCCTCTCGTCCCCATCACTGTTTCCAGTGGGGTCAACTCTCCAGAAACCACTCCGTAAACTGCTGATTTAGAACGGGCGGATCTCACGCTGGAGTTACCAGGGGAACGAGGGCAAATCCGTGTTGCGCGGCCTGCCGGGTGATCATCTTGAGTTTCTGTTGCCGGTATTTTTCTTCGTATTGAGCCGCACCTTTATCAACGTACTCCTCGCCATATTTCAGCATGCGATACACCAGTCGCGCCAGCTTGGCGGCCATTGCGGTAATCGTCTTGGGCGGACCCAGTCTGCTTTGTAGCCGCCGGAACTGCGCGCCCAGATAGCTCTTGCTCGTGCGTAGCGTGGTGGCCGCCATGCGCAATGCCGTGGCTAGCCGCGATACCACTTTGCGTGTCTTCTTCTTCAGCACTTTGCCTCCGCTGACTTCATTGCGGGGCGCTAACCCGATCCACGATACAAAGTGATACTCCGTCGGCCATTGACTCATGTCTAGTCTCCTGTCTTGGATAATTCTTTACAACGGCGCACCTTGTCGAGGATAACGTCTGCGGAGGCCTTCCATGTGAAGGGGGTCGGGGCTCCGTTCCAACCGGCCAGCCAGTGGTAGATGGCGGTTTCCAATTCGTGGACACTGTGGAAGGTGCCACGCCGGATCATGCGCTCGGTGATCAGTGCGAAGAAGCGTTCCACTTGGTTG
>VFZW01000158.1 GCA_016871055.1 Acidobacteriota bacterium
GGCAAAAAAACGCGCAACCCACGCTGTCTGAGAACCTTGCGGTGAAAACTACTGCTTATCGGCGGGGGAACTTCGGACTATAAGGGATTAAACGCGGTCACCGGTGTGAATTCGGTGTAAAGAAGTGTGGACAACGCAAGGAGGGGCTGGCTGCGCGGTGATCGCGCAGCCAGTGCGAAGGAGGATGGGCGACTAGAACACAAGGCTGACGCCGGCCGACGGAGCGAAGTTGTGCAGCCAACCGTCGGCGCCGGTGGCGCGGTTAGGAGCGATGATTTTCTTGGGGAAACGGGTGAGGTTGTCGCGGAAGTCGATGCGCAGCAGGACGCGCTCGGAAAGCTGCATCTTCACGCCGACGCCAAACGTCAACAGTCCGGCAGTCTCGGTGGTCTTGGTGAGCACGGCCGCCTGGCTCAGCGGCTGGAACGCGCGTTCGGCTCCGGTACCGCGGAACATCCGCACGCCGGCGCCAACAATAACGAACGGCCGGACCTTGCTCTCGCGGGAGTTCAGGTGGAAATGAAGGTCGTAGTGCACTGAGTGCGACTCGGCGCCGAATGTCGCCTTCGCTCCGGAGCCGTCAAGCATGGCGTCGTTCCGAAGCAGATCGTAACGAATTTCGCCCGATACCTTCGGATACATATGATGGCCGAGCCATGCGCTCGCGCCAAAGCCGTTATCAAAGCCCGCGGAAACGTTGCCCGACGGCGCGGTCAACGTCTTCTTGTCGAAAAAGCTGCCGACAACGCCAGCGCCAAGTTCGTAACGACCGCCGTCAGTCGACTGCGCACCGGCGTTCATGGCCAGAGCCAGAAGAGCGGGAGCCCAAATGGACAGGTGTCTCATAGTACTCTTCTATCGGCGGTTCCGCGCCTCGGCTTTAGACCTTATTGCACACGATCGATATCGCGGACGCCGGAAATGCGCCGAACGGCGGCGATCACCCGCTCCAACTGCTTCTTGTCGCGTACATCGACAGCCATACTGATGAGTGCGCTGCCGTCGCTCCGCTGCTCGTCCGGTTGGGCTTCCAGCGCACGGATATTCGATCCTTCGTGAAACACGACGCTGGTCAACTGGGAGAGTATGCCGGGGCGGTCGTCGGTGTAGACGGTCAACTTGACGGCGAAGGTATCTTCGGCGGCGCGCGCCCATTCGACGCCGATCTTTCGCTCGACCTCGTACATCAGATTCTGCACGTTGTTGCAGGCGAGCGAGTGGACCGCAACGCCCTTTCCGCGGGTGATATAGCCGACGATCGCCTCGCCACGGATCGGATTGCAGCACTTAGCCCGGTAGACCATAACGTCGTCGAGGCCTTTCACCTTGATGACCAGGTCTTTGTCGTCCGGCTTGGCTTGCGCCGGAGTGGCGGGTTCGGCCGGGGCGGCTGCGCGCTCGGCCTCTTCGACTTGTTCGGGCGCCAGTTTAATCAGTACCTGGCGAGGCGAGAACTTACCGTATCCGAGCGCGGCGTGTAAGTCCTCCATCTTGGGGAAGCCGTATTCGGACGCAACTGAGACGAGTTGTTCCTTGGTGATTTTTTTCCATTGGACGCCGAGCCGGCGCGCTTCGCGTTCGAGATATTTTTCGCCGATCTCGACCGCCTTGGCGCGCTCGGTGGTATTGATGACCGCCTTGATCTTGTTGCGCGCTTTCGAGGTCTTGGAGATCGACAACCAGTCCTTGCTCGGCAGGTGGCCTTGCTGCGTGAGGATATCGACGACGTCGCCGTTCTTCAGACCATACTTCAGAGGTACGATTCGGCCGTTGACCTTTGCGCCGACGCACTGATTGCCGACCTCGGTATGGATGGCGTAGGCGAAGTCGATGGGCGTGGCGTCTCGCGGCAGGATGATGACACGGCCCTTGGGCGTGAAGCTATATACCTCTTCCGGGAATAAGTCGACTCTCAGCGTCGACATAAATTCGCCCGGATCACGCATCTCGCGCTGCCATTCGACCAACTGGCGCAGCCAAGCGATTTGTTGTTCGTCCTGTTGTAAGTCGCCTTTTTTCCCTTCCTTATATTTCCAGTGGGCCGCAATGCCTTCCTCGGCGATGCGGTGCATCTCTTCGGTGCGGATTTGAACCTCGAAGGGCTGGCCGCCGGGTCCGATCACCGAAGTATGGAGCGACTGATATAAATTCGGCCGCGGAATCGCGATGAAGTCCTTGATACGCCCCGGGATCGGGTGCCAATCGCCGTGGAGCGTACCGAGCGCGGCATAACAATTCTTGACCGAGTCGGTAATGATACGAACGGCGAGTAAGTCGTAGACCTGATCGATTCCGATTTTCTGCCGTTTTAGTTTCTGCCAAATCGAGTAAGGACGCTTGAGGCGGGCTTCAATACGAGCGGGAATGCCTTCGCGGCGCAGTTTGGTCTGCACGGCGACGCGGATTTCCTCGAGCAGGCCTTGGTTGGCTTTTCGTTTGGAGTCGATCGCTTCCAGGATTTCGCCAAAGGCTTGCGGATCGGTGTACTGAAAGCCGAGATCCTCGAGTTCCGCGCGGATCTTACCCATGCCGAGGCGGTGGGCGATCGGCGCGTAGATTTCGAGAGTTTCCTGGGCGATGCGTTCCTGGCGGTCGCGTGGCAATGCGCCGAGCGTGCGCATGTTATGGAGGCGGTCCGCTAACTTAACCAACACGACCCGGATATCCTTAACCATGGCAAGGAGCATCTTGCGGACGCTCTCGGCTTGGCGTTCCTCGCGGTCGTAGAATTTCAGCTTCGATAACTTCGTAACGCCGTCGACGCAGGCCGCGACGCCATCGCCGAAGCGCTTACGGAGTTCGTCGATTGTGATCGGGGTGTCCTCGACGGTGTCGTGGAGCAGTCCGGTGACGAGGCAAGTACCATCGGAGGTCATGTCGGCAAGAATGTGCGCGACCTCCAGCGGATGGATCAAATAGGGTTCGCCGGAACGCCGCTTTTGCCCGGCGTGGAGCGATAGAGCGAGTTGAAAGGCATCCTCGATCTGCGCGGCGCTTTCGCCGGGGTGCTGCGCGGCGTATTTGACGAGCAGCGCCTGGAAACGCTCATTGAGTTGCGGATCGATCGATTCAGACAGTTTGGCCGGCTCGCTCACTCAGGTTGCACCCGTCTCATATTCCAGGGTACACGCAAGCAAGCAAAGCCGGCCAGGTTTCGTGCAACGGTTGGACTATTTGCTGTCTTCCATCTTGATGCCGCCGCCAGCTTTTTTCTCGGCCTCCTCGGCCTTCTTCTTCTTGGCGTCGAGCGTCTTCTGGACAAAATCCTCGGCGATCGCAATTTCCTTCTTGTAATCGTCCGGGGTCTCGGCGATATCGGCCAGTTCGCGGTGCATTAGGTTGAGATAGGCGAGCGCATCGTCGTAGTTGGCGTCGACCTTAATGGCGCGTTCCAGGCTGGCAATGCCTTCCTGAACGATGGCCAAGTTCTTCCCCTTGACTTCTTCGCGAACCTTCTTATCCTTCAGCGGACCCGGTTCTTCCGGCTTCATGCCGAGCTTGGCCCGAGCTTCGCCGCGGACCGGATACGCCTTGCCCCAGGCGATGACGCCGAGGGTATACATAGCTTCCTTGTTGTTGGGATCGACGCTCAGGAGGCGCTCGTTCCACTTCTTGGCTTCGTCGACTTTCTTCTGGTTGTAGTAGATGGAACCGATCGACGCGATCGCAAGTTTGTCGTTCGGATCCTTATCGAGTACCAGTCTGAAGTTGTCTTCGGCGGCCTTAGCCATCTTGTTGTTGTCGTCGGAGTCGGCGCCGGGAATCCATTGGCTCATGTAGGCGGTTGCCAGATAGAGCCGCGCGGCGGTAAACTCGGGATCCAATTCGATCGCGGTCTGAAAGTACTTCACGGCTTCGGCGTATTTGGCGTTCTTATACTCGCGCACACCCTTGTTCAGATTGTCGCGCGAACGAAGCTTGCTGCAACCAGTCGAGGAAACAAGCAGCGCCAGTGCGGCCGCCGATGTCGCAATGCGGATAAATGTACGTTTCACGTTGAGTCTCCTCTTACTGTCCGGCTTCAATCTTCGGCGTCATCAAGCCGACTTTGTCGATACCCGCGCCCTTGGCATAGTCGATCGCCTTGGCGACGTACAGAAACTCAAGGTCGGGATCGCCTTTCACGAACACAACACGCTCGGCGCGCGTCTTGAAAATCTCGGTTAACCGCTCTTGCAGGTTATTTTCTTGAACTGGCTCCTGGTTGATCTTCATCGACTTATCCTTCTCGATGACGATGACAACCGTGCGGTCCTGGTTCGGCGGCGGAGGCGGCTGATTCGGCGGCGGAGGCTGGGGAACCAGTGCGTCCAGGCCCTTCGGCGTGAGCGGCGTGATGACCATGAAGATGATCAGCAGAACCAGCAACACGTCGATCAGCGGCGTCATGTTGATATCGGCGGTGGGACCACCCGAACCGCCTACTGCCATTGACATAAGTAGATGCTCCTTATTTCCTGAATCGATTCAATGTTTAGATTCCAACCGGCTTAGCCGGGCCTTCTTTTGCCACCGATTCGGTGATGAGACCCAGCTGATCAACGCCGAATCCGCGCAGCGAATCGATAACCTCGACGACGCGTTCGTACCGCGCGCGGGAGTCGTTCTTCAAATAGACGGTCTTATCGAGTTTGGCCGACAGGCGGTCCTTCACCTTGACGCCCATGTCTTTGAGGTTTGCAAATTGATCGGTGCCGAGGTAGGCCTTGCCGTCTTTTGTGATCGACACGAGAATCGCGTCGTCCTTGTCGGCGGCCTGCATCGCCACCGGGTTTTTCGTTTTCGCCAGATCGACGCTGATACCCTTGGAAAGCATCGGCGTGATGACCATGAAGATGATTAGCATGACCAGCATCACGTCGACCATCGGGGTGACGTTGATGTCGGACACGGCCTTGAAGTCGGCCTTCTTTTTCATATTTCCACCGGACATCGTGTAAGCTCCTTGTAGACTTTCGGATTGGGGGCGGCGGCTGAGCCGCCGCCCGTTTCCGGATTCAACTCAGCAGGACATGAGGCACGGCCAGAAGCTTAGTGCTTCGCGCTGGCTTTCTGCAAACGCTTGATGAAGTAGTCGACGAGTTCCGACGACGAGTTGCCCATCTCGACGCTAAACGCTTCGAGACGGCCGTTGAAGTAGTTGAACACCATTACGGCCGGAATCGCGACGAACAGACCGATAGCGGTAGTGACGAGCGCTTCGGAAATACCGCCGGCGACGGCGCCGAGACCGGTGGACTTCTCTTGCGCGATGCCCTTGAACGCATTGATGATGCCGACGACGGTGCCGAACAGTCCGACGAACGGACCGGTGGAACCGATGGTGGCCAGCGAGCTGACGCCGCGCTTCAGTTCGGCGCCAACGATAGCTTCGGCGCGCTCAAGAGCGCGGCGGGAAGCTTCGATGGTTTCACCGGAAAGCTCGGACGACACATTGTGCGATTGGAATTCCTGCAGCCCAGCCACAACGACCTTGGCCAGATGCGACTTCTTGTAACGATCGGCGATCTTGATCGCTTCGTCGAGTTTGCCTTCGCGAAGCGCGCCGGCCACGGCCGGGGCGAACTTCCGCGATTCATTGCGGGCCGCGTTGTAAGCGAGCAAGCGGTCGATCATCACACCGATCGACCAGGCGGACATAATGAACAGAATGATGACGACGGCCTTGGCCAGCCATCCCATCTGCGCCCACATATCCATCGGGTCGAACGAAATCGCGCCGCCCGAAAGCAAGTTGAGGGCCCAGAGTTGCGTTTGAAGAACCATGATTGTCTCCTGCGAGTTGAGTTGAATTGAATCTACCGGCGAACCGGGGTTACTGCTGCACCAGGCCCCTAAAGGAACCGGGTGTTTGGGCCGATCCCTATTGCGAGAGCGGTCTCCGGGTTGGGAGTCGGGCCGGTGGGCCGATTCCGGTTACTACGTTCGCCTCCGGTCTGTCGGTCGGCGGCGAAAAATCGGGGAAAGAATTGGCCTGCCCTAGTTACTCAGCGTGAAGTTCACGTCGATTTGCGTCGCGACTTCGACCGCTTCACCATTAAGCAGTGTGGGTTTATAGATCCATTGCCGCACGGCGTCGGTGGCGGACGGGACGAGGAGTGGGTGACCGCTGACCACGTTCAAGTTCTGAATCGTGCCGTCCCGGGCGATGATCGCGTTGAAGCGGACCGTACCCTGGATACGCGCCTGTTTGGCCAGCGGCGGGTAGTTGGGGCGGATCTGCTTGATCAGGTTCGCCGCCTGGACGTTGCCGCCCACGCGAATCGGACCGGTCGGCTTCGGCTTGGGAGCTTCCACCGGTTTCGGAGGCGGCGGCGGAGCGGCCGTCGGAACCGAACCGATGATGCCGCCGATCACGCCGCCGGGCGTACCGCCGGGCACGCCACCGGGCACGCCGCCAACCACGCCCACCGCGCCGGACATCGGCGGCGGCAACTCTTCTTCCCTGATCATCGCGATCTCTTTCGGAATTTCTTTCGGCGCCACCAGGCGGCCGGCGTCGAACTGGCGCGGGATAACCTTAACGACCTTCACCGGAGCGGCCGGCGGCGGGGGCGGCGGAGGAGGAGGAGGAGGCGCGACGAGCATCGCGGCCAACTGCGTCGGCTGCAGGCCTTCAAAGAAGATCATCGGCAGGATCACCAGAACCGTGATTAGTCCGGCCTGAATGAGGAAGGACATGGCCACGGTCCAAGGCTTGTTTGTTTTCCCTGTTCCATCGACGAATGATTGTTCGAACATTTCCGCGTACCTTTCAACTGAAC
The DNA here is from genome assembly GCA_016871055.1 of Acidobacteriota bacterium. Classification (GTDB taxonomy): domain Bacteria; phylum Acidobacteriota; class Terriglobia; order Bryobacterales; family Bryobacteraceae. The sequence continues at coordinate 6,765 of VFZW01000158.1, forward strand.
CGGAACTGCGTGTTCCGGAAGGAATTTGGGGGAGCGACTATTCTATCGCTTTGTCTTGGCGGTTGCTACTGCCGGGGCCGCGCCGGCCGGAGTGTTCGGCTTGCGCTTTTCCATCCAATCCCGCCACCAGATCAGGATTGGACTTGCAATGAAGATCGAAGAGTAGGTGCCGACGATGATTCCCACCACCAGCGCGAACGAAAATCCGTTCAGCACCGGACCGCCAAACAACCAAAGCGCCACGGCGGTGAGAAACGTCAGACCCGAGGTCAGGATCGTCCGGCTCAGCGTCTGGTTGATGCTGGCGTTGACAATCGTATCGAACTTTTCCTTGCGCATCGCGGGGAGGTTCTCCCGGATACGGTCGAAAACCACAATGGTGTCGTTCATCGAAAAACCGACAAGAGTCAGCAGCGCGGCGATTACCGTCAGCGAAATCTCCTTGTCCACGATCGAGAAGAGGCCGATGGTGATGATCGTGTCGTGGAACACAGCGATCACCGCCGCCAGGCCGTAAATAAACTCAAACCGGAACGCGATATAGACCAACATGCCGGCCAGCGCCAGCAGCGTCGCCGTCATCGCTTGCGAACGAAGTTCCTGGCCAACTTTCGGTCCAACCAAGTCGAAGCCGCGAACTTGATACGGCGCCACGTAGGCCTCTTTCTTCAGCGCTTCTACTGCCTGCGCGCTTACTCCATTGACACCGTTGAGGGCATCGATTGTTCCCAATAGTCCGCCCTTTTGCGTGTCGCGGAAGGTGACGATCGCCTTGGCGGTTTCCTGAATCTGGTCTTCGTTCATCGAAGCGCCCATCTGGGAGCGAAGCCGGTCGGCCACGGCGCCCTGACCGGCGCTGGAAAGATCCAGCTTGGCGACATCGCCGCCGCCGAAGGTCGCCTTTAGGCTCGAAAGCACGATCTCGCGAGCGGCGTTCAATTCGCGCTCGTCGCGGAGTTCGGTCGAGATCAACAGATCGCTCGTCGTGGTGTCACGCTGAACGACAATCTCGCCGGGGACTTTCCCGCTGAGCGAATTGCGGACCTGATCTTCCGTCACCGCTTTCTGGAACCGCACAACGGTCACGGTACCGCCCTTGAAGTCGATCCCGTAACGCGGGCCGCCCTTCATGGCAAGGCTGCCCAATCCGGCGGCTGTCAACACCAGGGAGGCGATGATGAAGGGCCACTTCTTACCGAGAAAGTCGAAATTTGTTTGCTTGAAAATTTCCATTGAGTACTGCTAGCTGTCGCCTTGACGTTTGGACACCGAGCCCGAGCAACTAGTTCCCACGTGATCCGAAAAAAAGTATCACAAATGTTGATGTCAGACAAACAGACACCGTACTAGTCCAGTCCATCGACCGGACCGGTAGCGGGCTGTCAAAAACAAATCAGATGCTCAATGTTTCAACCTGCTTGCCTTCCATCTCCCACTGATAGATGAAGCGGGAGACGAAAACAGCCGTGAAGACATTAGCGATCAAGCCTATCACAAGAGTGATGGCGAAACCTTTTACCGCTGTCGTTCCGAATGCGAACAGGAACGCGCACGAGACGACCGTGGTGACGTGCGTATCGATGATTGTTAGAAACGCTTTTGAGAATCCGGCGTCGATGGCCGCAATGACGCCCTTGCCGTGCCGCAACTCTTCGCGCACACGCTCAAAGATCAGGACGTTCGAATCGACCGCCATACCGATCGTCAAAATGAATCCGGCGATGCCCGGCAGCGTGAGGACCGCGCCGAAGTAGGAGAGCGCCGCAAGCAGAATGATCGCGTTCAGCACCAGCGCCAGCACCGCATTCACGCCCGAACGCTTGTAGTAGACGAGCATGACAAACACAACCGCGCCGACGCCGATCACGCCCGCCAGCAACCCGTCGCGGATCGAATCCGCGCCGAGCGACGGCCCGACGGTTCGCTCTTCGCCGTAGACGATGCCGGCGGGCAGCGAGCCCGAAGTCAATGTCAGCGAAAGATCGGACGCCCGCGTTTGATCGCCGATGTTGGTGATGCGGCCCGAATCTTCGATCTTGTTCTGAATCGTCGCAACGCTGAAGATCTGGTTGTCGAGAACCACGGCCAGCTTGTTGTTGATGTTCGATTCCGTGAACCGGCCGAACCGCTTCGCCGCATCCTGCGACAGATTGAACGCCACTTCCCATTTGCCGAACTCATCCTGCGCCGGACGCGCGCTGCGCAGATCGCGGCCCGTGACCACGGCGTTGCGCCCCAGCAGCCACCACTGTTCGCCCGGCTGGCCAGGCGTCACGCGTTCTTTCACAAGCCGTGTTCCCAGCGGCAGCACGCCGCCATTCTGCGTGAGTCCCGCTTCCCGCGTTGCGAACGGCCCGCCGCTGACGCTGGTGATTTCTAGCATGGCGGCGGTCCGCAGGAGGTCTTTTACGCGGTCCGGATCGTCAACGCCCGGCATCTGAACCAGGATGCTCGATTCATCCTGCGCGCCTCCGCGTTGTTGCACGGTCGCTTCGGTGAGGCCCAGGCCGTTGATGCGGGTTTCGATGGTTCGAATGGAGCGCTCGACGGTATCTCTACGCATCGCCTGCGCCTCGGTCGGTTTGTAGGTGAGGCGGTAATCGCCCGATCCCGCTGCATTGAGATTCCACGCGGCGAATTGGGCGGAGATCACATCACGGAGGGCCGAGGTCTTGTCGGAGGCCACGCCCTTGATGGTTATTTCAATCTTTTCGGCGTCTTCGATCTTGTTCGGATCGTTGCGATCCATCGCCACGTAAGCGATCAGTTCCTTTTGCAGAGCCGCCTTCAGCCGTTCGATCGTCTGATCGGCTTCGGCCTTGAACGCATCCTGGACTTGAACTTCCAGCACCAACTGGCTGCCGCCCTTCAAATCCAACCCCAGCTTGATGTTCTCGTTCCAGTTCTTCACCAGTTCATCTTTGCTCTTGGGCAGGCCGATGATGCCGTAGATACAGATGAGGACCACCGCGAGGATGAAGATGGCCTTGTTGCGAATCGTGCTTGTCATGGAAATGTTGCTCGTGAAAATGAAAGGATACTACGACGCCTAGGGGGAGGACTTCAGCGAGGAGACCGCGTTGCGCGCCAACTGGAGCTTTACGTTGTCTGGCCGGACTTTAATGACAATTGTATCGTCTTCTCCGCCCAAGTCCACAATGGTACCGACAATTCCGCCATTGGTGACCACGACATCGCCCTTCTTCAGGTTCGCCAACATCTGTTGCGTCTGCTTCTTTTGCTTCTGCATCGGAAGGACCAGCAGAAAATAGAAGATCGCGAAGATCGCCACCATCGGCAGGAACTGCATTAGATTGTTCGGATTCGATATGAAGAGAGAGAGAGTCACTCGGTTTCTACCACTTGGGCCAACCGGGCCGATTGCAACAGTTGGGGGAAGGCGCCAAACAGAATAGACTGCCTGATCTGGCGCATGATGTCAAGATAATGGCGGATGTTGTGTAGTGTGGCTAGTACTGCGAAGAGGATCTCTCCGGCCAGAAAAAGGTGGCGCAAGTAGGCGCGCGTAAACGTTTTGCAGGTGGTACAATTGCAGGCCGGATCAAGCGGCCCGCGATCGTCCCGATACCTCGCGTGCTTAATGATCACCCGGCCCTGGCTCGTGAACAGACACCCGTTGCGGGCGTTACGCGAAGGCATTACGCAGTCCATCATGTCGATGCCGCGCGCGACGTATTCGATCAGTTCTTCCGGCTTACCGACGCCCATCACGTAGCGCGGCTTCTCCACCGGCAGAAGCGGCGCAGTGATCTCGGTCATCGCCAGCGACTCGGCTCGCGGCTCGCCCACCGAAAGCCCGCCTATCGCGTATCCGGGAGCATCGAGAGCCAACAATCGCTCCGCGCATTCGCGCCGCAAATCGGGATACATCGAACCCTGCACGATCGGAAACAGCGCCTGCTTGGTATCGAATTTTCGATACTGCGTGAATGCCTGTTCGGCCCAGCGAATGGTGCGACTCATCGACCGCCGCGCCTTGACTTCCGGCGGCGCCGGATACTCAAGACATTCGTCGAGAACCATCATGATGTCGGAGCCGAGCGCCATCTGCGTATCGACGGTCGACTCGGGCGTGAACAGGTGCTTGTCGCCGTTCAGGTGCGATTGAAAAATCACACCTTCTTCGGTGATTTTGCGAATTTTACTTAACGAAAATACCTGGTACCCGCCCGAGTCGGTGAGGATCGCACGCGGCCAGCGCATGAACTCGTGAAGACCGCCGAAGTTGCGTATCAACTCGTGGCCGGGCCGCAGGAACAGGTGGTAGGTATTCGACAGAATAATCTTCGCGTCGAGGTCGTCGCTCAACTGCTCGGGCGTTAGTCCCTTCACCGTCGCCTGTGTACCGACCGGCATGAAAACCGGCGTCTCGACATCACCGTGCGGCGTATGAATCACGCCCGCGCGCGCGCCCGTTTCCGGGCATGTCGCCTGCACTTCAAAAAAACTCATTCGTACCGCAGCGCCTCCGTTGGATTTAACCGTGCCGCGCGGTTTGCCGGCAACAGCCCAAACACTAAGCCAACCAGGAACGAGGTCGAAAACGCCACACCCACCGACACCGGCGAAATCGGAATATCGATCCCCGAGAAATAGGTTGCCAGCAAAGGCGCGGACACGCCCACGCCGATTCCAAGCAGCCCTCCACCGACGCTGATCAACACCGCTTCCATTAGAAACTGCGTAAGCACGGCGCGCCGCGTCGCGCCAACCGACATGCGGATGCCGATCTCGCGCGTGCGTTCGGTAACGGTGACAAGCATGATGTTCATGATCCCAATTCCCGAGATCACCAGCGCGATCGCCGATACCAGCACCAATACAATTGTCAGGATCAGCGCGATATTTTCGGCGGCGTCGAGTATGCCGGAGAGATTGTCGACATAGTACTTCGCGCCCGCTCTGTGCCGCGATTCGAGCATCGACTGCACCTGTTTGGTCAACGCGACCACATCGCCCGCATCGCGTGCCTGCACGTACATCGGATCGATGCGTTCTTCGGAAGTCAGATACTTGAGCACAGTCATCGGAATCAGAATCGTCTCGGTCGAGAGCTCCGAAAGCCCAAAGCTATCGGTCTTCTCGCGGAACGTGCCGATGATCGTGAACTGCAAATTTTGAATCTTGACGACCTGCCCGATTGAGTTCGAATTGCTGCCATAGAGTTTGATGGCGAGCTTTTCGGTCAACATCGCCACACGGTTGCGCACGGCGACATCGTCGGCCGCCATGAACCGCCCCGCGACGCAGATCAGATTGCGCAGCGGCGCGTACTGCTCGTCGGAGCCGATGATCTTCACATCGCGCACTTTGCCGTCGATCGCCATCTGATCGTAGACCGTCATGACGCCAGTGGCGGCTGTGATGCGCCCCTGCAGCGCTTCGCGCACAGCACGTACATCGGCGATCTTGACGAAGTCGGCTTCGACCGACGTGCCCGTGCGATTGCCAGCTTCGTAGTAGGCGATGACCAAGTTCGAACCGATGCCGCGAATCTGTTCGAGCACGTAATCGCGGCTGGTCAGCGAGATCGTCACGACGAGAATCACCGACGCGTTGCCGATGACAAGACCCAGCGCCGTCAGCAGCGTGCGCACCAGATTCGCTCGCAGCGCCTGCAAGCTGAAGCGGAAAACGTCACGCGGGTTCATTCGCCGCTCGATGCCTGTTTGAGCAGCTTCAACGCTTCGTCGCGGCTCGGCAGATCGGGGTTAAGCGGCGCGCGCAGATACTCTTCGAGCAGTTGCTTCGCGACGGGCAGATCCTTCTTCGCCTCGATGTGCGCCTGGGCCTTTCCATACAGCACCTGCGGGTCTTTCGGCGCGATTTTCTCGGCGCGTGAAACCCACGCAAAGCTCTCGGCGAACCGGCCGCGCCGCGCGAAGAAACGCGCAACGTCAAGCACGCGGCCCACCGACTTCGGCGCCAACTCCGCGGCCCGCTTGAGATGTTGCTCGGCGGTGTTGAAGTCCTTGCGCGACTCCTGCATCTGCGCCTGCGCGTATTCAAACTCGGCCTCGTCGAGGGCGCGGATCTTCGGCAAGAGCGATTGTGCCTTGTCGAGCCCGCCGCCCAGGAAGCCGGGCGCTTGCAGGTAGTAATCGAATAGATCGTTCAGCGCCTCGCCGTTCCGCGGATCGAGCGCGACGGCTCTTTCGAAACTCTGCCGCGCCTTCGAAGCGTAGTGCGGCGCGGCGACCGGAAACGCTGTCTCGGCGCGGCGGCCCAACGCCCGGCCCAGCCAATGATGATGCTCGGCGCGCTTCGGATCAAGCTGCGCGGCCTTTTCAAAGTGCGACGCGGCCTGCTTGTAGTCGCGAAGCCCGAACGCGGCCCGGCCAGCGGCCATGTAGGCCGCGGCGTCACGCCCGTCAAGATGCGGACGGATGGCCTCCAGCGCCTCTTTGTAACGAGTCTGCGAGAACAACTCATCGGCCCTTCGGACTTCTGCGGGCCCCCCGTACAAAACAGCCGCGCACGCCAATGTTACGAGCGGATTGCGCATTCTATATTATTGTACGTGGTGCGCGCGGCGGCCGTTTCGTGGAGGGGCTTGCCGAACCGGTGTAGACGCGGTTCAACTCGCCGCCGATGAGCGACCGCAGACACTTGCCAACCGCCGAAGCCGCTCTTGCCCGCGGCATCATTCAACCCGCTGAAACGCTTCGCGAGCGAAGGCGCGTCGTAGACGAAATGGAACACCAGCATTTGCGGTAGGTCCTGATCGAGGTAGCTGTAGTTGGCCGGGTGAGCTTCTCGCCGTCGCCGGAGGCGATTCCCATCGCCTTCGACTAGCCCGAAGTTCCCCCGCCGATAAGCAGTAGTTTTCACCGCAAGGTTCTCAGACAGCGTGGGTTGCGCGTTTTTTTGCCTTGTTCTGTATACCCATGTAAATACTCGTATATGTATTTACACGTAGCGCCTATTGTTGCATACTGTTACCATGTACGTGGAAACCGTGCCGAACCGCTCCTCGCCTCCCGCGATTCTGCTCCGCACCGCTTTCCGCCAAGGCAAAAAGATCGTCAAGCGCACGCTCGCCAATCTTTC
>VFZW01000159.1 GCA_016871055.1 Acidobacteriota bacterium
ACACGTTTGGCTTGGTGAAGCGGGCTCACATATTAAGAATTGCATACATGTTGCCGGTCAGGCAATTTCGATCGTGTGATCGAACGGCGTGAGGCCCGTGAGAAACAGCGACGGGCCTTCAAGTCGCGGCTTGGCGCCTCGGACATCGAGATAGGTATGCGCGGCCGCGCCTGGGCCGATCTTTATGGTCTCGCCGCCGAGAGTGAACGACGCATAGCCATGTTTGAGCAGCCAGGCGTCCTTCGGCGATCCGAGTTTTTCGGCGCCGGTGATCGTGCCGCCTTCGCGCAAATTGATTTCGATCGTGACTGGGACTTCGTCGGTGCCTGCCGCTTCGATGCGTACCTTCGCGCCGCGCGGCGTTTCGGTGACGGTGGCTTTGTAGCGCATGTGACAAACTTCGGTCCGTTCGCGCTCGTGGCGCGTGGAGTCGAAATCTTCGCTCGAGATTTTGCGGGTTGGCTGGAACGGTTGGTAGTAGCCGGCGTCGAGTTCCTGCATCAGTTCGAACGTCGATCCGCGCTGTGTCATCGAACGGGCGACGAACTGACCCTTGCCGAAGAACGCGGAGGAGAAGCGAATCGCGTTGATGACAGCGGCGCCTCGGCGGAAGGTGAAGAAGCGGTCCTTATCGCGCAGAACGCTGATGCTGACCGGCCCTCGGCGGATGCGCCCGATTCCGATTGACGGAAACAGCCTGACATAGTCCGAAGGGGGCGCCTGCGGTTCCGGCAAAGCGGTGGTGAGTTCCGGTTGCCAGAGCAAGTTGGCGAATGAGCCGTAGACAGGTTCCAGTTGCCGCGCGAGGTGCGCGTAGACACGGTTGCGATCCTTCCACGCGAGGTAGGCGAGCGGGAACCAGTGGTAGTACATCGTGCCGCGGATATTGGCGTCCTGGCGGCGCGAGATTTCGGTGACGATCTCGCCGTCGGCGTGCAACAGATACATCGACGCGTCGAGATTGCGGCGCACGTAGTCGAGATACTCGGGCCGGTTCATCCACTCGGCGACGTAGGTGAGCGCGCGGTTGACGACGCCGTTGTAGACGGTGGTCGAGCGCTCCGTGTAGTGGCCGTCGGCGTCGATATCGATGCCTTCGGCGAGCCACTGCCCGGCGCGTGCTGAGTATTTCGGGACACCGTAGAGTTTGTGCAGACCGGCCAGCGCCGCACTCGCCACCCAGCGATGATTGGGTGTATGCATGCCGCCTCGGACGAGTCCGTCGCCCGCTTTTTCAATCGCCGGCAGCAGCCACTTCTCGAACTCCGGGAACCCGTGTTTGCGAGCGTTCAACACATCGAGGCAGATGGCCTGCATGATGAACGCCGTGTCGGGCGGGGAGTTGAAATTAGTGAATGGCAGGTTCCAGTTGCCGTCCTTGGTTTGGAGGCGCGCGAAGGCTTGCGCGGCAAGTTCCATCCGCTCGGCCAGCAGCGGTTTTTTGAAGTGGCGCGACTGCGGCAGCAGATAGCCGATGAGAAAGCTGGACAACAGATCGGTTGGCCCGGAGCCGAAGTAGAGGCCGTCGGCGCCTTCGTAGCTGCCGTAATACTTGTGATTCTTGTCGAGGATCTGGCGTTTGAGCAGCGAGTCGATCGAAGCGTCGGCTTTGTCGATGCGGTCTTGCGGGAAGTTGGGCAGCGGCGGCGTCTGCGCGGCCGCGGACAAGGCGGCCGAGGCGGTGATCATTTCGCGCCGGTTCATTTCTGTTGGGAGCGGAACGCTTCGCGCGCCTGCTTCATGATCGGCCCGTAGACGAGCTTGTCAAACGGCGGACAACCGGCGGGGAACTGGCCCAGAGGATGGTTTTTCTGTCGCATCAGGAACGTGCAGTAGGTGAGCGTCTTGCAAACACGGATCTCGTCAAGCGATCCCTTTTCGAGCGCGTCTACAGCGAAGTCGGGATAGGAAAGTGTGCCCCGGCCGAGTCCGAAGATACGGATGCGGCCCGTTTCGATGTTGCGCGCGGCGGCGTTGAGCGCGTAGATCTGCAACCACGAATAGCCGGTACCGACCATGGGCAGATCCGGGAACGCCTGCTGCAGTTCGCCGGAGATGCGGAAGTGGCGGTCGACGCCGGTGAGCGGATGCTCGGGCATTTCGTAGTTGCCTTCGTCGGGCTTTTCAAACGGCCGGCCGATGTGAGGGTTGTAATAGGGGCAGCCGATCGAAACGTTGAGCAGTTGCACGCCCCAGTCCTTGAACCAGCCGATGGCTTGCTTCACTTCGCTGAGTTCTTCGCGCAGCGGGTCGTTGGGATCGACGCCCCATCCGTGCGGGTAAGGCGTTGTGTAAGGCAGCGGCTCGCCGTTCGAAGACGTGTCGGACTTCTTGTAAGGCACCGAGTCGAAGCAGCCGAGGCGCATGGCGATCAGCATCTTCGAGCCGAACTCGTTCTTGATTTTGCCGATGACGTTGCGGATCAGGCGGGTGCGATTTTCAAGCGAACCGCCGTAGCGGCCTTCGCGCAGCTTGGCGCCCATCAATTCGGCAAGCAGATAGCCGTGTGTGACCTTGAGATCGATGGCGCGGAAGCCGGCTTGCCAGACGAGTTTGGCGGCGTCGACGAACTGGTCTTCGAGCCGTTCCAACTCGTCGTCGCCGATGACCGGCTGGTCGGCGCGCGTGGCGGTTTTGGCGTCGATGAGCGGGTTGTGATAGGCGATGATGCGCTCGGGGTAGGAGTAGCGGCCCGAGTGCGTGAGTTGCACGGGAATCAGCAGGTCGTCGATTGTGCCGAAGCGGTCGCGGTGGATCTGTTCGATCTCTTCGCGCAGCTTGTCGTAAGCGGCGACATTGCCGTTGTGAATCCACAACTGGCGCGAGTTGGCGCGCCCGTCCTTGCGCACCGCGGTGGCTTCAAACCAGATGAGCTTCGAGCCGCCGGCGGCGAAGCGGTGGTAGCGGCGAATCGTGAGTTCGTCGGGGTTGCCGTCGAGATCGGCATCGCAGCCTTCCATGGGATGGACGGCCATCGAATTACCGAGTGTGACGAAATTGCCGATCGGAACTTTGCGCCCGAGTAACTGCTTTATTTTTTCCGTGTCCGATTCAAAGCGGACAAATTCCGTGAGCCGGTCAGCGTCCTGCTGGAGCTGATCCAGACTCTTGTAGTGGAAGTGCTTCATCTTTCTTTCCGTGCGCGGGGAGCATCATCACGGCGACGGCGCCCAGCGCGGCCATGGCAAATACTATGTTAAGCGCGGTGGAGTAGCTGCCGGTCTGCTGGCGGATTTGGGAGACCACATACGGGAACCAGGTTTGGCCGATAGTGTCGGCGGGGAGAATGATCGCCATGGCGCGGGCCAGCGTGTTGACACCGAACTGCTCGGCGGCCATGAGCGGGATCAGCATGTAGTCGGCGCCCATGCCGAAGCCGAACAGGATGGCGAAAATGTAAACGTATTCGGGGGACTCGGGGCGGACAAGGAAAAGCAAGGGGATGGTGCCGGCGACCAGGAAGTAGGTGACCACCATAACCAGTTTTTTCGAGAAGCGGTCGGCGAGGTAGCCCATGACGAGGCGGCCGAGTGTTGAAGAAATGAGAATGTAGAATGTCGCGTCGCCGGAAAGTGTGTTGAGCGTGGTTTGATCGGTGAAGCCCTGTTCCTTGAAGACGAATTTCATGTGCTGGTTGATCGACCCGATCGACCCGATCGAGCAAAGGCTGCCGATCATGAGGAACCAGAACGCGGCTTGGCGGAGCAGGTAGCGGGTGTCGCGCGGCGGGGCGGGTGTTTCGTCCTTGGCGACGGGCAGGCCGTCGGGAGTCTGGCCCATCTCGGACGGTTTGTCGCGCATGACGAAGAAGGCGATTGGAACGACGAGTAGGACGATGGCGCCGGTCCAGACGAGCGCGCTTTGGAAGTTCGATCCTTCGGTCAGCGGCTTGGCGATGAACTTTTGCGAGATGCCGCCGAAGACGCCGACGCCGAGGTACGTCGCAGCCATGGCTTTGCCGCGGTGGCGTTTGAACCACTGCGAAATGATGACTTGGTGCGGGATCGGGCCGGAGAAGATGTAGCCGACGACGTAGATAAACCAGGTGGCGTAGTAGACCCATAAACTGCCGCCCATGGTTCCGAACCCGATAAAGGCGAGAGCCGTAAAGGCCGCGCCCGCCATCATCAGCTTGCGGGGGCTGAAGCGATGCATGAACATCGGGCCGACCCAGAGGGTCAGCGTGGCGGCGAGTGGAAAGCCGAGTGTGATGTCGGGACGGGACCAGCCGAATGTCTTTTCGTAGTAGTCGTAGTAGAACGGCATGCCGTAGTAGGGAATGCCGACGGCGAGACCAAACGTGAAGAAGGCGGCGATCGAAATCCACCAGCCGTAGAACTTGGATTCAGTTTGCGCGGTGCTCATGAGGGTTCCGGAAAGAACACTCTGTTATATCATGACCCGCGCGGGCGTGATCACTCCGGGGAATTGCCGCGGGGCGTTTTCGGCTTGGCGGCGTACATGGCCTGGTCGGCGCGGCGAAAAAGATCCGCGGCCGATTCGCCGGTTCTGTATTCGACGACGCCGGCCGAAGCGCGGAGCGGAAGCGTTACAGATTTGCCGTCGACATAGAACTCGTATCGTGTGCTGAGGCGCGAGGCGATTTGTTGCGCGCGCTTGAGCGCGTCTTTCAGTTCGCAATCGAAGAGAACGAAAAATTCGTCGCCGCCCCAGCGGGCGACGACATCGCCGGGTCGAACCTGTTCGTTCAAGATGTGCGCGAAGAGCTTGAGGACCTGATCGCCGCAGTCGTGGCCGAAGCGGTCGTTGATGCTCTTGAAGCTGTCCATATCGAACAGAAGCGCGCAGAACGAAATGCCGCGCGCGATGCGGTCCTGAAGCTGGCTCTCCAGCGCCCGCCGATTGGAGAGGCCCGTCAGCGGATCGGTAAGCGCGGCGGACTCCGCTTCGGCCAGACGCTTTCTGAAGCTGGAAAGATCTTCTTCCATGCCGGCCGCCGCTGCCGCGCTTTCGCGAGCCATGGTGGCCACCGCATCGCGCATCGTCGCGGCTTCGCGGGCCAAACCGGCGCGGAGTCGATCCGGGTCGGCTTCGTTGGCCAGTTCGCCGAGCGACGCGCCGAGTTGTTCGAATCGACTTCCATAGTTCGCGCTGCGCCGGCGCACGCCTTGCGCGGCTTCGGCGAGGACGGAAAGAATCTCCTGCAGCGAATCGATTTCGCCGCGCTGCAGATCGCGCGCCGTCATCGAGTAGTTCAACAAGACCCGTTCGACCAGCCGGGGGCCGGATTGCAGCACCTCGTCCAGCGCGTTCAGGTCGAGGGAGCGCCGCAGTTGCCGCCAGTCCTCGGTCGAGCTTCGCGCGGCGGCCGGGAATAACGGGAACACGTGCTGTTCGACGGCGTTCAACGATTCTCCCCACCCGCAAACGGCGGCTCGAAGGCGCGCCGGCTGTCTGTCGGCCGCGGCCACGGCCTGATCCAACTCGGAAACGGCGTCCTTCACCGAGATCATGGGCATCTGGGAGTACTTATCGGCAGCCTGTGGAAGACATGAATTGTTTTTCCTATGTCTCAATGTGGATATACTTGTACCGAAGGCGGTAAAGTGCCGCCGAAACCCATTCACACAGCCTGGAGGCCAATGAGTAAAGAAGATTGTATTGAAGTTACCGGAACCGTGGTCGAAAAGTTCCCCAGCGGATTGTTTAGCGTGCAACTGGATCAGGAGCGTTTGGTTCTCGCCCACCTCGCCGGTAAGCTTCGCCGCAATCGGATCCGCGTGCTGGCCGGTGACCGCGTGACCTTGGAAATGTCGCCCTACGATCTGACCAAGGGCCGCATTACCTATCGCCACAAATAGCCCGCAGATCAATCCCCTTTTCCTTGCCCATTCGAACTCTCTTCTTATTCGGTACCCGGCCGGAGGCGGTTAAGCTGTGCCCGGTTGTGCGCAAACTTCGCGCCGCACCCGATGTCTACGACGTCAAGGTCTGCGTGACGGCACAGCATCGGGCAATGCTCGATCAGGTGTTGGGCCTGTTCGGAGTCGTTCCGGACATCGATTTGAATCTGATGCAGCCGGGGCAGACGCTGTCGCAGTCGTCGTCGCGAATGATCGCGGCGCTGGAACCGGTGATGCGGGAGTTGCGGCCGGACATCGCGATCGTGCAGGGCGACACGACCACGACGTTTTGCGGCGCCCTGGCGGCGTTTTATGCTAGGGTGCCGGTCGCGCATATCGAAGCGGGCCTGCGGACCTGGGATATTCATCAACCGTTTCCGGAAGAGATGAACCGTGTGCTGACGGGCCGGTTGGCGGCACATCATTTCGCCGCGACGCAGTGGGCCGCCGATAACCTGGCGAAGGAAGGCGTGGCGGCGTCGAGCATCCACGTCACGGGCAACACGGGCATCGATGCCGTTCTGCATGTCCGAGACCGGCTGGAGTCCGGGGAGGTCATCAGCGCCCGCGACTGGTCGTTTCTGAATCCGTCGAAGCGGCTGATCGTGGTGACGGCGCACCGGCGCGAGAGTTTCGGGCCTGGGTTTGAACGGATTTGTAAGGCGTTGCTCGAGATTGCCGCGCGCGGCGACGTCGAAATCGTATATCCGGTTCATCCGAATCCGAACGTGATGGAACCGGTCAATCGTCTGCTCGCGGGGAATCCGGCGATTCACTTGGTCGAGCCGCTCGACTACATACCGTTTGTCGACCTCATGCGCCGCTCCTATCTGCTGATCACCGATTCCGGTGGCGTGCAGGAGGAAGGCCCGTCGTTGGGGAAGCCGATTTTGGTCCTCCGCGAGAAGACCGAACGGCCGGAAGCGGTCGAGGCTGGCACTGTAAAACTTGTCGGAACGGACGAAAATAGGATCGTCTCCGAGACTCGATTACTGCTCGAAAACGCAGATTTTCATGCTTCCATGACACGCGTTCACAACCCTTACGGCGATGGGCGCGCCAGCGACCGGATTTTTGACCTAATCCGTTCATTCTAAACGAAAATAAATTTCACTTTTTCGACGTTTTTGCCTCGTTTTGCGCGATTTGTAAGCGCTTAACTATTGCCAAGATGATAAAATGGAATTGTGAAGGATATCACGCTCACTTCTCGCAACCACCGAAAGGGTTCTCCCTTAATCGGAAAATCGGGCGCGCGCCTGTCCGCCCTGCTGTCGGAACGAATCGTCGGTCAGCCCGACTCGTTTGACGCGATCGTGCCCTACGTGCAGATGTACCAGTCCGGACTGGCGCCTGAAGGCCGGCCGGCCGGGGTGTTTCTCCTGCTCGGGCCGACGGGCACCGGTAAGACGCGCACGGTGGAGGCGCTGGCGGAGGTGATCCACGGGTCGCCGCGGAACGTCATCCGCATCGACTGCGGCGAGTTCCAACTCGACCACGAGGGCGCGAAGTTGATTGGCGCCCCGCCGGGGTATCTGGGCCATCGGGAAACCGCGCCGCTGCTCACGCAGTCGAAGCTGAACCAGGTGATGAGCGACCGGGCGAACCTGGCGATCGTTCTGTTTGACGAGATCGAGAAGGCGGCGCCGTCGATGACGCGACTGCTGCTGGGCATCCTCGATAAGGGCGTGCTCCGGTTGGGCGACAACACCGCTGTGTGTTTCGACCGCTCGATGATTTTCATGACGTCGAACCTCGGCGCGCGCGAGATGGCGCGGGCGATCAAGCTGGGCTTTGGCTTCGAGGCGATGACGGCCGAGGGAGAGACCGTGCCATCGGCGGCCGATTACGCGCGGTTGCAGGAGATTGCCGTGGCGGCCGTGAAGCGCAAGTTTGCGCCGGAGTTTGTCAACCGCATCGACGCGATGCTCACCTACCGTCCGCTGGACGCGGCGTCGATGGACCAGATCCTCGACCTCCTGTTGGACGACATCGGCGAGCACGTGCGGCGCCGTCTGGGCGACCGCATGTTCTACATCGAACTGCCCCGCCGGGCACGGAGGTTTCTGCTCGAAAAGGGCGTAAGCGCCGAGTAGGGAGCGCGCGAACTGCGGCGCACGCTGCACCGGCACCTGATGCAGCCGCTGGCGGCGATGATGGCCGACGGGACGATCCCGCCCGGCGCGGTGGTGCGGGTGGGGACGCACTCGAGCGGCAAGCGGCTGGAGTTTACTCCGCTGCGGGACGCGGCCTAAACGGTACCGCTACCGGATCTCAATCGTGCGGGTGATGGCCGTTTCCGGCAACACACCGGTGATCGTGTATCGGCCGGGCGTTCCGGGCAGCAGGATGCGAATCCAGCCGTTGGCGGGTGAATCGGACAGAACGCTTCCAGCGCTGTCGCTCAGTTGCACGCGCCCGGCGCCGCCGCGAAGGGACACCTCCATGCAGGCCCGATACGTGCCCGGAGGGTCGGCGCCCGGCGCGATTCCGCAGGCGACGAAATAGCACGGAACCGCGCAGTTCCGCGCCCTTTTTCCTGTCACATCGAATGTGGTGGCTTCCACCATGAGCTCGGCGGAAGGATAAGCGGGCGCGTGGCGCACACCGTCGATCCGCGCTTCGATCAATTCCAACGAGGAGCCCAGTCCTCCAGAGGATCCCGCGACTACGTCGGACTGCACCGAGACTGACCCACGCCTTGAGCGAACTTGCCGCTGTCGCGGCCGACTCCAACCACTGGCGCGTTCCAGGAGATTTCCCGGCCGAACAGCCCAGCCAGCGTAGCCGACGACGAGGCGGTTTCGCTGACTCGTGCAAACGCGGGGCCGCCGGCTGGGTCGACGAACACCTGTGGGGTCCCATCGTTGAGCAGGCGCCAGATCCGGCCTGTTTCATCAACACGCACGCGGCGCGCCCAACCGGGCCCCGGTTCAAGCACGGCCCATTCGCCCTCAACTCGCGCCACCCGCCAAACCGTGTGCTGTCCGGTAACGGTCCGATCCCGATATCGAAAGTGCCACTCATTGCCGGCTTGTAACGGCCAGATGGAACCGGTGGTTGCGCAGCGAACGGCCGCCGACGCCAGAACGGCGCCGCTTCCGTCCACCAACTGGAACTCCATGCCTTCGGTGACCCAGTCTCCGGTCTCGGCCGATCCCGCCGCCGGCTCGTCTCCGGTCATCGCGTTCCCCGCCGCGAGTACGCGCACGGGTGCGCGGCCTTCGGAGTCCCAAGTGACGCGGACGCGCGCCGCGCCGCACGGCGGATCCAGGCGAATCGACGACGCGGCCGAGAGCAGCGCCGAGCATAGGACGGCGAGAAGACGCATAACCACTATGCGTATACTCGCAGATTTCGAGGTCAGAAGCTGATGCGGAGTCCGAGGCGGAAGACGCGCTCGTCGATACCGTCGCGGCCGGTGCTTTGCAGACCGGTGATTTCGGTGAAGCCGCCGAGGTTGCGGATCGAGCCGTCCGGGTTCAACTGCAAGTTCGACACGTTCGCACCCGGGTTGCCGAAGTGCGGCGTGTTGGTGAAGTTAAACGCTTCGGCGCGGAATTGGACCCTCCAACGCTCGGTGATGGCGAACTCGCGGAAGAGGCCGACATCGACGTTGGCGAGGCCCGGGCCGTACATTGTGTTGAATCCGGCGGTGCCGAAGCGTGGGTCGGTGACGGGCCGGAACGCAAACGGATCGAAGAACGAAAGGCCGCGGCCCGCGCCGCCAATTTTGGCCACCGATGGCTTCACCTGATCGGCGCGCTGCGAACTGCCGGGCGCGTTCAGCGATGTGCCGGCGGCGCTCACCGTGAACGGCGTACCGGTGGCGGCCGTGTAAATCGCGTTCAACTGCCAGCCGCCCGCCAGCATCGTGCCCGCGCGTCCCGTGGCCCAGCGCTTGCCCTTTCCGAAGGGCAGTTGCCAATTGGCGTTAGCGACAAAGTTGTGCGGCTGATTGAAGTTGTTAACGGATTTGTTCAGCCGGCTGAATTCGGGGATCTGTATCGCCGCCAGACCGTCGCTGTTGTCGCTGCAGCAAACCCCGATCGACTTCGACCACGTATAGGACACGCCGAGATGCAGCCCGCCGCTGAACCGGCGTTCGAGCGAGGTCTGCAAACTGTCGTAGTGGGAGTTGCCGATGGGCGCGACCAAGCGTGTTTCGGCGGTACGGCCGAACTGGCGAGCCAACAGCCGGCCGTTCTGCCCGCCGTTGATGGGCGCGTAGTTCAATTCACGAAAGCCGACTTGATTGACTTGGCGCGTCGCGACGTAGCCGGCCTGGCCGACGAAGTTCCACTTGAGCGACTTTTGAAGCGTGAAATTCCAGCTCTGTACGTAGCCGCGTTGGTAGTTATCTTCAAGCGCATTTGCGGCGACATTGTTGGCGATGTCGATCACGCCGTTGCCGAGATTCGGTGCTTGCACGGCGGGAATCCCACGGCTCAACTGCCCGGCCGACGCGAACGCGTTCGAACCGTTGACGTTCAACACGACCAGCATGGGATAATTGGTGCGCATCGGGCGCGCCAGGCTATACGGGTCGATGGTGATACCGTAGCCCATGCGGACGATGAAGGAGTCCGTCGCACGCCAGGCGATGCCGACGCGCGGCGCGAACAGCTTCTTGCTCTGGCCCACGTTGCAATCGCGTGGAACGTTGCCGACGCCGCAGACGATCATTTTGTTGGTGGTTGGATCGTAGCGCTCCAGGCCCGAGCCGACGCGGTACGGCATCGGGAAGTATTCCCAGCGGGTGCCGTAGGAGAAGGTTAGGCGGCGATTGACCTGCCATTGGTCGCGAATGTATAGGCTGTGCATCCAGGTGCGCACGTTATATTCTTCGGGGATTTGGAGGATGCGGCCCATGGCCGATGGCATCCCGAGCAGGAACGATGCCCAGGAGTTGAACTGGTTCGTCGCGGGGCCGCCGTTTAGGGCCGTCGTGCCGCCGCTGAACGTGAATCCGCCGGCCGGGCCGTGCAACGCGCCGACAAACTCGGCCTGCGTGTGGTTGATCTGTTGGAACGAGCTATCGAAGCCGAACCGGACCTGATGCGCGCCGCGCGTCCACGTTGCGTTGCCGACCCAGTTGTAGCGCGGGTCGCGGTTGAAGAACGGCCGCGTTCCATTGCCCTGCGCGCCCATGGTGGCGTAGCTAGATACAACGAACCGCGGCATGCCGCTTTCGAAGAAGCGAGTGCCGTTGGTGCCGGGAATGCCGAACAGCTCCTGACCGAGATTCTTGCCAAGGCCGCGTTCGATCGAGTTGGCGTCGTAGGCGGTGAAGCCGAAGTTGCCGTCGAGAATCAGGGTCGGCGTGAGGACGTACGTCGCGCCGAAGGCCGCGTTGCCCGTGGTTCCGTACGTCGGACCGGCCACCGAAGCCGCACTGAAGAACGGCGCGCCGATCAACTCGCCGAGAATACCGCCACTTTCGAAATCGTGATCTTGAATGCCGCCGCGTCCGAACATCGTGAGTTTGTCGCCGGGATTCCAGTTGATCTTGCCGTCGAACTTCTTGGAGTTGAAGGCGTAGTTGCCGGCGCTGAACAGATTTGCGGTGAGCAGATTCGGCGAGTTGGGCTGGAGCAGCATCGATTGGATCTTCGCCGAGGCTGGATCGATGAGCGACTGCGGAATCTGTTTGTCCGGGAAGGGCAGGCGTTGCTGACCAAGATTCGCGCCTGTTTGCACTCCGGTGCGCGGATCGTAGATCGCGTTCGGCGACGCGGACATATCGCCCCGGCGAATGGCCGCGGTCGGCAATGTGTCGATACGCGAGGCGAACTGGCGGTCCCAAGTGGCTTCGTAGCTGCCGAAGTAGAAGAGCTTGTTCTTGATGATCGGCCCGCCGACTGTACCGCCCATCTGGTTAAAGATGGCCTTCGGCTTGCGCTCGCCCGCGGGGAGGAAGAACGGTTTTGCTTTCGTCGCGTTGCTGTTGTGGAATTCAAACGCCGAGCCGTGGAGATCGTTGGTGCCGCTCTTGATCTGCACGTTGATCGCCGCGCCGCCGGCCAGTCCGGTTTCGGCATCGAAGGAGTTGGTTGTGATATTGACGCCTTCGATCGCTTCCAGCGCCGGTGTGAAGCCCGGCAGATGCGGCAGCCAGATTTGATTGACTCCCGCGCCTTCAATGCGCACGGCGTTCGAACTGCGCGAGGTGCCATTCACGTTGTAGAGCGCGGCGCGCGAGGGATCGACGGACGGACCGTTGCCATTTCGCGGCGACGAGAATCCGGGCAGCGTCTTAAACATCTGCGTGTAGTTGCGGCCGGGCGGGAGCGGTGCGTTGATGATTTGCGCCGACGTGATTTCGGCGCGCACTTCGGCGCGATCGGTCTGCAGGGCGGGCGGCGCGGCCTCGACGCGTACACTCTCGCTCACCGCGCCAACCTGCAAAGCGGCATCGACGCGCGTTACGGCATTGACGGGAACCGTGACATCCTTGGCGTTGAATGCCGTGAAACCTTGCTTGCTGACGGTGACGGTGTAGACGCCGCCGGGGAGCGTCGGAATCGTATAAACGCCGGATTCGTTCGAGGTTGCTTTGCGGACCAGGCCGGTGCCGCGTTCTTGCGCGGAGATCTCCGCGCCGGGCACGGCTGCGTCCGATGCGTCTTTCACATTGCCGGTGAGTGATCCGTACAATACCTGAGAATAGGCGGCTCCCGAGAGCGCCAAAACAGCAAACAGGATCTTTTTCATGGTGACAGCCCCTTTTGTGAGAGGCTATCACCTTTTGTTACAGAACGGTTGCGCTACTTCAGCAAGTTCCGCAGCGGTGAGTTGGCCGGTTCCAATGCAGCGACCGACTTCAGGTAGGGCAGGGCATCGGCGCCAATCGCGGGGAGTTTCACGCGCTGGCTTCGGTGGATGACAAACCCCTCGCCCTTGACGAATTCGAGGAACGCGGGAGGGCCGCCGTAGACGCGCGACAACCCGACATCGATCACAACGACCTTTCCGCCGAATCGCGGCATGATCGCCGGCACGACGGTGTGTCCGATGACGATGCGCTTGACCTGATGCGCGGCCAGCAGCGCGTCGATGTGCGCGTTCATCTCGGGCTGATCTTCTTTTTCGGTTGCAAGGCCGCGATACCACAGCGGGCCGTCGGTATCGCCGACGACGCCCTTCTCGATCAACGAAAAATCCTGTAGCTCGAGCTTCGCTTGATCGTTGATCTTCGACCGTTTCAGATCCGCGAACTTCGGCGCAAGCCCGCCGTGCAGGTAGAGTGTGTCGTTGACTTTGACCAGCACATTGTTGCCGCGGATCCACTTGCCGTATTTGCCCTCGGGCGAGAACGCCTTGCGGTGTTCGGCCCAGCCCAATGGTTGGTCGGGGCTCGCGGAAACGGACTTTTCGGTGCGGAAGGCGGCGTAATCGTCCTTGGTAACGTAACGCAGATCGCCATACACATTCATCGCTTCGTGATTGCCGATGAGCGGGTGCACCTCGCCGCCAGCCTTTCCGGCCTGCGATTCGAGCGCGATGACAAAGTCGAGCACCTTGCGCGACGCGGGACCGCGATCGACGAAGTCGCCCGTAAAGACGAGATGATCCTTGCCGCCCGACCATTTCAGCGTCGACGGGTCGATCAGCTTCGCGGTCTTCAGGATTTCGATCAGCCGGTCATAGTCGCCGTGAATATCCCCAACGGCGACGACGCGGGCCTGAGTCGTGTAGTTGTCTTTGCCCATTAGGGCGAGGCTTAGGAGAAGAAGGGCCGCGGTGCGCATGCATTTTTATCGTACGTCTATTTACAAAGACAGTATGAAGTGGCTGCCCATTGCGATATGTGCGACCTCGGCGATGTCGTACGAACGGCAGCTAGTGTCCTGTCTCATATAACTATGTACATATAGGCAGAGTTGCCTCATACTGGGTCATGTTCACCCCAGCAGCTCCCTTGGCGGTAGAAGCGAGC
>VFZW01000160.1 GCA_016871055.1 Acidobacteriota bacterium
AAGCCGTTCATCTGGACCGCCAAGGCCAACGACATCCTGGAAAAGGTCAAGCGCGCCCGCAAGGCTTTGAATAATGCCCAATCCGTTTGACGCACTACATTAGCGCGGTCACGTCAAACTTCTGGGTGTTTGTGCTATTCGGGCTGATTTACCTGCTCGGAACCGGAACGTTATGGGTGCTGTTGCAAGGACCGTTCGGGATGGGCTTGCAGTGGGCGACGTTGAAACAGGTCCGTGGGACGAACGCGGTGTTGAACGATTTGGGCAAGGGCTTCGAATTCACCGGCGCCGCCATCCTTGAGTGCCTGCTAGTTACCATTGCGATCGCTCTCGCTTCCAGCATGTTGTTCTTGCCGGGCCTGCTGCTGGCGGCTTTGTTGCAGTTTCCATATCTGCTGATTCTCGATAGGGGCTACTCCTTTGCCGACGCTTTCAGCGCGAGCACGGGCATCTCAAAGCCGCACTTCTGGAAGTTGTTGTGGCTGACCGTCATTCAACTACTACTTCTCACCGGTGGCTTGCTGCTTTGCGGTGTGGGGTTGGTCATCGCTGTGCCGATTTGTTACGCGGCATCGGCGGCGGCTTACGTTCAAATCATGGGCTTCCGTCCAGAGACGCAATCGCAACTGCGATGACGGTCCAATTTGAAGCGATCGTCCGTGTTGCCGCTCCGATTGGCGCGTTGTGTTTTTGCGCCGCCACCGATCCGGCGAATCCTCCGCCGATAATTCTCTGTCCTTTCCGGCTGCTGACCGGATATCCGTGTCCTTTCTGCGGCATGACGCGTGGAGTTTCTTCGATTCTGCGCGGCCGGCTTCGCGACGCGCTCGAGTTCCATTTCTTCGCTCCGCTGGTGTTTGCGGGTATTGTCGGATGGTTTGTCATCGAGACGGGGCGCGCCGCGGGGATCTGGCGCGCCGAGCGGGTCCGGCGGTTGGCGTTGGATCCCTCCCCGTGGCTTGGCTTTCTTATCGTTTGTACGATTTATGTCGGCCTTCGATGGTGCGGTATACTTAACTCTTCGCGCATCTAGCGCGGTCTATGTGGAACGGCGATTATCTTTTCCTGCTGCAGAACCTGATTGTGAAGGATTTCAAGATCAGGTACCGCAACATGTCGTTGGGCGTGTTTTGGTCGCTGCTGAATCCCATGATCATGATGGGAGTCATGACGTTCGTGTTCGTAAAAGTCATTCCGCGCGACGATGTGACGAACTTTCCGCTGTTTGTTCTCTGCGGGCTCGTTCCGTTCAACTTCTTCTCCGTGGCATGGAATAACGGGACGATCTCGATCGCCAATAACGCGGGGCTGATCAAGCGGATTCCCGTCCCTCGCGAAGTCGTGCCGATCGCCACCGTGCTATCGACGTGCATTCATCTCGGCATTCAGATTCTTCTCTTGCTTGCCGCGGCGATCTTGATCGGCCCGGGCGTGAACGTCTACTGGCTGTGGCTGCCGCTGGTGTGGGCGCTATTGATCCTCTTTGTGTGTGGCCTCGTGCTGGCGACATCGGCGCTCGACGTCTACCTGCGCGATATGCGCTACGTCGTGGAGTCGGCCTGCACGGTGCTCTTCTGGCTGGTGCCCATTTTCTATACGCTGACGCTGGTGCCGCAGGCGTATGCGACTGTCTACCAATTCAATCCGGTGGCGGCGCTCATTTTGGCGCTCCGGCGAATTCTGATCGATTCGGCGTCTCCTGATCCGTCGCTGGTTCTCAAGCTCGCCTTCAGTTCGACGGTGGTCTTCGCGATCGGCCTCGCGCTCTTCCACCGGCTCAAGAACCGGTTCTTCGACTACTTGTAATGAACGTCATCGAATTCCAAAACGTTTCCAAGACGTTCCATCGTGCGGTGGGCCAGCGGTTGCTGCGCCACTATATCGAGGACATGATCGGCGCCAAGGACCCGAATCCCTTTTACGCGCTGAAGGACGTAAACTTCGCCATTCGCGACGGTGAGTCGGTGGCGGTGATCGGATCGAACGGCGCCGGCAAGAGTACGATGCTCAGCCTGGTAACGCATCTGATGCCCCCGTCGGATGGCAAGGTGATTGTGAACGGGCGGCTTGCGGCGTTGCTCGACCTCGGTGCTGGATTCCATCCCGATCTGACCGGGCGCGAGAACATGCGGCTGAACGCTTCGCTACTTGGTTTTTCCCGTAAGCGCGCCTCCGAGTTGCACGATTCGATCGTCGATTTCTCCGAACTGCAAGAGTTCATTAATGAGCCGCTGCGGACCTATTCAAGCGGCATGATTTTGCGGTTGGCGTTCTCGGTGGCGCTCAGCCTCGATCCGCAAATTCTCATCATTGACGAAGTGCTCGCCGTCGGCGATCAGGCGTTCCAAGCCAAGTGCATCGACAAGATCTTCGACATTCGCAATCAAGGCAAGACGATTCTCTGCGTCTCGCATGCGCACGCGATTTTGCGAAACCTCTGCTCGCGCGCGATTTGGCTCGATCACGGTCAATTGATCATGGACGGGCCGGTCGAAGCTGTGCTCAACGCCTACGAGGGCCGTGCAGCGCACTCCGCCGCCGAATAAACTAAGAGAGTGGACGAACGTCCCCTTACCGTACTCTCCGAAGAAGAATCCCTCTTTCAGGCGACGGTCCGCCGGTTCGCAAGGGAGCAGGTCGCGCCGCGTTCGCGGCACATGGATGAGAGGTCGGCGCTCGACCCGGCGCTACTGCGGCAACTGTTCGAACTGGGTCTGCTTTCGATTGAGATCCCGGAAGCGCTTGGCGGGCAGGACGGGACGTTTTTTCAATCGGTCATTGCCGTTGAAGAGATCGCGGCGGCCGATCCGGGCGTGGCGGTGGTCGTCGACGTGCAAAACACACTCGTCGTCACCGCGTTGCGAGAGTATGGCACGCGCGAGCAGCTGGACCGGTTCCTGAGGAAACTTGCCTTTGACACAGTGGGCGCGTACGCGTTGAGCGAGGCGAACTCGGGTTCGGACGCATTCGCGCTACAGACCCGCGCGGTTCGCGAGGGCGATTATTACAAACTCACGGGCCGTAAGCTCTGGATCTCGAATGCCGCCGAGGCCGGCTTGTTTCTTGTGTTCGCGACGATCGATCCGGCGGCGGGACATCGCGGTGTCACGTGCTTCGCCGTTGAGCGCAACGCGCACGGACTGAAGATCGGAAAGAAAGAAGACAAGCTCGGGATTCGTTGTTCTTCGACGTGCGAAGTGATTCTCGAAGACTGTGTCGTGCACGCTTCGAACGTGATCGGCGAGACCGGCAGGGGTTACAAGGTCGCGATCGAGACGTTGAACGGCGGGCGCATCGCGATCGGCGCGCAACTGGCGGGATTGGCGCGCGCGGCGCTGGGGCATGCCATCGAATACGCACGGCAACGGCGGCAGTTTGGCAAGGCGATTTCGGAGTTTCAGGGCGTGCAGTTTCAACTCGCCGAAATGGCGACGCAGGTGGAGGCGGCACGGTTGCTCGTGTACAACGCCGCGCGATTGAAAGAAGCTGGAAAGCCCTTTGTGAAAGAAGCCGCGATGGCGAAGTTGTTCGCGTCGACGGTCGCCGAGGATACGGCCAGCCAAGCGATCGAGATCTTCGGCGGAATCGGTTTTACCAAGGAGTGCCCGGTGGAGAAGCTTTACCGCGACGCGAAGATCGGTAGAATCTACGAAGGCACGTCGAACATCCAACGAATCGCGATCGCCAAGGAGATTCTCGCGTAACCCAGGAAACGTGGAATTCATCCAAATGTATAGGAGTCCCATGCGCGCCATCATTGTCATTGCTCTCTCCGCGATGCTTCTGCCCGCGGCATCCAAGCCGGAGCCGACGGAAGCCGAGATTCAGAAGATCGTCACGGCGTTCGCGGCCAAGGAATCGGCGTTTCTGCGAGCGCGCGAGCTCTACACCTACCGGCAGGACGTACGCGTGGAAGATTGCGACGCCAGCGGGGGCGCTTGCGGTAAATTCGAAGTGCTCACCGATATCGTCTTTACCGGAGACGGGAAGCGTACCGAACGCGTCGTGCGCGCGCCGGTGCCGGCGTTGCGGTATATCTCGTTTTCGCCCGAAGACGAGCAGGACATTCGCTCGGTGCAGCCGTTCGTGCTGAACACGCAGGAGTTGCCGAAGTATCACGTGCGCTATTTGGGTCGCGAAACGCTCGATGAGGTCGAGTGTTACGCCTTCGCGGTCAAGCCGAAGGACATGGCGATCGGCGAGCGCTACTTCGCGGGGATCGCGTGGGTGGACGTTGACGACTTGCAGATCGTACGGACCTACGGGCGCGCGCTGGGAAAATTGAAAAAGAACAGCGATCAAAGGTTCCCGAAGTTCGAGACCTATCGCGAGCAGATCGACGGCAAGTACTGGTTCCCAACACTGACGCGCGCCGACGACATGCTGTACTTCGACGAGGGGACGTATCGATTGAAGATGCGCATTCGGTACGCGGAGTATAAGCGATTCAAGGCCGATACGACTATTACCTTCGGAGACGAGGTGAAGGACTCGGTCGACAAGGGCAACGCGCCATCGGGGCCGGTGCTGGCGCCGCCGCTGCCGCCCAGGAAGAAGCAGTAATTTCCCCATTCAACCCGCCCATTTCCCCGTTCGCGCCAGAATCGTGCGCGAGCCGCCGGGGCTATGGTCTAATGGGGTGTTAACGCCAGAATGCCAAGCCTTGCCACACGGCTTCGCCGCACACTCCGGGCGGGATCCCGCCGCCTGAGAGAACTCGACATGATTCGCAAGGGACTGATGTCCACCGATCATATCGTGCAGGCGCACATCATCCCGATGCGGCGCTGCAATCTCGATTGCGGTTATTGCAACGAATACGACGACGTGTCCAAGCCCGTCGCACTTGAGACGATGTACGAACGCGTCGATCACTTGGCCAAGCTTGGCGCGACGATCATCATGATCTCCGGCGGCGAACCGCTGTTGCATCCGGAACTCGATCAGATCATCGCGCGCATCCGCAGTCACGGCCGGATCGCCGGGATGATCACCAACGGATACCTGCTGGTTCCCGAACGCATCAAGCGGTTGAATGCCGCGGGCCTCGATCATCTGCAAATTTCGATCGACAACGTCATGCCGGACGAGGTCTCGAAGAAGAGCCTGAAGGTACTCGACAAGAAGTTGCAGATGCTCGCCGAGCACGCCGACTTTCACGTCAACATCAACTCGGTGCTTGGCGGCGGCATCGCCAATTCCGACGATGCGCTCACGGTCGGCCGGCGCGCGCTAGAACTGGGATTCAGTTGCACGGTTGGTATTATTCACGACGGACACGGCCAACTGAAACCGCTAGGGCCGAAAGAACTGGAAGTGTTCAACGCCGTTCGGCAACTATCGAAGCGCAGCTTCGCGAAATTCTCCGGTTTCCAGGGACGCATCGCCCGCGGGCAGGAATCGGATTGGCGTTGCCGCGCAGGCGCCCGCTACATCTACGTCTGCGAGTTCGGTCTCGTTCACTACTGTTCGCAGCAGCGCGGCTATCCGGGAACGCCGCTGCTTGACTACACAACCGAAGACATTCGCCGCGAGTACCTGACCAAGAAAGACTGCGCGCCGATGTGCACGATCTCATGCGTGCACATGACATCGCTGATGGACTACTGGCGCTCGCCGCAGACCTTGGAGTCCGGACTCAACGCGAAGATCGCCGAATCCGCCGCGAGCGAACTCGTCAACATCCAAGGCGCCGGGCGCTAAGCGCGATCAGCCCCAAACCCGCCGCTGCGAGCAGCATGGCCGAAGGCTCGGGTACGCCGGAGTACGACCACTTCAAGATGTCGTGATTCTCCCACGCGCCACCTGTCGATGATGTGAATCCGATGAATGCACCGGTCCCGTTTTGCAGGCTGAGCAACGAGCCCAGATCGACATTGACGGTCAGCACTGGCGTGAGCAGGCTGCCGAAAAAGACGGAGAGCTGACCGGGCGTGTAGTTGATCAGTACGTTGTAGATCGTTCCGTTCGACATGTCTTGTGAAATCGTCGTGATGCCGAGCGTGGGATTCACAGGTGCGCCATCGGGTTCGTTCGACTGGCAGTGTTCCGGGCGATTCTGCGCCGTGCCCAGCGAGTTCACCGCAACATGATTTCCGTTCGGCTCGCAATAAGACGGCTTGTTGTGCCAGGTGTCGAACTCGATCGCAAGGCTATTGGCGATGCCGTAATAGCCGACGCCGCTCGCGTAGAGTCCGATCGGCGCGGGCGCGGCGTTCTGAATGACGAAGGCGAATCCGTCGGCGCCGTTGTTGACGACGCCCGGTTCCCAGTCCGGCGTGTGACCGCCGCGATCGGTGATCTGAAATTGGAACGATGTCGTGAAGCCGCCTTGCACGTTCACGCGCGAGTTGTACCACGCCGCGCCGACTTGGTTCTCGGTGGCCGAGGTGAGCCGCAAGAGGTTGGCGGTCAGGGATGCGTCCTGACGCCAATAGGATTGGCAAAGTCGTTAAACGTGAACGACGTCGCGCTGATAGGCAGAGACAGCGCGAGCGCGAATAGGTACCGCATGATTCCATTGAGCCTGTCGTGCGGTGATTGGGCCATGAGCCGAAAGCCGTGTTCGTAATGGCCCATTGCGCGGTTGGTTCTAGAACTCGAAGAACATTCGCGCGGTGGCGCCGGTGCGCGAGAAGGCCGTGAAGCGTGTCTGATGGTCGAAGGAGACGTAGTAGCCGTAATGACGCGTGATCCACTTGCGGAGGAAGATCTGCGCCGAAACCGAGTTCAAGTTTACTTCAAGGGGCGTCGCGGCGATGTAACTGTATACCTCTTTGCCGCCGCCTAGCGTAATGCCCGTCCACTGTTTTCCTTCCTGTCCGCGTTGCACGGAGAGGCTTGCCGAACTGCCGATTTTGGTCCCAGGTTGATTCACGTTGACGAAGTAGTTCCCTTCGATAATCGTTCGCGGCCTGTAGAGAATGAACCCGGTGCTGTACATGTTACCCTTGACGACGGGTCCAAACGAAAAGTGCGTGAACCCCGCGCTCGGTACAAGCCCACGATGGACGAACGGTGTTTTATAGAACCCCCGGAAATCAACGCGCTGTTGCGGGAAAATCGAAAACCCCTCGCGCTTCGGCGTCGCGCTGAATCCTTGCGTCGTGTAGAAGTTCTTCGTCCAGTTGGCGAAGCTGAAGAAGCCGATGTTTTGTTGCGTCACGCCGGGGCGGGTCTGCGAGTTGAACATGAAGACTGGCGTGAAGCGGGGATTGTGGCGCAGCCAGAGCGTCGCATCCGCGCCGCGCCAGTAGCCCTGCCCGTTTGTGACGCCTTGATGATAGGTGCCGACTTCCAGCAGAATCGGCAAGGGGCTTTCGTAGCCGGGACGGTCGAACGTCGCCGTCCGCTCTTCAGCAAAAGCCGCCATAGTCAACCAAAGAACTGCGAGCGCTTGTTTCATAAAACCTCCTGCTACTCCAACCACGCGACCGGTGTCGACAACGCCTTTACTACGCGCGCCGACGCGAGCTTCCCATTCACCACAACGTTGCTTTCAACAATCAAATCGCCGGCCGCGTATGCCGCGACCGGCAACTTCTCCCGCAGGCCGCGAACGCCTCGGGCCAGACGCATTGCGCCGCCCGCGTGTAATAGTCCTTGAAAATACGTGTTCGGGCCAAGTTTCATCGCGCCGCCCGCGATAAGATTTCCCTTTAACATTGACGCCGCGCCGATTTCGACATCGCCCTGTGCTTTCACGTCTTTCTCGAACAGGCTCTCCTGCTCACAGCTCAACTCGCCTCGCACAACCAACGGCGCGGTGACATGAAGCGGCGCCGAGACGCGCAGAGCGCCGTCGTAGAGATAGGTCCCGCCGCCCATCGCGTGAAGTTTTGCCGGGTCGTAGCCATGCGCAGGCTCCTTCATCGAGGCGGGATGCGGGATCTGCACGATCACGGCCGGTGCGATTTCCACACGCAGTTTCGCGTCGTGGCGGCCTTCGGTGAAGATCTCCGACGCAAACAGCGACAGCGCTTTCGCGCCGGGCAAAAACTCGATCGACGACCGCGAAGTCACGCGCGATTCCACCTGTACATCAGGGCCAAGCGTCAGATGTTTCGCGGCATCCACCCAGCGGCGCACATGCGCTCCCTCGCCCAGGTTCAACGAGCCATCGACAGCGACCGCCTGCAAGTGTGTATCGGCTCCGATCGCGCAATCGCCCTTGACCATCAATTCGCGCTCGAACGAGCAGTCGCCGCCGCAGGTGAAGTCGCCTTCGATGACGAGCACCTCGGTCTCGCGCCGGCCCGCTGGATAGCTGGCGCCATGGGCGACGAAGATTCGTTCGTTGCCGCGGTCGAAGACGCGCAGCGCGGCAGTGCTCGACGCCTGTTGCGGCGCCGTTTTCAGCCAACCGGAGAGCTTCGCGCGAAACGATTGCCCAAAGAAATCTTCGAGCCGCACGTAGCCCATGTCCAACTCGGCCGACTGCTTGCCGCGAATCATCAACCACGCCCGATGCGCCAGCGCGAAGTGCATATAGAACAGGGCGAAAAAGACGAACGAGAAGAATAGGAACGTCATCGTCAGTCTCCCGGCGCCTGCGCGTGATAGAGTCCCCACGCCGACCTTTCCGCCGCGGATGCCGCATGCGCGCCGCCGAAGAAGTGCCCGTTCGGACCGCCGTTGGACAGCCGCGTGCGATGGGTCTTATACCAACCGTCGCCGCCCGAGCCCCAGAAGCGGTTCCAGTAATACTTGCGAAGCGCGTTGCAGATCGCGCCGGTGTTGGCGAAGAAGTTCAATAGATTGAGCGGCATCAGCAGCGTGCCAACGCGGGTTCCGTCGAGCAGCGCCACCGCGCCGATTTCCAGAAACGTCGCTTGATTGGCGAACAGTTGATAACCCAGGAACGCCAAGGCAAGGGGCAGCAGCGGTGTCTGATGCGCCTCGGGAATGAAGAACAGTAACAGAGACGCAATCCACCCCAGCACCACCATCGGCGCGGTCCAATACATCGCGAGCAGCAAGACCGCGTCGAGTTTTTCCCAACCGGTCAAAAAGCGCGAACGCATCAGTTCGGGCCAGTAGTTGTGCAGGCACTCGGTGTGCCCGGTTACCCAGCGGCTCAACTGCCGCTTCCTCACCGACCAACTCCGCGGTACCTCTTCAAAACACTCGGCGCGGTTGACGTAAGCGGTCTTCCAACCATTGAGCAACAGCGCGAACGTCAGGTCTGTGTCTTCGGTGAGAGATTCCGGATTCCATCCGCCAACCGCCTGCAGCGCCGATGCCCGAACGCCGCCAACCGTGCCGCCGAACTGCGCCGTGAACCCCAGGTTGTAGCGCGATTGCCGCGCCGCCTGATAGCCCGCCGAACGTTCGAGCGAAAGCAACCCGGCGAGCAGGCTATCGCCGATGTTATGCGGGACAACGCGGCCCATCACAGCGCCCGTTTCCGGATCGGCGAAAGGCGCGACGAGCATTTTCAGAATGGCCCGGCCCGGCACGTAGTCGGCGTCGAAGAGAATCAGGATTTCTCCGGCGGCGCGTTCGCAGGCCTCGACCAGCGCGGCGGGCTTGCCGCCGGCGCCTTCGGTCCGGTGATACGGATGAATGAACGGAAACTTGCGAGCGAACCCGTCGACGATCGAACGCGTGTTGTCAGTGGACCGGTCGTTGACCGGAATGATTTCGAGCTTGTCCCAGTCGTAGTCGCAATCCACGAGCGCTTGCAAAATGTCCGCCGCGACGCGCTCCTCGTTATGCATCGGAACCAGCACGGTCACGCGAGGCATGTGGAATCCTGTCAGTTCCATCACATCCTTTGGCACTTCGATCCGCAATCGCGAAAAGCCAAAGACGTAGTGCCGTATCGCGTAGATCAGCAGGAACGCTACGGAAAACGCGATGACCACGTAGGAAAGGGCAATTAGAAGTGGGACTGCCATGCGCTCCTCGTTCCCCACAACTCGCCCGACACGCGGTTGACCGCGATGGAGTAGAAAAACAACACGTACAACAAGTCGCTCAGAGTGCCGAAGGCGAACCACAGGACCGGCATGAACAGCAGCCCTGTGTAATGCATCACGCCGAGGATAAACACCATGCGCACCGCGGAATAGAAGAACCCGTACGCGTACAGGAAAATTACCCAGCCGAGGCCGCCCGCTACGCGCGGATGCGGCAGAACGAACAACAGCAGCAGCACCCACGGCATCACGAGCCAAACCAGCATCTCCTGCCGCAGCCAAACCTGGCCGAACATAGTCGACTGCAGCCGGAACGTTTCGAACACTAGATTCCTGCCGGCCGATAGAGCCAGCAGAACGATCAGAAAATATGCCAGATTCCGAAACAGGGAGAAGCGCGCGGCGGCGATGAGCAGCATCACGATGGACGCGATCAGCGCGATCCGCGCGCCGGTGGAAACTTGAGAGAACGCCGGGATCTCGATCATCGGCGCCGAACCGGGTTGTAGGCCGGGGAACACATCGACCGGCGGCCACGCAGTGACTGGCAGTCCCGCGAGGTCAACCAGTTTCGCCGCGACAATGGAATGCAGTTCCATGATCGGGACGGCGTAGTAAGCGTTCAGCGAGGAGAGCAGAAGCGCCAGCACCACACCGGCAATAACACGCGCCGCCGTCAGCGGCACCGAGCGCACGCTGCGATGTGGATAGATCCTGTTGCGCGGCGAGCTACGGCCCGTAGCGGCAGGTGGACGAATCCCTTCGACCTGGACACTCATCAGCATCTCTTCGAGTGTCTGTTCTTTAGGGGCCTTCAACAATGGGTGGGGCGTACCGAAATCCCCCGTGTCGAAGGTTCTAAGGCCCTGGTACCGCGGTTTAGTTCACTCGCGCCGACTTGGTCAGCATCTCCAAGGTCACCACATCCAGCGCCCGTTCGTGCGTCGCCTCCAGCCGCACCGTGGCGAGCACTCCCGCTTCAAGCGATCGCTTCCAATACTCGACGCACACGCACCAGGAATCCCCCGGCTTGAGCCCCGGAAAACCCCATTGCGGACGGGGCGTGATCAAGTCGTTGCCAAGCGCGGCCTGATGGAGCAGGAACTCATCGTTCATGAGGACGCAAACCGTATGCTGGCCGACATCTTCCGGCCCGGTGTTGCATTTGCCGTCGCGGTAAAAGCCGGTTAACGGGTCCGTGCAGCAAGTTTGCAGGACTCCTCCTAAAACATTTTTGGTCATACGACGTAAGGCTTTCTGTAGTTGCGGGTGAGGAGTTTCATCGCCTCGGCGTCGTTGAAGAACGATGGCCCGCTTTGCAGCGTTAGCTTTCGGCCGACGCGGTAGCTGATATTGGCCAGATGCACCATCGAGGCCGACATCGCGGCGATATCGATGCCATCATGCAGGCTCTTTTGATCGCGTGATTTGACGGCGGCCAGGAAGTTCTTCATGTGCAGACTCGTCGCGTCGTCGCCATCGGCGCCGCGCTCCGGGCGCTCCTCCATCACCAGTTCGTTCGAATCGCCCTTAAACGCCTGGAAGCCCTGACCGCTCATCGCGGCCCATCCCTCGGTTCCGTAATAGAGATTACCGATCATGATGTTTAGCGGCTCGGCGGATTTTGGCGCGGTGGCCGTTGGCGCGGGAGTGGCGCCGGGACGCCGCCGAGGCGCCGGAACAAATCTCTCGCCGCCGGTGATCAACCCGCGTGTTTCGAAGACGAGTTCGCGGCCGCCGAAATCGAAGCTCGCGTTTAATGTATTCGGCGTCTCCTGATCGTCGTCGTAGGCGAACTTGCCGCCGTGCGCGAACGCCGTCTTTGGCCACATCGGATCGCCCATGCCCCAGCGCGCCAAGCCCAGTTCATGAACGCCCTGATTACCCATGTCGCCGTTGCCCGTGTCCCAGAACCAGTGCCAGTTGTAGCGAAAGCGCAGTTCGTTGAAGGGGCGCAATGGCGCGGGTCCAAGGAACATGTCCCAGTCCAAGCCGGGTGGCGTCGGCGTATCCGGTTTCTTGCCGATCGACTGGCGGCGTTTGTAGCAGAGCCCCTTGGCCTGATAGATCTTGCCGATCAACCCGCCCTGCACCGCCGCCATAGCGCGGATCTTGAACGGATTCGACCGGTGCTGCGAACCGATCTGCAGCATCTTTCCCGTGGCGCGCTGTGTTTCGATCAGCTTCTGGCTTTCATGGATGTTGTAGCTGGCTGGTTTTTCGCCATATACGTCTTTGCCGGCTGTCATCGCCCAGATCGCCGCCAGCGCGTGCCAGTGATTCGGCGTGGCGATGGAGACGGCTTCGATGCTTGGATCGGCGAATGCTTCGCGCATGTCGCGAAACTCCTTCGCCTTGTCGACGCCCGCTTTGACAAGCACGGCCTGTGCGCGCTCGCGCGCGGCTTGGTTGACGTCGCACAGTCCAACGACACGCGACTCGGCCAGTCGCGAGTAGACGCTTAAATGATTACCGCCGCGGCCGCCGAGTCCGACAATGGCGACATTGACGCGCTCATTGGCGCCCATCACGCGCATTGCGGA
This sequence comes from Acidobacteriota bacterium, assembly GCA_016871055.1. Taxonomy (GTDB): domain Bacteria; phylum Acidobacteriota; class Terriglobia; order Bryobacterales; family Bryobacteraceae. The sequence goes on from VFZW01000160.1 coordinate 12,464, forward strand.
AGCCGCAGTGGCCGCGCCTACGAAGAATCGGCGCGTTGTTTCTCCGGACATTCACTCTCCTCCCAAAAGAGCGAGCATAGCAGACCGGAGAATTTGCCGTCCGGAACAGTGCTTACGTGGTTGTGTCCCATCGACTCGGCTGGAATCGTTATCTTGAACGGACGTAGCGTCCATTGCGCCGGAAGCAGCGGAACGAAGAGGCTAAGCGGGTAGTTGTTGATTGACACTGTCAGCCGGTCGGTTTCCTTGCCTTCGTCGTAGCGGGCGACCGCGATCATCTCGGGTTTGAGGCCGAAGAGGCCGTTTCCCCCAGTGGGCGGTGTTGCCGAGTTGTGGGTGACGTAGTTCTTGATCGTGTCCGCCTTGTAGTTGACGACCGAGGCGTGTCGGGCGCCGGCGCGGGCGCGCTCGGTGAAGTCGCCGATGAAAAGCATGGAGCGGCCGAATTCGAGCACGAAGATGATGGCAAGAGTGAAAGCGAATCCGACCAGTGCGCCTTCTATCATCGCCAGGCCATTCTGCTTCTGCTTTCGTTGTGAAGAGACGGGTGACACGGCGTTCTAGTTGAACAATTTGACGCGATAGAGTCCGCTTCCACCGGCGCCCTTCTTGTCTGAGTACATGACGGGGTTGTTGCTCAGATAGATAGCGCAGCAGGGCTTGTTATTGTTCGTGCAGGAAGTATCGGTTAACATGAAAAGCCCGAAGCCGACGACCAGGCTCGAGTCCAAACCATTGTTGATGGGTACCGGCACAAGCCGGCGCCCGTTGCCTGTGTAGGAAGTCAAGTTATTCGACGTCCTGTCGTTGTCTTGGTCGAATCGAGTCAGGATGAACGGACCGACATGTTTGTTCCCCTGGACATGAACGATCGGATCGCCGATCTCGAGTGGTTCTGGCAGGTAGTAGCCGCCATTGACGATTGCGTCCCCCAGGCCGGAATTACCGCTGCCTTGGCCGATGTCGATATAGCCGCGATCGCTGCTACCCCCGCCTGGCGTAAAATTGGCGTCTCCCGCGCAATTGGTGCCCTTCTTGCGCTGTCCGGGCGGCGCCCACTTCAGCGTATAGAACTCGCCGATCGTGAGGCCGAAGTGTGGGTCGTTTGGGTTCTGTGCATCAGGCGAGAATGGGTTCATTCCGGCGCCCAGCTTATTCTCGAGCCCCTGTCCAGCGACGGCTGCCACTGGAACCGAATGATTGGAACTTACACCAGGCAGCACGCGGAGAAAGTAAATGGGAACGGTTCCGCTGAGTTCCACGCGCACAAACCGATAGCCGGCCGGATTGGCCGGACTTGATACCCACGGGCCGGTTAGGTTTTGCGAAAACTTGACCGT
>VFZW01000161.1 GCA_016871055.1 Acidobacteriota bacterium
TTCCCACCCTCGTAGGCCGCTACAAACTTCGAACGCAGATCATCCGAGTATGGTCGCGCCATCTCTTTTCGCCGCCGTATTTTCCAGAGCGCTTATATTATGTCAGGTTTTGCTCTAGCCTCGACGATCACATGAACATGGTTGGTCCTCACGTGCGCCGCCAAAAGATTCCACTCGCGAAACAAACAATGCGATCGGATCGCCTCGAGCACCACCAATCGTTCGTCTTCCGCCATTTCAAACGGCGCGGATTTCATTAAAAGTTTCTCCCGCTGAAACCGACTCAGATCCGGTTGCAAAGAGCGTGAACCGAACATGTTGTGAGACGAATCCACCGAACCCTTCTCATCGCCATGCAAACGAGCGCCATAACAGGAGAACGTAATAAAATAGCGGCCCACACGCGTACGATCGTCTGCGGTCTCCACGTCGCAAATCTATCACGCCGCTATGGCAGTCGCCAACACAGCACTATACTCCCCACACGGAGGCGCAATCGCGAGGGAGCAAAACGATTAAAGTCGCCACCACCTCCCCAACCCGAACCATCCCATTTACTCCGACAACCCTGCAGAGCCGCGACCGCAAGGAAGCGGACCTTCCCCAACCGATACCCCTGACTTTCAAAGCGGCGCGGGTAACGGCGGCCGCTGGGCCCACGCCGCAAAACAAAGCACAACAACAAGTATCTTCATCGGTCCGGCAATTCTATCATTCACGCTCCTGCCACTTTAACTCCTCCACGCTGACCGACTCCTTCTTCCAACCCTCCCCCCTCGGCCGCGCCGCCTTCTTCCGCCACTCCCTCGCCTCTTTGTACAGCCCTCTCGCCTCGGCGATCTCGGCCCGTACCGCATACACGCTTCCCATCACCGGATGCTCGGCGAACATCTCCGCGCGAACGATCGCATCGGCCTGCTCGGCCAGCGTCCGCGCGCGGCCCGATTCTCCGGCCCGCTGCGCCGCCCGCGCCGTCTGCAGGAGCGCGGTGACGCGCGTAATCGCACCTTCCACCCGCATCAGGACCGGCAGCAGTACCTCCAGTTCGCTCCAAACCGGCGCGGAGTCCATCCGCGCCACCGCCAGATTGAACCGGCACGAGGCCTGCTCCACCTCATAGCCGTCCAACGCCTGGCACGCCCGCCGCCAGACCCGCTCGGCGTCGGCGCTCCGTCCGGCGGCAAACAGCGCTACCCCCAACCCCGATTCCGCCATCGCCCGCAGCGCCGCCGAATCTCCCGCACCCTCAATCGCCTGCCGCCAGACAGCCGCCCCCGCCTCTGGAAATCCGCCGTGCACCAGCACATTCGCCAGCTCCGCCCGCAAAATCGTCACTTCCTCCACCGAGCACCCGGCGCACGCCGATATCGCCTCCCGATAATGCGCCCCCGCCGTTCGCCAGCGGCCCAACTTCACCTCGGCCCTCGCCTTCGCGCAGAACTCCTCGGCCCTCCGGTCGCCGCCATGCAAGGCCGGGACCAGCGCCAAAAACAGAATAAGTATTCCCACGCCCCAAATGTATAAATAAGTCAAGCGTAATCACGGCGTTAAAACTACAACATAATAAAAACAACAAATATATTTTCCCTTCTCTTGTGAACGACACTCCCAGTGCGCGCCGGTTGCCATACTGGTACCATAAGCGCTCTAGTAAAAGCGCCCAGCATCGACAAGAACCGTTCACAAGCTTCGAAAATATTTTTCGACGTTGCATATCATTGAAAACAATAATTCAGGATTAAACCTACTTTATATTTCTCACAAAACACTTGCATCCACCTGCTATTCTGATGTTGTAAGAGGCCTCGCGGACCAAAGTCCGCGGGGCCTTTCGAATTTTCAGGAGGTTCCCATGAGGGACGAACAGAAAAAACGCCGCGCCGAAATCGCGCGGCGCAACGGCGCCAAGTCCAAAGGCCCGAAAACCGAGGAAGGGAAGCGCCGCAGCGCGGACGCCCACACCAAGCACGGCCTCTACGCCCAGGAAACCAGGTGCGGCGTTCTGCCCACCGAGTCCCAGGACGCCGTCGCCGGACTGCGCCTCCACTTCCGTTCGTTCTGGGAGCCGAAATCCCTCTACGAATCCCGCAAAGTCGAACAACTCTGCCGCTACGCCGCCGAACTCGACCGCCTCGACATGGCCCGGCACCGCAAGCTCACCGAATCCATGGCCGAACTCCGCAAACTCCGCCCGGATCTCGTCTCCAGCGCCGGCCTCACCGCCGAAGTCGAGTTCCGCGCCTCCGCGCCCGGCGGCGTCTACGAACGTTTCGAGGTCCGTATCAAGCGCCTCAACATCGAAGTCTCCCGCCTGGAGCGCGACCTTCTCCGGTTGAAGCGCCACTTCTCCTCCAGCGGTCCGACCGATATACCGTTGCAAACAAACGACGGCGACCCCGGCTCAACCGACCTCAACCAGCGCCCGTTCCTGGCCGAACCCGGCGAACCCGTCCTTCCGCCGATCCCAGATCCGCCCGCCATGGGCGACATCATCTCCTGGGCCAGGGAGAAGCTCGGCTTCATGCCCTCGGGCTCTCAGGCCGAAATGTTGGATTCCCGCGCCGACCGGACGATCGTCTGCGCCGCCCGCCAAACCGGCAAGTCCACCATCGCTGCCATCGAGGCTGTCTACGAGGCCATGACGCACGACAACGCGCTCATTCTCCTGGCCGGCCCCTCCGCCCGCCAGTCCAGCCTGCTCTGCGACAAAGCGCGCGAATTCGCGCGGAAGGTGGTCGACAAGCTCGCGCCGGCCGACAAGAACTGTGATGGCTTCAAATTGCCCAACGGTTCCCGCATCGTCGCCATCCCAGCGACTCCGGACACAATTCGCGGCTTCTCCGATCCGCACCTCGTCATCATTGACGATGCCGCCCTCGTTGCCGACGAAGTCTACCAGGAGGCGTTGCTTCCCATGATCGCCACCGGCAAAGGCAGTATCATGCTGCTTTCGGCCCCCATCGGCCCCACGGGATTCCTCTTCCACGTCTGGAACGAGGAATTCGTCCCCTGGTACCGCGTCATGCAAACCGCGATCGAGTCCGGCCGATTAGGCTTCGATGCGCTCACCAAGGCTCGCCTGGAGATGGGAGACGTCCCCTTCCGCCGCGCCTTCCGTTGCGAATTCGCCGACGACCCCGACTGCTTCGTCTCCTGGGAAATGGCCAACGAAATTTTTACCGGAGACTTCGAGCCGCTCTTCCCAACAACACCGCAACCCGGCCCGGTCACAACGCAACCCGGCCCAGCCACACAGCAACCGGGCCCTACAGAGGCGCGACCGCAAGGGAGCGCACCTTCCCCTACCGACAACCCCGATTTTCAACCGTACGACCGCCGAAAACGTTGTTGATTTCTGACACCTGCTAGTGCTACACTGCAGTTAGTTGATAAGGAGACACTAACATATGGACCTGAACAAGCTCACGGAAAAGTCGCAGGACGCCCTCCGCTCCGCGCAGACCATCGCTGTCCAGAATGCCAATACTCAACTCGACATCGATCATCTCTTCGGCGCCCTCCTCCGCCAGGAGCAGGGCTTGGTTCCGTCGCTGCTTAAGAAGGCCGGAATCCCGCTCGACACCCTGTCGCTGCGCGTCGTGCAAGAGATCGAAAAGCTGCCCAAAGTGGCCGGCTCGCAACCCGACAACTTATACGTCACCACGAGACTCACAAAGCTCGTCGCGGACGCCGAAGCGGAAGCAAAAAAGATGAAAGACGATTTCGTCTCCGTCGAGCACTTCCTCCTCGCGCTCACCGCCGAAAGCAAGCTCTGTAAGGAGTTCGGCATCACGCGCAAGCGTGTCGAAACAGCTCTGAAAGACGTGCGCGGCGCCCAACGTGTCACCACGCAAAACCCCGAAGCCACCTACGAGGCCCTCGAAAAATTCGGCCGCGATCTCACCGAACTCGCCGCGCAGAACAAGCTCGATCCTGTCATCGGTCGCGACGAAGAGATCCGCCGCGTCATTCAGGTCCTCTCGCGCCGGACTAAGAACAACCCGGTGCTCATCGGCGAGCCCGGCGTCGGTAAGACCGCAATCGCCGAAGGCCTCGCCAACCGCATCGTCCGCGGTGACGTCCCCGAAGGCCTGAAGGAAAAGAAACTGGTTTCGCTCGACATGGGCGCGCTCATCGCCGGCGCCAAATTCCGGGGCGAATTCGAAGAGCGCCTCAAGGCCGTGCTCAAAGAGGTGACCAGCTCGGAAGGCCGGATCATCCTCTTCATTGACGAGCTACATACCGTCGTCGGCGCGGGCAAAGCCGAAGGCGCTATGGACGCCGGCAACCTGCTCAAGCCGCTGCTGGCTCGCGGCGAACTGCACTGCATAGGCGCCACGACGCTCGACGAATACCGCAAGCACATTGAAAAGGATCCGGCCCTCGAGCGCCGCTTCCAGCCCGTGCTTGTCGATCAGCCCAACGTCGAGGATACGATCTCGATTCTTCGCGGCCTACGCGAGCGTTATGAAGTCCACCACGGCGTACGCATCAAGGACGCCGCGCTCGTCGCCGCCGCGGTGTTGTCCAACCGCTACATCGCCGACCGCTTCCTGCCCGACAAGGCCATCGACCTTGTCGACGAAAGCGCCGCCAAGCTCCGCACCGAAATTGACTCGCTCCCCAGCGAACTCGACGAAGTGCAGCGCCGCGTCATGCAGCTTGAAATCGAACGCGAAGCCCTGAAGAAGGAGTCGGATTCCGCCTCCAAGGACCGCCTCGCCAAACTCGAAAAAGAGCTCGCCGACTTCAAGTCCGAAGCCGACGGCCTCCGCGCCCAGTGGCAGAACGAAAAGAAGGCCGTCGACGCCCACCGGCAGATCAAGGAGAAGATCGAACAGACCAAGTCCGAGATCGAAAAGGCCGAGCGCGCCTACGATCTGAACAAGGCGGCCGAACTGAAATACGGCACGCTCGTGCAACTCGAAAAACAGCTCGCCGCCCGCGAGGAGTCGACCGGCACTCTGATCAAGGAGGAGGTCGGCGAAGAAGACATAGCCGCTGTCGTCAGCCGCTGGACCGGCGTGCCGGTAACCAAGATGCTGACCGGCGAAACGCAGAAGCTGATGCACCTGGAAGGCGATCTGCACAAGCGGGTCATCGGTCAGGACGAAGCGGTGGAAGCCGTCGCCGAAGCCGTGCTCCGCGCCCGCAGCGGCTTGAAAGATCCGAAGCGCCCCATCGGCAGCTTCATCTTCCTCGGCCCGACGGGTGTCGGCAAAACCGAACTCGCCCGCGCGCTGGCCGAAAACCTGTTCGACGACGAACGCGCCATGATCCGCATCGACATGAGCGAGTACCAGGAGAAGCACACGGTCTCGCGTCTGGTCGGCGCGCCTCCAGGCTACGTTGGTTTCGAAGAGGGCGGCCAGTTGACCGAGGCGGTCCGCCGCCGGCCCTACAGCGTGATCCTGTTCGATGAAATCGAAAAGGCCCACGCCGACGTGTTCAACATTCTCTTGCAGGTTCTCGATGACGGCCGCCTCACCGATGGCCAGGGCCGCACCGTCGACTTCAAGAACGCGATCATCATCATGACCTCTAACAGCCAGAACCTGCGCGAGCAGTTCCGGCCGGAGTTCCTGAACCGAATCGACGAGATCATCACCTTCCATTCGCTCGAAGAAGAGCACTTGAAGAAGATCGTGAAGATCGAGCTCGAAGGCCTGCAAAAGCGCCTCGCCGAGCGCAACATCGCAATCGAGTTCACCGACCACGCTCTGGCCTGGATCGTCCGTAACGGTTACGATCCCGCCTGCGGCGCGCGTCCGCTCAAGCGGGCGATCCAGCGGGACGTCGAAACCCCGCTCGCGCGCAAACTCATCAGCGGCGAAATCCGCGACGGCCAACTCGTGAAAGTCGAATTGAACCCGCTACGGGGCGAACTCGACTTCCTGCCGCCCATCGCGGCGGTGGCATGATGGGCCACGCACGCCATCGCACCGCGCCGCCCGCGATCGCACCGGCCCTACAGAGGCGCGACCGCAAGGGAGCGCACCTTCCCCAACCAACACTTCCGACTCTCGGCCGAGCGGAATCAGAAACACAGCAGTCGACATCTAACGTCTAAGAGGAAGAATGGAAACCAAATCAATACCAGTCCTGCCGCTGAAGAACACGGTTCTATTTCCAGGGCTGATGCTGCCGTTGACCGTCGGCCGCAAACCCACCCAGGCCGCCGTCGAAGCGGCCTTGGCCACCGAAGAGAAGGAGATCTTCGTCGTTTCGCAGAAGGATTCAAGCGTCGAAGCGCCCGCGCAAGCGGACCTCTACGCCACCGGTGTCGTCGCAATTGTGCGAAGGATCAACAAACACCCCAACGGCATCATGGAACTGATGGTGATGGGCGAAGAGCGAGCCAACCTGCAAAGCCTCGACGAGGTCACCGACGAAGACGGCAACCTGACCTACCTGCGCGCGCGCCTCGAAATGAGCCCGTTGCCCAAGGATAGCGACACCGAAGTCGAAGCACTCGAACGCGATATCGTCGAGCTCGCGACACGCGCGATGACGTTGGCCAACGGCGACACACCCGCCGATCTCGGCCGCATTCTGCAAGGCCAGGAAGACCCGCTCCGCATGGTCTTCCTGCTCGCCTCGATGATGTCGCTGCCGGTCGAAAAGGAGCAGTTGCTTCTTGAAGCCGCAACGCGCATCGACGCTCTGCGCACGCTGCACAAGTACCTCGCGCACGAGGTCGAAGTCCTCGAACTGAAAACCAAAATCGCCAGCGAAGCCCGCAACGAGATGTCCAAGGAGCAGCGCGACTACATGCTGCGCCAGCAGATGAAGGCCATCCAGCAGGAGCTCGGCGACAAGGACGGCGACAGCGAACTGAACGACCTGCGCGACAAGATCGCCAAGACCGAACTGCCCGAAGCTGCTCGCAAAGAAGTCGACTGCGAGATGAAGAAGCTCGAGCGCGCCAACCAGGCCTCGCCCGACTACCAAGTCACGCGCACATGGATGGACTTTGTCCTCGACCTGCCGTGGACCGCGACCACCGAGGACAACCTCGACATCGCCAACGCGCGCACCATCCTCGACGAGGATCACTACGAACTCAAAGAGGTGAAGGACCGCATCCTCGAACACTTGAGCGTGATGAAGTTGAACCCGAACGCCAAGGCGCCGATCCTTGTCTTCGCCGGACCTCCCGGCGTCGGCAAGACCAGCCTCGGCCAGTCGATCGCCCGTGCGCTCGGCCGCAAGTTCGAACGCATGTCGCTCGGCGGCATGCACGATGAAGCCGAACTGCGCGGCCATCGCCGGACCTACATCGGCGCCATGGCCGGCCGGCTCCTGCAAGCCATGCGCCGCGCCGGTTCGAAGAATCCGGTGATCCTGCTCGACGAAATCGACAAGGTCGGCCGTGACTTCCGCGGCGATCCCGCGCACGCGTTGCTCGAAGTACTCGACCCCGAGCAGAACAAGACGTTCCGCGACAACTACCTCGACCTGGACTTCGATCTCTCGAAGGTCATGTTCCTGTGCACCGCGAACACGCTCGATACCGTGCCGCGGCCGCTGCTGGACCGCATGGAGATCATCCGGCTCTCCGGCTACAGCGAAGAGGAGAAGGTGCAGATCGCGCGCCGTTACATCATCCCGCGTCAGATCGCCGAAACCGGCCTCAAGACGGAGCAGGTCGAATTCACCGATAGCGGCTTGCGGTTCATCATCGGCGGCTACACGCGCGAGGCTGGACTACGCCGGCTGGAGCGCTCGATCGCCAAGGTCGTGCGTAAGGTCGCGCTCCGCATCGTCGAGGGTTCGCTCGACAAGTTTGTCATCGACGAACCACAGGTGAGCGAACTGCTCGGGCCCGAACTCGTGCAGCCCGAGAAGTTCCGCAAGACGCTGCCCGCGGGCGTTGTCACCGGACTCGCCTGGACCGAAACCGGCGGCGATGTGCTCTACCTCGAAGCCACGCTGCTGCCGCAGGGCAAGGGGCTCACCATCACGGGCCAGCTCGGCGAAGTCATGCAGGAGTCGATGAAGACCGCGCAGTCCTTCATCTGGTCGCACGCCGAGGACCTCGGCCTCGATCCGAAGCTATTCAAGGAATACGGCCTGCACCTGCACGTGCCCGCCGGCGCGATTCCGAAGGACGGCCCCTCGGCCGGCGTAACAGCGGTGACCGCAATGACCTCGGCCTACACCAAGCTGCCGGTTCGCAACGATACAGCCATGACCGGCGAGATCACGCTGACCGGTTTGGTGCTGCCCATCGGCGGTGTGAAGGAGAAGGTGCTCGCCGCCCGCCGCGCCGGTATGAAACGAGTCATACTGCCGGCCGCGAATAAGAAGGATCTCCGCGACGTACCCGAAACGGTGCAGAAGGAGATCGAGTTCCTCTTCGTCGAAACCGCCGAAGAGGTTCTCGCCGCGATGATCCCGGGGCTCGAAAAGGCCCTCAATCTCGCTGCGGCCTAACACACGCATACAGAGACGCGACCGCAAGGGAGCGCACCTTCCCCAACTGATAACTCTGTCGGGACGAGGTAGTCGTTAGTGATAAATCCCCGGGGCCTCGTGCCCCAGCGCCGCGACATATTCATCGTACGGGCCAAGGTACAACCGCGGCTCGCTCTCGGTTCCGGATTCTCCGCCGAGTTCGAGCACGCGGTTGGCCAGGCCGCGCAAGAACGTTCGATCGTGCGACACGAAAATCATCGTGCCTTCGAACTCCTTGAGCGCTTGCACCAACATCTCCTTGGTCGCCAGATCGAGGTGGTTGGTCGGCTCGTCGAGCACCAGAAAATTCGGCGGGTTGTACAGCATCCGCGCCATCGCCAGGCGAGACTTCTCGCCGCCCGATAGCATCCGGATCCGCTTGTCGACATCTTCGCCGGAGAACTGAAACGCGCCGGCCAGAGTCCGCAGCGCGCCGATCGAGTCGTGCGGAAAGTCCTTCTGCAACTGCTCGAAGATGGTTAAGTCCGCATCGAGAATATCGAGCGACTGCTGCGCGAAGTAGCCCATCTGCAAACTGGCGCCGAGCCGCACGGACCCGGTATCGGGTTCGAGCGCGCCGGAGATCATCTTCAACAACGTCGACTTGCCGGCGCCGTTGCGGCCCATCACGGCCCAGCGCTCGCCGCGCCGGATCGTCGCTGAAAATCCGTCGTAGATCACCCGCTTGCCGTAGGCCTTGCGGAGTTCTTCGATCACCACAACCTGATCGCCCGACCGGGGCGGCGTGCGGAAGGCGAATTCGACCACCTCGCGCTTCTTCGGCAGTTCGATCTTTTCGATCTTGTCGAGAGCCTTGATCCGGCTCTGCACCTGCGCGGCTTTGGCGGCGTGCGTGCGGAACCGTTTGATGAAGCGCTGCTCTTTGGCGAGCATCGCCTGCTGGCGCGCGAACGCGGCCTGCTGGTTGGTCTCGCGGATCGCTCGCTCGCGTTCGTAGAAGTCGTAGTTGCCGGTGCAGGTGTTCACTTCGCCCGAGTCGATCTCGGCGATCTTGGTCACGACGCGGTTCATGAATTCGCGGTCGTGCGAGGTCATGAACAGCGCGCCTTCGTAGGACTTGAGGAACTGCTCGAGCCAGATGATGGATTCGAGATCGAGGTGATTGGTCGGTTCGTCCATCAGCAGCACATCGGGCCGGCCAAGCAGCACGCGCGCCAGCGCGACACGCATCTTCCAGCCGCCCGAGAGGGCGCCGGCATCGCCGTCGATCTGATCGTCCTTGAAGCCCAGGCCGTGCAAGACTTCGCGGGCCTGCGCTTCCAGCGAGTAGCCGCCCAGGTGCTCGTACTCTTCCTGCACTTCGCCGAAACGGGCCAATATGCGGTCCATGTCGCCGGCGCGGTCGGGGTCACACATGGCCGTATTCAACTCTTCGAGCTCGTGGTGCAGATCGCCCACGCGGCCCGAACCCGCGATGGCTTCGTCGATGACGGTGCGCCCGTGCATCTCCTCGACATCCTGGCGGAAATAGCCGATCGTAGTCTTCTTCGGTACGGTGACATCCCCGTCGTCGGGGCTCTCCTCGCCGACAATCATGCGGAATAGCGTTGTCTTACCCGCGCCGTTCGGGCCGACGAGCCCGACTTTCTCGGAAGGATTCAATTGAAAGGAAGCGTCCACAAAAATGAGCTGCTTGCCATACTGCTTGCTGACGCCGGAAAAATATATCATTCGAATCTTCCAGGCTAGCAGGATCGTCCCGCGCCGAGCCAGCGAACGAGCGTGTTTACTGGGTCGGCGGCGAAATCAACTCGGCGATCTCCGGCTTGTCGAGATCGGCTTTGCGGATCTGCCGGACCGGAAGATCGATGCGCGCGACCGGCGTGCCGCCGCGCAGTTTCTCGGCCAGCGACTTAACCGCTTCGTAGCCGATGCGCGCCGAGTCCTGAACCATCATGACGTCGATCGTTCCGCCGCGCAGCGCTTCGCGATGAGCTTCGCTCGTGTCGAAGGTGATCAGCCGCAGCTTGCCGGACAGACCGCGTGTGGCGATCGCTTGAATCGCGCCCAGCGAACTCGCCTCGCTCGACGCGAAAATGCCGGCCAGATCCGGATGCGCCGTCATCATGTTCTCGGCCGCCGCGCGCGCTTTGGCCCGATCGGCCATGCCGTACTGGCTCGCGGCGACGGTCACGTTTGGAAACTCCTTGGCGATCGTCTCCTGAAAGCCTCGCTCGCGCTGCGAGGTCGACGCGCCGCCGGGCTTGTGCATCACGACACCGACCTTACCCTTTTCGCCGATCATCTTCGCCAACTCGCGCGCGGCGTCGCAGCCCGCTTTGAAATTGTCGGTGGCGACGAAGGTGACGAACCCCGATCCTTCGACGGCCGAATCAAAAACGGTCACGGGAATTCCTTGATCGATCGCCCGCTTTACCGGCGCCGCCAAAGCGCGTTCGTCGCAGGCGGAAATCGCGATCGCCGAAACCCGTTGCGCGATCATCGAATCGAGGATCTGAATCTGCCTCGGGCTATCGGTCTCATCGGTCGGCCCGTTCCAGAACGCTTCGATGCCATACTCCTTCGCCGCGCGTTTGACACCCGCGTGAACCGCGGCGAAGAACAGGTGCCCGACCGCCTTGACGATGACACCGATCTTCGCCTGCGACGGGCCTCCGCATCCGGCTAGGCCTACGGTCACAAGGAGAGAACGCCGCGATTGCAAACGCATCGCAGAATTATACCGTCAAGTCTTCGCGGATGGCGCGGCGCAGCAGCGCAAGGCCGCCGCGCGCGTCGGGGCAGGGAACAACGAGGGCGCCGCACGCATCGCGCAACGCGATGGCTTGCACTTGCCCGCCGCGGATTGCCAGTTCGGCGATCGCGGCGTTGTTGGCCTCGGTCCCAACGGCGACCAGCGCGTCGTTGGGCTCCAACAGCGGTGACTCCGCGCCGTCGGCCAGCCGCGGTTCGGCACGCGGCGCGAGCTTCATCACCAGCAGTTGATTCAGCACCGGAAAGTACTCGGCCGACGGGATCACGTAATAAATCCGGCCGGTCGCGCGGGCAAGCAGTTCCCATGGCGCGCCGCCTTGCGGCTCCGTGCGGGGAGCGAGCGTCTTCCACGCCAAGCCCCACTCACCGGGCGTCAGCGTCAAGACACGATCGGCCTCCGCGCGAAACGCTTCGAGTTCCTTCCGCAGCCGCGAGCCTTGCGCATCGACAGCCGCAACCGGGTCCTTGTATGTCTTCTCGCCGATCACCTTCTCAAACTCGCGATGCCGCCGGTTATGAAAGGCGATCTCTTCCTGCCGGGTTTTGCACTTGCACAACTGGCGCAACCAAAACATCGAATGGGTGCCGCCGAAATGCTCTTTCGCCGCACACGCCGCCTCGGCATCGCGCAGCAGTTGCGCGCGGTCATCCAGACTCAGCGGCGTCAGCAAATCCACGGCTGACTGATAATAGCGCGTCAGCTGACGCGAGTCAACGGGTCGGCTGATTCGTAAGCTAATATTATGGAAAACAATAGACTTAATAACCAAGATGGGAATAGACTGATCGTGCAGGCCAAGCGCCTGACATCAGTTCCGGAGTACAGCGATGCCGCTCCCTTCCCACGATCCCGAACAACTTCCAGGCCTGTACCTGGGCGTTCCTTTTCAACTTTCGCCGCACGCAACCACTTGCCGGAACTTTCGGGGCTTCGCCGAGGGTTTTGTCGACGGCACTGCGCAAGAACCGTTCCACGAAGGCCTGGTCGTCAGCCAATTCGATCTGGAGCCGCCCTTCATTCCTGTAGGGGGCCCGAACTTCGAGTCCGGCTACAGGCGCGGCTTCAGCGACGGAAGACAATCGCGAAATTAGGACAACCTGTCGCACCGGAAAAATTGTCCGCGCCAATTCGTTCCGCGCGCGTTTGAAATTTGAAACTTGCGCTCTATTGTCGGCGCGCCCGTTCCGCCGTAACATCATTACAGATTCTCTGTTACGGTTTCCTACGAACGGCGCGCCTTCCTCCGAGCGCGCCGTTATTTTTTGCGCGCTACGATGGAGCTATGAAGCTCCTGTTGTTCCTTCCGCTTGCGGTTGTCGCAGCCGATTGGCCTACTTGGCGAGGGCCGGGCAACAACGGCGTGTCCACCGACAAGGCGCCGACGGCGTGGACTAAGGACCATGCGAAGTGGCGCGTTGCGCTTCCCGAGGCGAACAACTCGACACCGATCGTATACGGAGATCGAATCTTCCTCGCGCAAGCTCGGAAACAATCGGGCGAACGGCTGCTGCTGTGACTGGATCGAAACACGGGCAAGCAGCTTTGGCAGGCGGGCTTTACCTACAACGAACCGGAACCGACGCACAGCACCAATCCTTACGCGTCGTCGTCGCCGGTGACCGATGGCAAACTTGTCATCGTATGGCTGGGGTCGTCCGGCCTGGCCGCGTACGATTTCAGCGGCAAGCAAGTGTGGCATCGGGATCTCGGCAAGCAGCGGCATACATGGGGACACGGCTCATCGCCGACGCTGGCTGGCAATCGGGTGTACCTGAACTTCGGTCCGGGCGATCGTGCTTTCGTCGCCGCGTTCGACAAGGCCACCGGCAAAACGCTGTGGCAAAACGAAATCAAATCGGGCAAGGGCCAGAAGATCGGCAACTGGTCGCTGGAGGATACGTGGGGCTCGTGGTCGTCGCCGCTTGTGATCAAGACCGGCGGCAAGGAACAACTCATCGCCACGCTGCCGGAGATGGTCATCGCCTACGAACCGGCGACGGGCGAGAAACTCTGGAGCGCGCCGGGGTTGGGAACGCTGATCTACCCGTCGCCGGTCTTCGACGGCGAAACGCTGTTCGTCGCCTCCGGCTACAGCGGGCCGAACTTCGCGATAAAGCCGGGGGCGCAGACGCCGAAGTGGCGGCGGGAACAGGGCCGCCAGATGATCGGCACAGGCGTGGTTCACAACGGACGGCTGTACACGGTCTCCAACAATGGTGTCGCCGACTGCGCCGACATGGCGACGGGCGAACTGAAATGGAGCGGGCGGCTTCCGGCGAGTACGGTGTGGTCGTCGCCGGTGTTGAGCGACGGCAAGATCTACGTGATGAACCAAACCGGCGAAGTGTTCGTACTGGCGACGGGGGATGAGTTCAAGATCCTCGCTTCGACGAAGCTCGACGAGGCTGCCAATGCGAGCGTCGTCATCGCCGGCGGCGATCTGTACCTGCGCACGCAAGAGGCGTTGTGGCGGATTTCACAGCCGCCACAGAAATAAGGCGAACGACACCAGGCCGCTCAAAACCGCCACCCAGCCCCACCGGCGCAGCGCGGGCAGCGACCACCACATGTACAGGCCACTGAG
>VFZW01000162.1 GCA_016871055.1 Acidobacteriota bacterium
GTGAACGTTTCCATCGGTCGCCAGTCTCCTGTTCTCGTCTTGACAACAAGATCATCCGACAGACGACCGATGGTTTCAACATTTCAAATGTGTTTGGCTAGCTTTTTCAGGAGAACTCATGCCACGCCATGGAATCATAGCTCGGTTGTCCGTGCTGGCGGCATTGCCGTTGGCCGCCCAAAGCAAGGTCGACTTCCTCAAGGACGTCAAACCGATACTCGAACAGAAATGTCATTCCTGCCATGGGGCGGAAGCGCAACAGGCCGGCCTGCGGCTCGACCTTCGCCAGAACGCGATGCGGGGCGGCGACTACGGCCCCGTGATCGTTCCCGGAAAAGCGTCCGAGAGCAAGTTCGTCAAGCGCATTGTGAATGGCGACGGAGACATGCAAATGCCACCTACCGGAGCGCTTCAGGGCGACGAAATCGCGACGCTGCGGGCATGGATCGATCAAGGCGCCGATTGGGTGCTGGAAGTCAAGGAAGATCCGAAGCCGCGCCTAGCCGACCCGAACGCCGCGGCGTTCATCGCGGCAATCCGATCGGGCGATGCCGCCGCCGTTGCGAAGGTGATCGCCGCCGATCCAAAGGCCGTCAGCCTGCGCGATGAAGGCGATTCGACGCCGCTACATCACGCCGCTGGATTCGCGCCGGCGAACGTCGTCCAAACGCTGATCGCCAAAGGAGCAAACGTTAACGCAAAGAACAGTCGAGGGTCGACGCCCCTGCTCTGGGCGATCCACGATCTGGCGAAAGTCAAAATTCTGGTTGAAGCCGGCGCGGCGGTGAACGCCAAGCAAGTCGAAGGACGCTCGCCAATTTATCAGGCGGCGTTGACAGGGAACGGCATCGCGACGGTGCGGTTCCTTCTCGAAAAGGGCGCCGATGCAAACGCAGCCACGATGATTGGACTGACGCCACTGATGGCCGCGGCGAATCGAGGCGATGCGGAGACGATGCGGTTGTTGATCGCGCGGTCGGCGAAGGTCGATGCGAAAGCGGGTACCGGCGCAACTGCATTGATTGCGGCAGCGGGCAGCGGCGAACCGGCCGCGGCGAAACTGCTGCTGGATAGTGGCGCCGATCCGAACGCGGCGACCAAGAAGAAAGACACGGCGCTTGGCGCCGCCGCCACATCCGGCGTTGAGGAATCGGTGAAGTTGCTCCTGGCGAGCGGCGCGCGTGTCAACGATCAGGACGATCGCGGTTATTCGCCGTTGATGTATGCGGCGGGATCGGATGCCATGCCCGCCGGCGTGGTCAAGCTACTGCTGGCGGCGGGCGCCGACATCTCGGCCACCGGCGAGGGAGAGACCGCGCGATCGCTCGCGGCCAAACGCGGCGACTCGGAAGTAGCCAGAATGCTCGGTGTGCCGGACGATGTCCGCAAGCTCGGCGGCGTGGCTCCCGCGCCCGCAGAGGCTTCGGCACGGCCCGTCGCCGAATCGGTTGCGAAGGCATTTACGTTGCTCGAAAAACAGAGCCACGCATTCATCCGGATCGGAGGCTGCAACTCCTGTCACGCGCAGGATCTGCCCTCGGCCGCGGCAGCGATGGCCCGCGACCGCGGCCTTTCCGCCCCCCGCGAGATCGCACAACTCTCGCTGGCTATGAGCGGAACCAGCCACGAGCGCGTGATGGATTTCAACGTGATCGGCGTCGCGAGCATCGCCTGGCAGTTGTTTGACACCGGCATGAATCGAGTCCCCGCAAGCGCCTATACCGACGCGGTCGTTCGGTACCTCAAGGCGATGCAAACGGCGGAGGGCAACTGGCACGCTTCACAGGGCCGCCGCCCGCCGATGAGCGCTGGTGAATATCAGGCCGCCGCGCTGGCGATCTATTCGCTGCGGCACTACTCGCCCACGACGGAAAAACGAAGTACGGACGAGGCCGTGAACCGGGCCGCGGCATGGCTGGCCGCGTCGAAACCCGCAAACACACAGGATCGCGCGTTTCAGGTGATGGGCCTGGCATGGGCCAAGGCAAAGCCCGGCGTCATCGCGACAGCGGCCCGCGCGCTTGCCGACTCGCAGCGAGAGGACGGCGGCTGGAGTCAGTTGCCGACAATGGGATCGGACGCCTACGCGACGGGACAAGCGACCTACGCGCTCCATCTGGCCGGGCGGTCCGCCAGCGATCCGGTGGTCAAGAAGGGCACGGGTTATCTGCTACGCACGCAGGCGGCGGATGGCTCGTGGCATGTGAAGACTCGCTCGATCTGGTTCCAGCCGTACTTCGAAAGCGGATTCCCTTATGGGCACGATCAGTGGATCTCCACCGCGGGCACGGCATGGGCTTCGATGGCCTTGGCCGCGACGACGGATACCAAGCGCACCGCGCCGTTGAGTTCGGCGGGCGAGTAGGCGCGAGTCAGTCGAGGCGCGAATCCGATTCAGGGATTCGCGCCTCGCTGTTTTTGAAGGGCCACACGCGAAGGCGCTCGGCATCGCCGCTTTGCGAGCCGCCGAATGCTCGTGCCAACGCCAGGGGAACAAGAACGATGCCCTCCTGGCGTCATGAGTTCGTCTACGCAACTGACTTTCCTGGCTACCAGCGAATGAAAGATTGATGCAGCCAGGTAAGCAGACAGGTCGATGCTCACGGTTGCGGCGCGGGCGTTGTTGTAGTTGTTCCAGGCGCCCGAGGTCCGTAAGCTGACCGACGCATCCCAATAGCCATACGCAATCATTCCGAGGTGGCGTTCGGTGTTTGCAATCGCCAGTCCTCGCGCTGTGCCGATTGGTTCCTGCACCGCATGATAGCGTTTCAAATCCCGAGCTTCCTTTCAACGTACTGGAGTAAACTGATCGTCAGGTAGGTGAAATGACGATTACACTCGATCTGTCGGAAGAAGTCGCTGAACAGCTCGCCGCCGATGCAACTCGGAACGGCATGACAATCGATGAGTATTTGATTCGTTCAGCGTTGGAACGCGGCGATCAGAAGGTGCGGTACATCGGCACGCCGTCGTTTGATCCGCTGTACGCGGATGCTTGTGAACGGGCGCGGCTAGCTGGTGAGGAACTAGAGCGCCTTGGGATCACGGATCAGTTTGGGAATCGCATTCGCACGGACCTGCCGGAGGATATGAAGGAAGGAGCCGATCGCGACTTTGGGGGATAAGCCGGCACCTCAAATGATCGTCATCGCCGGTGCGCCAGGCAGTGGGAAATCCGCTATCTTTCCAGTGCAACATTTGGGAATCGATTTCTTCAATGCGGATGACCGCGCCGCCGAACTCAACCGTGGATCTTACTTCTCGATCCCGCAAGAAATCCGCTCGCGAGTAAATCGCGAATTCGAAACCTTCATTGCGGAGCACATCGTCGCACAAAGGACCTTCGCCTTCGAAACGACGCTTAGAAGCGCCATAACCTTCGATCAGGCACATTTAGCCAAGATGGCGGGCTTCGTGACTGACATGCGTTACCTCGCGCTCGACAACGTAGAACGGAATCTCTCTCGCGTAAAAAGCCGTGCCGACAAGGGCGGCCACAGCGCTTCAGAGCGGGTACTGCGGGCGATAAGAGAAGCGAGCCTTCGAAACCTCCCGCGGGCGCTGAGGGAGTTCGATCGCGTTCGCGTCTATGACAATACAGCTTGGAAGGGTGCTCCGGAGCTGGTCCTCGAATCGATCTCAGGGCAGATCGTATTCCAAAAACTTCCCCCACCGGCGTGGCTCCGACTGCCCTAACCTGCCGCGCGTGGGTCTTTGCGCTACCCTATTCAAATCCCATGCGAACCACGCTACTCGCCCTCGCCACGGCCCTCCTCGCCTACCCGCAGGACAAGGCCAACCTCTACGTCGTTCACCAGATCAAGCAGGAAGCCATGCAGAACTCCAAGGTCATGGACCACGTTTTCTGGCTTACCGATGTCAACGGCCACCGCCTTACCAACTCACCCGGTTTCACCAAAGCCGCGGAATGGGTCAAGAAACGCCTGTCCGAATACGGCGTCGATGAAGTGAAGTTCGAGAAGTGGGGCGAGTTCGGCCGAGGCTGGACGTTCCACAACTTCAGCGCGCATTTGCTCGAACCGGCGTACTCACCGCTGATCGGCTACCCGAACGCGTGGACCGGTTCGACCGACGGACCAGTCGAGGCGGAGGTGATCATGGCGCCGGTGCGCGTCGAAGCCGATTTCGCCAAATGGAAAGGCAAGCTAAAAGGCAAGATGATCGTCATGGAACCCGAGCGCACCGTTGGCCTGCATACGCTCACGCGCGGACGGCGTTACGCCGATTCCGATCTCGCCGCCGAAGCGATGGCGCCCGATCCCGCACCGACCTCGCCACAGTTCGGCCTCAATCCGCCGACGACGCCGGGCGGCGTTCCGGCTGGCGGCGTTCCGGGCGGCGGACGCGAGGCCGCTCGCCAAGCGCGCGCAAAGCTGCATCAGTTCTTCATCGACGAAGGCGTCGCGGCCATCTTCATGCCAAGCTATCGCAGCGAAGCCGGCACTGTGTTCGCGGGTAGCGGCAGTTCCCAGGACGTCAAGGCGCCGGTGCCGCCGCCGATTGTGTCGTTGACGATCGAACACTACAACCGTATCGCTCGACTGCTCGCCAACAAGGTGCCGGTGAAGATCAAGCTCGATGTTAAGACCGAGTTCTTCGATAAGACGCAGGAGGCTTTCAATGTCATCGCGGAGATCAAGGGAACCAAGCGCCCGGACGAAGTCGTCATGGTCGGCGCGCATCTCGACTCGTGGCACGGCGCGACCAGCGCCACCGACAACGCGGTCGGCTGCGCGGTGGCGATGGAAGTTCTGCGTATCATCAAGACCCTCAACTTGAAGACCGACCGCACGGTGCGTCTGGCGCTTTGGAGCGGCGAGGAGCAGGGGCTCTTCGGCAGCCGCGCCTATGTGAAAGAGCACTTTGGCGATACGACTACGATGAAGCTAAAGCCCGATCACGCGAAACTGCAAGCGTACTTCAACCTGGACAACGGCGCGGGCAAAGTCCGAGGCGTCTATCTGCAAGGCAACGACATGCTGCGGCCGATTTTCGAAGCGTGGCTCTCGCCCTTCAAAGACTACGGCGCCAATACGCTGACGATCCGCAACACCGGCTCGACCGATCACGTTTCATTCAATTCTCTCGGTCTCAACGGCTTCCAGTTCATTCAGGACCCGCTCGAATATTTCGCGACCACGCATCACTCCAATATGGACGTCTACGATTACGTCCCCAAGAGCGACATGATGCAAGCCGCCGCCATCATCAGTTCCTTCGTCTACCACGCATCGACGCGCGACGAAATGCTGCCCCGCAAACCGCTGCCGCCGCCGCAACCAGCAACCCAGCGCAGCGCACAAGGAGGATCTACCAATGCACCGACTGCTAAATAGCCTCGCGTTGATCGCGCTGCCGCTCGCCGCGGAGCTGAAGACTGACATTGAATTCTCGAAGCCAGACGGTGTCAGCCTCACGCTCGACGCCTACGTGCCCGACGGCAAAGGCCCGTTCCCAACCGTAATCATCGTGCACGGCGGCGGCTGGGTGAACGGCACAAAAACATCGTATGTGCCTCCGTTGTTCGAGCCATTGACCAAGGGTGGATTCACGTGGTTCACGATCAACTACCGGCTCGCGCCGCAGCACCCGTACCCGGCCGCGCTCGACGACGTCAACGCCGCCATTCGCTGGGTAAAGAAGAACGCGAAGGCCTACAAGGCGGATCCGAATCGCATCGCGCTGATCGGCGAATCGGCGGGAGGGCACCTGGTTTCATTGGCTGCCGCGCGCGGCAAGGGCGACACGAAGGTCGCCGCCGTGATTCCGTTTTATGGTGCACACGACATCGTCGACCGCTCGAAAACGATGAACGCCGTCGGCGAGAACATCGAGAAGTTTCTGCAGGTGAAAGGCATGGGTCCGGAATCGATCGCTAAGCAGAAGGAGGCGTCGCCGATCACCTATGTTCACAAAGGCATGCCGCCCGCGCTCATGATTCACGGCACCGCCGACAAGGCGGTCCCCTACAATCAATCGCCGCTGATGTGCGCGAAAAGAATGAGGCCGGGGTGGCATGTGAAGTCTTCACGGTGGAAGGCGCGCCGCACGGCATCGGCCCGTGGGACAAGGTGCCGGAGTATCAAAAGTACAAGGAGAAGATGGTCGAGTGGCTGCATCAGAAGTTGAAGTCGCGGAGTTGACGCCCGCCCAGCAGATCGTAGAGCTGGAGAAGAAATACGTTCTGCAAAATTATGGGCGCTACCCGCTCGCGCTGAAGCGCGGTAAGGGCTGCTGGCTCTACGATTACGACGGCAAGAAGTATCTCGATCTCATTAGCGGCATCGGCGTCAACGCGCTCGGGCACGCGCATCCACACATTACGCGTGTGATTCGCGAACAAGCCGGACAGTTGATCCACTGCTCGAATCTCTACTTCCACGAGTATCAGGGCAAACTCGCCGAGAAGCTCGCGAAGCATTCTGGCTTGCAGCGGACGTTCTTCTGTAACTCCGGCGCCGAGGCGATGGAAGGCGCGATCAAGATGATGCGCTCGCACGGCAACGCCGCAGGCGGCGGAAAAATCGAAATCGTCGCGCTGGAAAATTCGTTTCACGGGCGATCGACGGGCGCGCTGGCGATCACCGGGCAGCCGAAGTACCGGCACGACTTTGAGCCGCTGATGCCCGGCGCGCGCTTTGTCGGCGCGAATGACATTACCGCGCTCGAAGCGGCGGTGAGCGATAAGACCGCGGGTATTGTGCTCGAAGGCATTCAAGGCGAAGGCGGCATCTATCCGATGTATGCCGAGTTTTTGCGCAAGGCGCGCGAACTGGCCGATCGTCACAACGCGCTGCTTGTATTCGATGCGATTCAGTGCGGCGTCGGGCGAACGGGCCACTGGTTCTCACATCAGATGATCGCGCCCGATGTGCAGCCCGACATCATGGTGACGGCCAAGCCGCTTTCGTGCGGACTGCCGCTCGGCGTGGTGATGTGCAACGAAAAGACGGCGGGGACGATTCGCCCTGGCATGCACGGAACAACATTCGGCGGCGGCGCGCTAGCCTGCCGTGTAGCGCTCGAATTCATCGAGTTGATGGAGAACGGACTGCTCGATCAAGTGGGCCGCGTCGGCGAGTACTTCCGCGAGGGTTTGCGCGACTTGCAGAAGAAGCATTCGTTCATCAAGGACGTTCGCGGCGCGGGGCTTATGATCGGCGTTGAACTCGATCGGCCGGGCAAGAACTACGTCATGAAGGGCATCGAGGAAGGGTTGCTATTTAATGCAACGCACGACACGGTGCTGCGTTTTCTGCCGCCGTATATTTCGACCGAGAAGGAAGTCGACCGGGCGTTGCGGGTGTTAGGCAAGCTGTTTCGGACGGTGAAGCCATAATTCCGCGACCATGCAGGCTCCACCGCGCCTAGCCATTTCCGCACCTTCGAGAAGGAAGGTCCTTTTTCTTGACGAGTCCGGCGACCACAATCTCACCCAGATCGACCCGTCATATCCGGTTTTCGTACTGGGTGGAGTCATTGTGAATGAGTCATACGCAGTTGGACAGATGGAGACGCTGTTCCGAGAATTCAAGCGCACTTGGTTTGGTGACGAAAGCGTCATTCTCCATACCGCCGACATTGTTCGCCGCAAGGGTGCGTTCGAGATTCTAAGAGATCACGAGAAACGACAGCGGTTTTACACCACCCTCAACGCGATGATCCGGGAAATCGACTTTAGCGTGGTTGCCTGCGTAATTAAGAAGATCGACCACCGTAACAAATACGGCGCGAGTGCAATCGATCCGTATCACTTGAGTCTCAACGTCCTTGTTTAACGATTCTGTATGGAACTAGCGGAGGCGGAAGAAAAGGGATCAATAGTGGCCGAGGCTCGATCCGCCCAGTTCGACCGCGATCTGGTGCTGGCGTGGAATGCCATTAGGTCTCGCGGAACAAACCACATCTCGGGCGCGCGAGTTCAATACCGGACACAGGAGCTCAGCATCCGTGGCAAGCGCGAAAATCTCGCGGGATTACAACTCGCGGATCTTGTTGTGTCCCCAATCGGCAGACAGGTCATTGGGAAACGCACCCATGAAGACTTCCGGATCATCGAGTCGAAGTTTAGAACACCTAGGGAAGGACATCGCAGGCCCGATCCGGCCTATGCGGGATACGGATTGGTAGTTCTGCCAAAATGAGAACAGCCAAGCGAACTTGGCTGTTCTCGATCACTGGATTGGACCCGACTATCCGCAGTTCCAACCCCTGCTTCTACAAAACCACATTTCCGTATTTCTGTCAATGCTTGCTTGCGGGCTCTCCCGCTGCGTCGGCTTGGTTGACAAGATAGTAATTATTCTCATCTAATAAGAACATGCATCCTCAGCGCCGCGCTCGCATCCAACCGGATATGGACTTTGGGACGCGCCTCGAGTGGTTTCGCAACGAATGCGCCGCCGCGGGCCTCCCCTGCACGCATCAGCGCGAAGTGCTCTATCGCGCCCTCGTCGAAGCCACGGACCACCCTAGCCCGGAGATGCTCTACGAGCGGGTCAAGCGGAAGATCCCGAGCATCTCGCTCGGCACGGTCTACCGCAACATCAAAATATTCCTCGACCACGGCCTCATCGGCGAAGTCAGCCTGCATCACGGCTCGCTGCGTCTGGAGGCCAACAACGAGCCGCATCATCACCTGGTGTGCCGCCAGTGCCGGAAGGTGTTCGACCTTCCCGCCTCGGGCGTTCACGCCATCCGTCTCCGGCGCGCGCTACCGGAAGGATTTCAGGTTGAGCGGTTCGTGGTCGAAGCCCATGGCCTATGCCAGGAATGCGCCGCGCCGAAGAAACGGCGTTCGAACTAATTCAAGGAGAACCACGCAATCATGCTTGGAGTTGGAGATAAGTTTCCCGCGTTCAAAGTGAACGCCACCGTCAGCCGCGAAAAAGGCAAGCAGTTCGCCGAAATCAGCGACGGGAGTTACGAAGGCAAGTGGAAGGTCTACTTCTTCTGGCCGATGGATTTCACCTTCGTGTGCCCCACCGAAATCGCCGCATTCGGCAAGCTGAATAAGGAGTTCGCCGACCGCGATGCGCAACTGCTCGGCGGCTCGACCGATTCCGAATTCGTCCACCTCGCCTGGCGCGACAACCACGAAGACCTCCGCGATCTTCCCTTCCCGATGCTCGCCGACAAGAAGAAAGAACTTTCGACGGCTCTCGGCATCCTGGACCGTAGCATCGGCATGTGCCAGCGCGCCACTTATGTAGTCGACCCCGGCGGCATCGTTCGCTTCGTTAGCGTCAATGACTTGAGCGTCGGACGCAACCCGAACGAAGTGCTCCGGGTTCTCGACGCGTTGCAGACCGATGAGCTCTGCCCCTGCAATTGGGAAAAAGGCCAGGAAACGTTAAAGGTCTAAGGAATCCAGGGAGGGCCGCAAGGCCCTCCCCTCCGCAACGCCAATGAATCTCGAACAACTACTCAACGCCGTACCGAACTACGCGAAGGATCTGAAGCTCAATCTCGGCAACCTGCTGGCGCAGCCCGAGCTTACGAAGCAACAGATCTGGGGAACCGCGCTCACCAGCGCAATCACCGCGCGCAACCCGCAACTGCTCAAGGCCATTGAAGCGAAAGCCGCCGAACACCTCACGCCTGAAGCCATGGAAGCCGCGCGCGCCGCCGCCGCGATAATGGGCATGAACAACGTGTACTACCGCTTCCTTCACTTGACCGAAAACAAGAAGTACGTAACAATCCCCGCGCGCTTGCGCATGAACGTCATCCGCTCGCATGGTATCGACGTGGTCGACTTCGAACTCTTCTGCATCGCCGCCAGCGCCATCAACGGTTGCGGCGCCTGCGTCGACTCGCACGAGAAGGTCGTCCGCGACAAAGGCACGGGCGAAGATGTCATTCTCGGCTGCGTCCGAATCGCAAGCGTCATTCACGCACTCGCGACCGTCTTCGACGCCGCCTAATTCCCGCGCGAAATCTTCAACTACCGTTCCGCGAGCGCGGCGTCCTTACGCACGGGCTTCCGTTGTAGATCATCCACGCGTTCGTCGCCGCAAGCCGATCGCCCGCGTCCGCAGCGCGCGCCAGCCATTTCCCGCCTTCGACGTTGTCCTGCGCGACGCCGCGGCCGGTCACGGACATGATTCCGAGCATCGCCTCGGCGGGATGATGACCCATCTCCACCGCCTGTTTCGTCGGCGCGAACGCCTTCGCCGACTTCTCGGACCGGCCCTGACAGAACAGCTTCTCCGCCTCGCTCGTTCCAGGGTACCCAGCGTAGTTTTGTTGATCTATCGCATCGGCTTCGCGCCGAAGCCGAGATCGACCAAACCACCCGCGATGAACTGCACCGCTAGCGCCATCAGCAGCATTCCCATCAAGCGTGTGAGGATGTGAATCCCTGTCTCGCCGAGCACGCGCCGCACGCCATCGGCACCTTTCAAGACCAGGTAACTCGCGAGCGCCGTCGTCGCCAGTGCAAGCAATATCAGCGCAAGATGCAGCGGCTCGGGCGCGGGACCAATCAAAACCATCACCGCCGAAATCGAGCCTGGCCCCGCGAGCATCGGCATGCCGAGCGGAATGATGCCGACATCGGCCTTCTCGGCGCCCTCTTCCTTTTCACCCGGCGCCTCGTTGGTCGCGGGCCGCTTCGCCTGCACCATGTCCATGCCGATCAGGATCAGAATCAATCCACCTGCCACACGGAACGCCGGCATCGTGATGCCCAGTATCTTAAACACGTGCGCGCCGACGAGACCGAAGCCGCCCAGCACCGCGAAACACGTCATCGCCGCACGCCGCGCCATGCGCGCGCGATGCGCGCGCGTGTGCCCCTGCGTCATGACGAGGAACGCAGGTACGGTCGCAACGGGATCGACCAAAAAGAAGATCGATGTCAACGTCACAACAAAGAACTGCCACGAACTGACGAGATCGAGCGGCATTTCACCTAGGATATCCTTGACGAATGTTCGCGCGTGGTGAAATTACAGCGGTGCAGTGGCGGACTCTGATTGCCGCGATGCTCGGCTGGATGCTCGACGCGCTCGACGTGATGCTCTACTCGTTCGCGCTGTTGGCGATGCAGAAAGAGTTCGGCCTCACGGGCGCCCAGTCGGGCACGCTGACCACTGTAACGCTCGCCGCCGCCGCGTTGGGCGGAACGCTCGCGGGTGTGTTCGCCGACAAGATCGGACGCACGAAAGTGTTGATGGCGTCGATCCTGACGTATTCGATTTTCACGGCGATGATCGCCACGGCACAGTCGTTCGAAGCGCTGCTGGTGTGGCGCGGGCTGGTCGGTCTCGGCCTCGGCGCGGAGTGGTCGGCGGGCACGGTGCTCGTCGCCGAGACGTGGCCCGCGAAGCATCGCGGCAAAGCGATCGGCATCACGCAATCCGGCTGGGCGATCGGCTATTTGATCGCCGCGGGATTAGCCGCCTGGATACTGCCAACCTACGGCTGGCGGCCGTTGTTTGCGATCGGCGCGCTGCCCGCGCTGCTTGTGTTGTGGATCCGCCGCAGCGTGCCGGAGCCGCAAGTTTGGACCGAGTCGGTGAAGACGCCACTCGCCGAACGCTTCGCCATCATCTTCCGTCCGCCGCTGCTAAAGTACACGTTCACCGCGATCGCAATGTCGAGCTTCGTGCTCTTCGCCTACTGGGGCTTGTTTACGTGGGTACCGGCCTATCTCGCCGCGCCAATCGAAAAAGGCGGCGCGGGGCTGTCGATCGTGCGCAGCAGCGCGTGGATCGCGCCGATGCAAATCGGCGCGCTACTGGGTTATTTACTGTTCGGACTGCTCGCCGACCGCCTCGGAAGGCGTCCGTCGTTCGCGGCGTTCCTCACAGGCGCGGCGATCGTGACGTTTCTCTACGGTGGCGCCGCCCGCAGTCCGGAGATGCTGCTGATTCTCGGCCCGCTCGTTGGCTTCTTCGGCCATGGTTACTACAGCGCGTTCGGCGCGATCTTGAGCGAATTGTTTCCATCGACTGTGCGAGCCACCGCGCAAGGCCTGTGCTACAACGGCGGCCGTGTCATGAGCGCCTTCGCGCCCGCGGTCATCGGCGCGCTGGCGGATCGCAGCGGGCTTGGCTCGGCACTGACGCTCACGGCCGCGTTTTTCTTCATCGGTGGGATATTGGTGTTCGCGCTGCCGGAGACGAAGGGGCGGGAGTTGGCATGATGTCGCTCAAAGTCGAATTGCTAAACGAGAGTCTTGGGGAACAAGCCCGCGCCGAACCCAAACTGAAACCGGTGCTGACCATCGAAGAATTCTTTGAGGGAAACGTGGAAGAGGGCATCTCGATTGGCTGTAATCTGATCCCTTCGATTCCGCTTTTGACGTTTCGCCGCATGCTAGAAGGCATTCGTGGACGTCTCGACGTTCACGCGCTATGGCTCTCTGTGGCGGAATTTGGTCAAGGCCCGGAGTGGCCGTTTGTCGACGAAGTGCTAGTTCTCACGTCGGCTGGGAGGAGTGACCTGGAGAAATGGTTTTTGGAACTACGGCCTACCGAAATCGTAGCGATTAATAACGCGCAGGTCCCGCCGCGTTGCTGCAATCACGGATTCACCGCAACCACTTGGTTCA
The DNA here is from genome assembly GCA_016871055.1 of Acidobacteriota bacterium. Classification (GTDB taxonomy): domain Bacteria; phylum Acidobacteriota; class Terriglobia; order Bryobacterales; family Bryobacteraceae. The sequence continues at coordinate 12,581 of VFZW01000162.1, forward strand.
GCGCATTTTGGGACTGACCGCACCTGACTTACCTCAGCGCCAGCGTAACGATATTCCCCCGCAAACTGCCTACAGTTGTCGACACGCGCACCACCGGCCCATCGGGATCGCCAGGCAGCGGCCGCGCATTCGCAGGCAATTCAACGTTGACCTGATAAAGTCCGATATACCCCGGCGCAAGCCCCGCAAACAGCACGCGCGCAGCGATGTTGCCGATCGTAACATTGGGCGTCACCATACTCACAGCCAAGGGCCCTGAAGGCGATATACCACCCGACGCCGGTTGATTCGTCACCGCGCCCAAACCGGTACAGTAGATCACCAACACCTCGCCGTTCGCAGCCGGATTCGCCAGCGTAACGAGACTGCCATTCGCGTGCGTAATGATGCCCGGACCCTGGCCGTTCTGTTGCGTCGTGAAGATACCGGGCTGGTCCCCGAAGACGATCATCCGCGCGGGCGACCTTCCGCCCGCGGTGACGACTTCCACATTGGCTGCGGTAATCGCCGGCGCGCGCAGTTGCCACGGCGCCTGCAAATTGATTTGCGTCGGCGTCACGGCGAACAGCGGCGCTTCGATTCCGTTTAATAGTACGCGCGCACCGCCAAGCGTCGTCGGCAGCGGCACGGTCGAAGCGACCGATATCGCGGTACCAAAGCCGCTGCCAAAGATCGAGATGATCGACCCCGGCGAAATCTCGGTCGCTCCGAAACTGGCCGCGTTGACGATCCCGCCGGCCGCAATCGCCGGCGCCACTCCAGAAACCGGCGGCGCGGCAGTGACCTTGCGAATGCGCCCGGCGCTGGAATCGGCGAAGTAAATATTGCCGGCGGCGTCCAAGGCAATCGCCGCCGGGGCGCCCAATCCCGCGCTCCTTGCAGGCCCGCCGTCGCCAGGAATATTCAAGCCGCCGCCCGTCGATCCAGACGAATCCAGCCGCCGAATGCACCCCTGGCGATCGGCGATCAGTATGTTCCCAGCGCCATCGGCTCTGGTGCAAACCTGCCGAGATGAGAGAGAATGACGCAATGCCCTCCTTCGTTCCGATTGAAGAGCTGTTCGCTGGCCGCCATTTCGACGCGGAGATTGTGGTGGTGTGCGTTCGGTGGTACCT
>VFZW01000163.1 GCA_016871055.1 Acidobacteriota bacterium
GGGCTTCCTGCCCACCGATGCGATCGACGGCATCGAAGTGTGGGAAATTGCGCGGCGAAACGCGCGATCGGTCGACGCGGGGCGCGACACGGCGCGTTCGTCGCCGGTCGACCGCAACGGGCATCCGCTCGTTGTCGCCTCGCAGTTGCTGGTTGACAATCGTCCGGCCGAGGCGCTGGAGGTCGCCGAGCGCGGGCTGGCGTCGTCTCCACGGGATCCCCAGTTGCTGGCGCTGGCTGGAATCGCCGCATATAAGAACGATATGGCCGTGCGGGCCATCGGTTATTTGAAGGATTCGCTGGCCCAGCGTGACGACCCGGCGCTGCGGCGCGTCTTAGATCAGGCCGAGCGCGAGAAGGCCGCCGACAAAAGCTCGCAGCAGTTGCACAGTCCGCGATTCTTGTTCCGCTACGACACGGCTGTGATGCCCGCCGAAACCGCGCGCGCGGTGCTGGGCGTGTTGGAACAGGAGTACTCGCGCGTATCGTCCGAGCTTGGGTGCAAGACCGCCGAACGGATTGCGGTCATCGCGCAGACGCGCGATGACTACATGCGCGCAACGGGCGCGGCCGAGTGGAGCGGCGGCCAATTCGACGGCCGGATTCGCGTGGCGCTGCTCGAAAGCGATCCAAACGGGGCATTGACCCGGAAAACGTTTTCACACGAAATTGTTCATGCATGTCTGGCTGGGGCGGGGAATTGGCCGGCGTGGTTCCACGAGGGGCTGGCGCAGAAGTTGAGCGGCGAAACCCTAAGTGCGCCTAAACGCGCGAGCATCCGCGCGATGGCGAAGGCGAACGAGTTGCCGAAACTTGGCGTGCTAGGACAGAACTGGTCACGCATGAGCGCGGGGCACGCGGCAATGGCGTACGCGATGTCGCTGGATGCAATCGACCTGTTCTACGAGCACCATCGCGAGTACGGCATTCGCAACCTGATCCGGAACCCCGACCAGCTTGAGCGGATCACGGCTTCGCTGGATGCTCTACTGCGGCAGTAGACGCCGGCCGTTGTAAGCTCATGTAGTGCGAGGATTGATCGCGGTTGTAGCGTTGGCGGCGCGCCTATCGGCCGAGTCGCCGTGCGCGATGTGCCATCCGAACGAGGCGCGGGCGTATCAGCGGACGCCGATGGGCCGCTCGCTCTCCTCGATCAACACCAGCGAAAAGGCGGCGTTCACGCGCGGCGCGGCGAGCTTCACGGTCGACGGCGCGCGGCAATCGATGCGGAAAGGGCCGCTCTCCGCATCGCATACGGCCGTATGGCAGATTGGTTCGGGCTCGCACGCGGCTGGTTTCTTGGTTCAGATTTCCGGCGCGCTCTTTCAATCGCCGATCGCTTACTATCCGGGCAAGCGGGTGTGGGATGTCGCACCGGGTTATGAAACTCTTCCGCACATCGATTTCAATCGTCGCGTCACGGGCGAGTGCCTCGGCTGCCACAGCAACGGTCAACCGGGCGTGCCGCGCGCGATCGACTGTGATCGCTGCCACGGCGATGGCGATGCGCACGCGTTGCGGCCTTCAAAGGCAAACATCGTGAATCCGGCTCGGCTTGCAACCGTTGAACGCGCGTCGGTGTGCGAGCAGTGCCATCTCACCGGCATCGCGCGCATCCCGCAGCCGGGCGGGCCCGAGTTCGTGCCGGGCCGCAAGTTGGAAGAATCGCTCGCGGTGTTCGTGCGCCCGTCCGCGGATTTGAAGGTCGTCAGCCACGTCGAGCAACTGGCGCTCGGCAAGTGCGGACCGAACCTGTGGTGCGGCTCGTGCCACAAGCCGCACGGCGAACCGGTCTCGATCGATGCGACTTGCACGGGCTGCCACGTGCAACGGCCAAAGGGCCACGCGGCGTCGGGCTGCGCGAACTGTCATATGCCCAAGCGAGGCGCGGTCGATGGATTGCACACCGCGTTTACGGATCATCGCATCTCACGGCCGGGTCAGGCGTCGCGCGTCGAAACGGCGATGCGGCCATGGCGCGCGACGATGAATTCGGAGCGCAACGATGGCCTCGCGCGGCTAGCCACGGGTGATATGCAAGGCGCGTTTCGCAGCCTGACCGCGGCGTACGCAACGCATCCTAAGGACCCGGAAGTCCTCGCGTCGATCGGCTTTCTGCTTTTCCTGAAAGACCAACAAGCCGACGCCGCCAAGTTGCTGCGCGCGGCCATCGCGTTGAAGCCGGAGCACGCGCCCTATTATCAAAAACTCGCGCTCGCGCTGAGAGCGGGCGGCGACAAAACCCGCGCCGCGGCCGCGTTGGAGTCGGCGATACGCTTCGATCCGCTCGACGAAACCAACTATCACTTGCTGGCCGATCTCGAACCCGCGCGGCGGCGCGAGATCTTGGAGCGCTACCTGCGCGTCAATCCCCAACACATGGCGACCCGCGAGGCGCTGGCTAAGCCGTAATCATCCTGGCCCCGAGACCTGCCGCAGCAAACGCCGTACGAACTCGTCCTCGGGAAAGAGCTGGACGTAGGTTTCCAGCGCTTTTCGCGCGTTGTCGTAGTCCTTCTTTTGAATGTGCCGCAGGGCGATCGATTTGTGCAGCGTCTGCGAATAGGGCGCCACGCCGAGGCCTTCGCGCAACACGACAAGCGACTCGTCAAAACGCCCCGCGCGCCCGAGCGCGTCGCCAAGATCTTCATACACCGCCGCGATTCGATAGCCGTTGTCGAGCGCCCCCCGCAAAAGCGCAACGGCGTCGTCGAACTTACCGGCACGCAAGGCGGCACGCCCTTTGGCTGCATTTGCGATCGGCCCGGTCGCCGTACGCAGCGTCGATTCAAACTGCCCCGCGAAGTCCGGCCGCTTGGCCAACGCTTGCCCGAAGGCTTGGAAGAGAGTCGTCGCATCCGGCGCGGGGCCTTCGTTGATTTGCGCCAACCCGCCCGCGCGAGCCGTGCGCGGCTTCAGCGAGATTCTATGATTCGTCAGCGCCGCATGTGCGATAAATCCGACAGGGCGTTTCGGCATGTGACAGCCGGCGCAGTCCGGTCCCTTGCCGTGCGGCTGGTGACACGCCGCGCACTTGGCGTTAAAGTCGTTCGAAACACCGTGCGGGCTGTGGCAGGTGTGACAAGACAAATTCGGCGATTTCTGAAAACAGGCGCTCTCGCGCATTGCTTCGTGGTGCTGCAACAGATCGGTCTCGGCGCCGCTCGGCGCCTGAAAGATCGCCACGGATTCGCTCAACCGCTCGCCCGGCCGAAAACTGAATTCGGTTTTGCCGGTCATCAAGACGCGCGCATCGCCGCCCTGATGGCAGTTCATGCAGACCTCCTCGGCACGCGCACGCGGCAATTTGGCGGGGTTGATGATGTCGGCTTGTTTCGCCGATCGCGCATGCTTCGCGCCTGGCCCATGGCAGTTCTCGCAACCGATCGCGAGTTCGTCGAACGGGGGATCCAGGTATCGGCCGCTCGACAAGGGAACCACCCGCGGACGGCCCGCGTGACACGCGATGCAACCGGCGGCGATGGGGCGGTTGAAGGCGTAGTCGGCGTGTTCATAACCCGGCGAAAGCTCCCAAGTCTTGGTCTTCGCATACCAACTGAGCGGCGCTTGAAAGAGATGATCGCCTCGCTTGACGGCATAGCTAACGCCATTCGCCCCGGAGCCGATCGCATAGACGAGTTGATGTTCGTTGGTGAAGCCGTCGCCCGATTCCCGCTGCCACATCGTACCGTCCTTGGCGAAGACTTCAAACACACGTTGCGCCGATGAAATCTTTGCGGATGGCATCGGCGGCATCAACGAAGCCGACCGCGCCATCCCCGATTTTGCGTACCGCGCCGCGACCGCTTTATGACAAATCGCGCACGCCCGCGAGCCCGCGTACTCTTGCGCGGTCAACGTGCCGAGCGCCAGGACCGCAACTGCTCTTGCAACCATGTTCCGTCCTTGTCTTTATGACACATCAGGCATGCGTTCGGACTTTCGGCCTGTCCGAACCGCGCCGTCATCTCGGCCGACGGGCGCTCGTCGATCTGATGCGATCCCGCCTGAAACAGCAGCGCGCCCATGATCTTCGACATGTGGCACGAAGTGCACCGCGCGCCCTCGGAAGCCGCCGCGTGGCGTGTGTGTTTTCCCAGATCCAAACCCTGGTGGCACTGCGTGCACATCCGATCGCCGCCGCCGAATTTCACCGACTTCAAGTTCGTCGCGGCATCGGCCGGATGCGGATCGTGGCACGACACACACGTCGCGCCACCCTTGCGATAACAGGCCGAGCGTTCGAAGGCTTCGACGATGAATGTCGTTTCGCGAAACCGCCCGTCGCGATAAAACGCGCGCGGCGCAAACTCGACATAGGGCTTGCGTTGGAAAACCGGCGGGAACGATTTCGAAGGCCCGCGCTGCGCCGATTGCGCATGGCACTGCGCGCACACGGCCACCGACTGCTCCTTCGTCGCGCCTGCGAATCGAAAGCGCGAGGGACCGCCTTTAACGTGCGAAGCCCCCGGCCCATGACACATCTCGCAATTGATACCCGCTTCGGCGTAGCCGTTCTCGCGCACCTGGCTGGTGTGGCATTGCGCGCAGTTTTCCTGATACGACGTCACGCGCCGCATGCGATGAAAATCGGTGGTCTCGGCGCGTTCCGAGCCCGGCGGATCGATCGACAGCCAGTAGTTCAGCCACTGCTTGGTCAGCGTGTTGTACTGCACCGGCAGCACGTGAATGTTGCCCGACGGAGCTCGCGTGGCGTAAGCCTGCTGCCACTTCGAACCGATGGTGAAATCGATCGAGTAGCGATCCCACTCGCCGTTGCGCCGCCGAATCTCGAGAAACGGTTTGCCGTCATGGCCGGTACGAAAGCCTTCGTATTTCGACGAAGAGAAATCGCCAATGACCTTGGCCGACGCAATCGGCCGCAGCATATTGGCCATACCGGTTTGCGCCCACAAGTCGAAGACGGGTTTGTGGCAGTTCTGGCACTTCAAGGAACCCGCGTAAGCTCCCGCGATCGAAGGCTGTGCGGAAGACGCGACGCCGCCAACGGCAACAGCCGTTTCGCGCAGCGCGCTTCGCACCGTGCCGGACGGGGAAGTGAACAATTCGAGATAACGAAGCCCCTCCGAAGCGACGGTACGAGCGCCGTTACGGTCGCCGCTCTTGTGAAGCCAGACCGCCATCGGTATCAGCAGCCCCGGGTTTTCGGGGTAGAGACGCAACGACTGCCTTCCGTAGGCCAGCGCCGATCCGGTGTCGTTCATGTCCGCGGCGGCCTTGGCTGCGGCTTCCAGCACTTGCGGCGTTAGAAAAGAACGAGGAAAGTCACGGAGGTACTGGGCGGCATGGGACCGTTTACGCAGCGGGTCCCGCTCCTCGTAGAGTTCGAGAAAGGCGCGCCGCTCTGTCGGCAGATCAACGAGATCGAGGATCGATGATTGCGCGTACAACGTTGTAAACAGTGCGGCAAGCCAGATTGACTTCATGTAAAAAAAGTGATATCGTTCCATCTCTTCAGGAAAGGAACATCCACGAATGAAATCACTCCAGAGCGTTACACTGCTACTCGCGGCCTCGTTGTCGATGCTAGCGCAAACGTCCACGGCGACCGTTAACGGTACGGTTCGGGACTCCTCGGGTTCGATCGTTCCCGGTGCCGCTCTTGTCATCCGCAACGTAACGACTTCGGTTGAAATGCGTACCGAATCCAACGGCGCCGGTGTGTTCGTCATCCTCAATATCCTGCCCAGCCAGTATACGCTGGAGTGCAGCAAGGCCGGATTCCGCACGGTCAAGCTGTCCGCGTTCGCATTGAACGTAAATCAGACCGCCACGTTGGATTTGACGCTGGAAGTTGGATCGGTGGAGCAGTCGGTGAACGTGGAAGCGGTCGGCGCGGAAGTGCAGAGCTCGACCTCGGAAATCGGCGCGGTCGTGGCAAAGCAACAGGTGCTGGATCTACCGCTTAACGGTCGCAACTTCACCCAGTTGCTGTCGCTAACGCCCGGCGTTGCACCGGTCAGCGTTTCGCAAAACACGGGCTCCGGCTTCGCGCATCCCGGTATCGGCGCGTTCATCTTCCCATCGATCAACGGCCAGACGAACCGCTCGAACTTTTGGACGCTGGACGGTATTACCAATCAAGGCTTGATGCTCTCCACGCCCGCGGTAAACCCGATTGTCGACGCGATTGAAGAGTTCAAGGTCCAGTCGCACAACGACCAGGCCGAATTCGGCGGCGCGCTGGGTGGCGTCATCAACGTCGCCACTTCGTCGGGTACGAATGCCCTGCACGGCACCGCGTGGGAATACCTGCGCAACTCCGAGTTTGACGCGCGCACAACCTTCTTGCCCGCGGTTACTCCGTTCCGCCAGAATCAGTTCGGCGCCGCCGGCGGCGGCCCTGTGATGATTCCGAAACTGCTCAACGGGAAGAACAACACGTTCTTCCATGGCGCCTACCAGGGCTGGCGATTCCGCCGCGCGAATAATGCATTGTTCCGCGTCCCGACCGCCGCCAACCTGACCGGCGATCTTAGCGACGAAGCGCGTGCGATCTTCGATCCCTTTACGACCGTCGCGAACCCCAACGGTACCGGCTTCGTCCGCACGCCCTTCGCCGGCAACCGCATTCCGGCCAGCCGCATCAACGCCGGAAACCTCTACTACGCACAACAAACTTTCCCCGCCGGCGGCGCGCCTATCACCGGTGATCGCAACGCCATCGATCCGTCGTCCTTCAACCAAAACCAGGAAGAGTACAGCGCCCGGATCGACCGCGTTCTGGGGCCCAAGGACAACATGTTCTTCCGCCTGAGCCATTCCATGCTTGACCAGACCGCTTCCGGCGGCCGGCCGATCCTGGCCAGCTTTCGCGAGTTCAACGCAATCAACATCGGTACAAGTTGGAATCACACCTTCGGCCCCTCCGCCATATTGCAGGTGCAGTTTGGCCGCCTCGTGAACACGGACAACAACGGCAACCGCTTCCGCAGCATTCCGGGCGACTTCGCTACCCGCGTGGGCTACCGCGATACGTTCTGCTGTGCGTTCCTCGACAGCCAGACGCTGATGCCCGCGCTGAACATCGACGGATGGGTGGGCGGCTCGGAGAGCCGCTCGTTCAACCGGCCTTCCGATGTGTGGCAGTATAAGTCGACATTTTCCAAGGTTGTGGGCGCCCACCAGTTCAAGGTTGGGGGCGAGTTCAACAACCTCGACTTCTACGGTTCGCCGCGTAACGCGAGCGCGACCTACCGCCCGCTGCAAACCTCCAACCCTCAGACGCCCGGAACCACCGGTAGCCAGTTGGCATCGTTCCTGCTCGACGTTCCCGACGCCGCCGGCTTCCGCAACCGCGCCACCACCGTACGCCGCGGTTATCACTATGCGTTCTTCGTGCAGGATCAATGGAAGGTCAACCAGAAGCTGACCGTCAACATCGGCTTCCGCTACGACTACACCAAGATTCCGCCGCTCGGCGTCGAAGGTAACGACAACATTTTTACCGGCGCCTACAATTTGCAGCGCGGCGTATATTTGATTCAGAAGCAGCCCGGCTCCTGCGAGGAACTCCGAAAAGCGCCTTGCGTGCCCGGCGGCCGCTTACCGGCCAATGTCGAACTGGCGAAGAATGCGACGATCTACCGGCCATACAACGACAATTGGCAACCGCGACTCGGTATCGCCTACCGCCTCAGCAACCGCACGGCGATTCGTACGTCGTTCGGCATGTTCTACGACAACTACGCCGCCGTCGTGCAGACCTCGCAGAACTACTCGGCCCAGTGGCCCAGCGTCGGCGAACAGTTGCAGGAGAACCTGAATAACCCCACTGCCGCGCAGCCGTTGCCCACGTTCTCCGGAAAGAATCCGTTCCCGTCCGGCGCGCTTCCGCAGGCCACGCCGTTCAACCAGGTGCAGTGGTACATGGACCCGAACGCGCAGAACCCCTACTCCCTGCAGTGGAACTTCGGTGTCCAGCATCAGATCGACACGCAGACACTGCTTACCGCGAACTACGTTGGCTCCGGTTCCCGTCGTCTCGATGTCGGCGGCTTCTACAACGTCGCCACCGAGCCCGGCCCCGGCGACTCCACCAACCGCAGGCCGTTCCCCTACATCCGGCCGACCTACTACGATCGCTCGTGGGGCCGCGGCAACTATCAGGGCCTTCAACTCTTGCTCGACCGCAAGGTCCGCGACGGCGTCGGCTACATGGTCAACTACACCTACTCGAAGTCAATCGACATCGGCTGCTCCGGCTGGTACGGCGTCGAAGGCTGCTCGATTCAGAACCCGTACAAGTTCAATAACGATCGCAGCGTCTCCGGTTTCGACATGACGCACGTGCTCACCATGAACTTCGTCTACGATTTACCGTTCGGCAAAGGCAAGCGCTTCTCGATGGGCAACAAGGTGGCCGATTATGCGTTCGGCAACTGGCAAGCCAACGGCATCATTCGCTTGAGTTCCGGCCAACCCTATAGCTTGCAGATCAGCGGCGACCTTGCCAACACCGGTAACGCCGGCACGTACCTCCGCCTCAACTTCCTGGACAATCCGGAGATCTCCAATCCGGTTCCGCTACGCTGGTTTGATCGCACGAAGGTGGCGGCGCCCGCGCCGTTCACGTTCGGCAACTCCGGCCGCAATCGTCTGCGCTCGGATGGCTGGGAGAACTTCGATCTCTCGCTGTTCAAGATCTTCCCCATGCCGTGGGAAGGCAAGAGCGTCGAAATTCGCGTGGAGGGCTTCAACATGTTCAACCACCCGGTCTACGGTGTCCCGAACGCGAACCTCACCAACGCGGCGTTGTTTGGCACCGTGACTGGCATCGCCAATCAGCCGAGGCAGTTGCAATTGGGCGCGAAGATCAAGTTCTGATATTCTGCCCTTATGTGTAGTTTGAGACAGGCGGCCATCCTTTCGATGGCCGCCTGTTTTGTTTTCGCCCAACCCGTCTGCCGCGGGCCGGCGGCGTTGGAGAACCAGAAGCCCGCGCCACCCGTGTTGAACGCACTGGGCGCCCACTTCGCACAGGCGCGGCGGTACGACTGCGCGATTGCCGCCTTCCAACGGGCGATCGCTCTGGACGCAAAATCCGTCGAAGCGCACTTCAACTTGGGATTGGCATTCATGGATGCCGGCGACGCGGCCCGGGCGGCGGCGTCGTTTCGATCGGCGCTCGCCTTGAATCCGAAGCTGCATTCCGCCCGCAGTGCTCTCGCCACCGTGTTGACGGAAACACAGGACCCCGCCTCGGCGATCGGCGAATTCCAGACCGTGCTCAACGCCGAGCCATCCAACAAAACCGCGCTGCGGGGCCTGGCGCGGGCATTGATTCTGGATCGCCGGTTCGCGCGCGCAATCGAGGTGTTGCAACAGGCGTTGAAATTGGAGCCGAACGAGGTCGGCCATTATCTCGCGATGGGCGCGGCCTACAACGAACTAGGCCGCGCCGCCGATGCCGTCGCGCCGCTGCGTAAGGCCGTGGTGCTGGCGCCTCGATTGCCGGAGGCGCATCACTATCTCGGAACGGCGTACGCGAATCAGAAGCTGTACCGCGAAGCGGCAAATGCGTTTTCGGCCGCCCTGCGATTGGAGCCCGCGAACGAAGAAACGCGCCTCAGTTTCGCGCGGGCGCTGGTGGCCAATCGCGACTACGACGAATCGCTGCCGTTGCTCTCGATGCCCACCGGCTTTGAGCCGAACTATCTAAAGGGCGTCGCCCTGCGCGGGCTTGGGCGTTTCGAAGAAGCCGAAGCGCCATTAAAAGCCGCCGTCGCCGCCGATCCCATACACGCCGACGCGTCGTATCAACTCGGCTTCGTTCTCGCTCGCAACGGAAAGTTCGACGAAGCGCGTCAACAGTTGGAATCGGCGCGCGTACTGAACCCCGACGGCGCCGACGTACGCTTTCAACTTGCACAGGTGTTGAAGAGCCTCAATCTCTCCGAAGAAGCGAGCCGGGAGTTGGACGCAGTGCGCGTGGCCAAGCAGCAGAACGCCGAAAATCAGATCGCCGACACGACTGCCGCCATGGCGAATCAGGCGCTCGAAGCCGGCGACGCGCGAAAGGCCGTCGAGTTGTATCGCGAGGCGTTGGCGAAGAATCCGTCGAGCGCCGTGACGCAATACAACCTGGCTCTCGCGCTCGCTCGCACCGGCGACAAAAACGGCGAGCGTTTGGCGTTGGAAAAGGCCGCCTCACTGCAACCGCGCTTCGCGCCCGCGCGGAATCAACTCGGCCTTGTGTTGATGAATCAACCCGCCGAAGCCGAAGCGCACTTTCGCGCGGCGATCGAATCGGATGCGAACTTCGCCGAAGCGCACAATAATCTCGGCGTGTTGCTGAGTCAAACCAGCCGCGGCGCCGAAGCGCTCGGACATTTTCAGCGAGCGGTCGAGGCGAATCCGAAATACGCGCAGGCGTTCCTGAATCTGGGGCTGACGCTGGCGAGCCAGAACAAGTTCAAGGAAGCGCGAGAACCGCTGCGGAGTGCGCTCGCGCTGCAGCCGGGCGATGCGCGGACGCTGACGCTCGCCGCCATGATCGAAACCCGAGCCGGCAATGCCAAGGACGCCGTTCCCTTGTTTCAGAACGTGGCCGCGTTGCAGCCCAACGATGCCGGCGCGCGGATCAATCTCGGAATCGCGCAAGCCGATGCATACGATGTGCCGGGCGCGTTGGTGTCGTTTACCGAGGCCGCGCGCCTGGCCCCGAGTCTCGCGCAGGCCCACTACAACAAAGGCCGCGCCGAGTACGATCTGCGCGAATATCCAAAGGCGATCGCATCGCTTGCCAAGGCGGTCGAGCTTGACCCGAACGCAGCCGAAGCGATGTATTTGTTAGCGGTGTCGCAAAAGCAAATGAACCAACCCGCCGCGGCCCGAGCGCACTTGGAGCGCCTGGTCCAACTGCAGCCGCGAAACGCCGATGCGCTCTACCTGCTTGGCCAAAATCAAAACGCGGCCGACGGGAAGGAGCAGGCGATCGCCACGTGGCGCCGCGCAATCGCCGTGAATCCCCAGCACAGCGAGGCTTTGTACAATCTACTGCGCGCCACCGGCGATCCGGCCATCCGTGAGCAATTCACCGCGATGCAGAAGTTGAAGCGATTGACCGATCAAGCCGAGACGCTAAACAATTTCGCCCTGGCTGCTGCGGAGTCGCGCGACTGGCCTAGGGCGATCGAACAGCTCAACGAAGCGATAGCGCTCTGCGGCGAGTGCCGCTCGCGCGCCGATCTGCACAAGAACCTCGGGCTGATTCTGGCGCGGTCCGGCGATACGGCAAAGGCCCTGACCCATTTGGACGAAGCCCGCCACGCCAAACCCGGCGATCCCGAGATCGAGCTAGCCTTGCGTTTGCTAAGGCCGTAAGGTTTGCGCCATAATCCTGCAAAAGATGACCGGCGCCGCCAAGCGTTCGATCTTCGGTATCGGGCTATCGTTCCCACCGTCGGAAGCGGATAGGACCCGTAGCTACCTATCGATCTATCACTGAAACGCGATTCACATCTATCCATGACTGCGCGCGCTCGGATTTCGCGGCGGCTCACTCGATCAGCCCGCCAAACTCCAACCCCAACCCATACTTCCTGCTCTTCTTCGCCGGATCCGCCACCACCACGAACTCTTTGCTGACCCAAGCCGCCAGAAGATTCCGCGCCGCCCGCTCGGAAATTCCAAACAATGCCCCCACTTCCCGGCTCGTAATAAACGCACTCCCGCGAAATAGCTCCAATGCCTTGCGCTGCCTCGGATCCAGTCGCCGCAACGCAAGCGACTGATCGATTGCGCCCGTTCCGGCAGCCTCTTGCGCTCGCCGCCTCCCGCTTTCGAAACTCGTCGCAACGCCGGCGCAGAAATACTCTACCCAAGCGCTGACATCGGCGGTCGCGCGGCCGTCGTAGTAATTGTGCGACGGCCCAACGCTCAGCGCCCTGTAGTAAGCCCCCAAATCCCGCGCATAATACTCCTCCAACGAGTACAACCCCTTCAGGTCATATCCGCCCAAATGCAGAATCAGCGTCGTCAGCAGCCGGGCGGTCCTGCCGTTGCCATCGTAGTAAGGATGAATTGTCGCGAACTGATAATGCGCGATGCCGGCTCGAAGCGGACACGGCAGCGACTCTCGCTGTGACGTCGAAATCCACGCCGCCAGATCGCGCATCAACGGCGGCACATCGCGCGCCTCGGGCGGCATGTAAACGATACCCCGAGTCCGGCTATCTCGAATAACATTCTGGCCATCCCGATAACGAGTGCCATTCGTCTTCTTCCGGCCACCCGCCATCACAAGCGCGTGGAGAGCCTGAATGTGTGCCTCCGAAACCGGCGCACCCGAGGCCGCAATCTGCTCGACTCTCTCGAGCGCCGCATAGTATCCGAGCACTTCATTCTCGTCGCGCTCCCTCCCCGCGAAGTGCTCGTGCTCCCCGATAACCTTCGAGACCTGTTCTTGCGTCAGTCGATTGCCCTCGATCGCTGTCGAATAGTGCGTTGAATGCAGCCGCGCCGTTTCTCGAAGCGTCGAAAGGACGGATCGCGTTATCGGTAGATCCTGGATCGCCTGCCGGGCCGCCTCAATGCGCATGAGGCTCGTAGCGGTCCTCGATGAAAGGACGAACTTCGGTTGAAAAGGCATCGTATCGGCGGTTTGTCGGCAGCCAAGGCTACCGTTATTGTGCCGTTAAACTGCCGTTAACGCAAGCGCCCAGCACTTCGACAAAAAACGTCGACGCCCCGCCCGTCGCTGCGCACGGCACAAACGCAACCGCAACAATCGGTTGGCATGAAAGCGCACCCTACGCCGCCCGAGTCGTCTCCGTCCGCTGAATCCACCGCGCAATATCCGCCGAGCCCACGCCGATCGTCAACAACGGCCGAATGAGCAAATCGATGGAAACGGTCGAATCCCCCGCTTTCATCTTGGCAACCCGCGGCCGGCTCGACCCCAACCGGCTCGCCAGCGCGGTTTGCGTCAGCCCTCGCTTCACCCTCAGCTCCTTCATCGCTGCGTCCAGGGCCAGTTTCAGCTCGATAAACTTGGCCTCCTCCGGACTCAACCGCAAGAAGTCCGCCGCGCCGCCGGCCGTCCAGCCAGAGCGCTCAAGACGTTTCTTCTTTTCGCTGTTCATGGATGCTCCTCGTTGCCAGCCGCTTTCTTGTACGCAGCCAACCGCTGACTACACAGCTTGATTACGTTTGCTGGAATCGCTTGCATCTTCTTGATGAAAACGTCGAGAATCACGATTGGGTCCCCCGCGATGTGGTAGACGATTCGCCACGAACGCTCCCGATCCGGAATCCGTAGATCATGAGAATGCGCGCCGATCGCCGGCATCGGCCTCGATTCTCGATTGCGGCAGCCCCAACAATTCTCCCCTCTGCAATCGGTGAAGCAGCACACCGGCCTCCAGCCTCGCCGCCTTGCTGAAAGGCGGCGTCTTGATCTCGCTCTTCGGCCAAACGATCGGTTTGTCGTGTTCTTATGGCACAGCGTACGCTGCCGAATCTGACGTAGTTTGCTCTGACCGCCAAGCGCCGGAAGTGCGGCACGGCGATCCGAAACACTCAACTCCCTCAAAACAAGCACCTTAACCCCATTTTTCCGCAAAACCGCCCTCATGCCAAAACCCGTTCACAGATTTCGAAGAAATATATTTCATTTATTATCAACAACTTGAAAAAT
>VFZW01000164.1 GCA_016871055.1 Acidobacteriota bacterium
CACCGGGAGCGATGCCGCCTTCGTTGCGCGCCGGCCTGAAGCTGGCGGCGTTGGTGACGCCGGCAAGAGTGAACTCGGGGCGCGGCGGAGCGAGCGGAGGAACAAGGTTGATTGTGGCTTCGACGAACTTGGTGTTGTCGGCGGCGGCGGAAGCGCGCAGCGTGACTGTGGATGCCGACAGGATCGTGGCCGGGGCCGTGTAGAGCCCGCCGGGCGTGATGGATCCGACGTTGGGCGTGAGCGTCCATCGCACGGTGGTGTTGGCGGCGCCAAGCACGGTGGCATTGAATTGCTGCGTCTGGTTGGCGGCGAGGGTCGCCGAGAGGGGCGTCATCGTGATGGTGAGACGGTTGACGAGCGTGACAACGGCGTCGGCGATTTTGGTTCCGTCGGCGACGCTGATGGCCGAGACGGTGATGCCGGGAGAGCCCGCGAAGGAGTCGGGCGCGGTGTAGAGACCGGTCTGGGTAATCGTACCGATGTCGGGGAAGATCGACCAGCGAATGGCGGTGTTGGCGGTGTTGCTGATGGTGGTGGTGAATTGCTGCGACTCGCGCGGGCCGAGCGTGACGAAGGCAGGCGCGATGGTGACGAGGATCTCGCTATAGAGCGCGGCGAAGGAGTCGCCGGCGCCGATGGGACGTGTGGCGAGCGCGCCTTCGGTGGTGAGCAGATTGGCCGAGTCGGTGACGCCGGTTACCCAAGTGCGACCGCGGCCGTCGATGGCGACGGCCTGGATGCTATCGGTTCCGGCGCCGCCGAGATGCGTAGAAAACTGAAGCTGATTGCCGCCAGCGCTGATACGGGCCAGGAACGCATCGGCGCCGCCGCGAAACTCCTCAGAACGAATCGGGCCGTCGTTACGGAGAGGAAAATTCGAAGAGAACGTCTGGCCTCCGACGTAGGCGTTGCCGAGCGAATCGACAGCGAGCGCGTTGGCGATCTCGTCGGCCGAACCGCCGAGAAACGTGCCGTAAACCAGTACCGTACCGAGCGGATCGAAGCGCGCTACAAAGGCGTCGGGCAGCAATGCGGCGACGCTTTGCACGGAGTTGAAACTGACGGGGAGATTGGGAGAAGTAGTCTGGCCGGCGATGTAGACATTGCCACGGGCGTCGACACCGATGGCGCGGGCAACCTCTTGCAGATCGCCGCCGTAGTAGGTGGAAAATACGAGCGACGCACCGTTGGCGGCGAGTTTGGAGACGAAGGCATCCGAGGTACCGCGACGCGTTTTCTGATACGCGGTTTCGGTGATGGGGAAGTTATCGGAGCGGGTTTCGCCGGCGATGTGCGCGGAGCCGGCGGAGTCGACGGCGATGGAGTTGGCGATGTCGACGGCGAAGCCGCCGAGGATGCTGGCGTAGACGACGGATGCGCCATCGCGAGCGAACTTGACGACAAAGGCGTCGCCGCCGCCGCGCACGGGAAGCGTGTCCTTGGTGGTGGCGGGGAAATCGGTCGAGTCGGTGCGGCCTGCGATGTAGGCGGCGCCCGTGGAGTCGATGGCGATGGCGTTGGCGGACTCGTTGGAGGCGCCGCCGAAGTAGCTGGCGTAGGTGATGGCGGTTCCGGAGGGCGCGAGTTTGACGATGAACGCGTCGGTGATGCCGCTGCCACCGGCGAGCAGCTTTTGAGGAGCGTCGGCGGAGACAGGGAAATTATTGCTGGCGGATTGGCCAGCTACATAGGCGGCGCCGGCGGAATCGACCGCGATGGCAAGGCCGGTGTCGACGCCGTTGCCGCCGATGTAGGCTGTCCACACAACGCCTCGACCGGAAGGATTCAGTTTGGCGACAAAAACATCTTGCGAGCCAAATGTTTGGGAGCGCGCGGCGCCGGGGAAGTCGATCGACACGCTGGAGCCGACAATGTAGGCGTTGCCTTGGGCGTCGGCGGCGATGCCGCGGGCTTCGTCGGCGAGGGATCCGCCGAGGTAGGTGGAGTAGGTCAGAACGGGATCGATGACGAGTTCGCGAGTGTGGTCAAAGGGGCCCACATCGAATCCGAACGAGCCATCGCGTTCGACGAAGCGGACGGGGATTTTGCGGTCTTGCTGCGTGGCGATGGGAGCGCGGAAGCGCAGACCGTTGGCGAATACGAGTTCGCCATTGCCGGTGATGCGGGCTGGCGCGGTGAACTGGATGGCGGCTGGATCTGCGCCGGGGTGAACGATGAAGTCGTACTCCATACGGCGATTTGCGCCGTAGTAAACGAGGTCGATGCCGTTGTAGAGATTGGCCGCGGTAACGCGGGAGTGCGTTGGATAGCTGGCGCGATCGTTCGCGCGGAAGTAGGTCACGGTGCTGCGTTCCCCGGCGCCAGTAAGCTTCGATGCGCGCGCGTTGCGCCAACGAAGATCGACCGAACTATCGCGCGTGGCCAGCGTCATCCCGGCCGGTGAAAGGCGCGCGGCGTAACCGTTTCCTTTCAGCACGAACTGGCTTTCAGAGCGTTGTTCGAAGCGCGCAGGGACTTCGGCGGATGCCGCCATCATGGCGGTGCAGGCAAGAAGAAAAGTTGCAAAGCGTTTCATCGCGGTAAACGAGAGTGTACCAATACGGAGCCTGATATACTTGCCATTCGCCCATTATGGAAAACAAACTCAACCGCAGATCGCTTTTCGCCGCCGCCGGACTCGGCGCGTCTCCCTTGTTAGCGCAGATCAAGCGCGATTGGAGCGGGCAGAATCCGACCCGTTACCCCGATCCCGACATCGTCGCGATCGACCCGCGCTTCAACAAGTACAAGCTCGGCAACACGCCGATTCAGCGCCTGCACACGGGCTGCCTGTGGGCCGAAGGGCCGGCATGGAGCGCGGTCGGCCGCTACCTGCTTTGGAGCGACATTCCGAACAACGCGCAGTTACGCTGGGTGGAAGAGACGGGGCATGTGTCGGTGTTTCGCAATCCGGCCGGCAACTCGAACGGCAACACGTTCGATTGGGAAGGGCGGCAACTTGCGTTTGAACACGGCAACCGGCGCGTGCTGCGCTACGAGCACAACGGCTCGACGACGGTGATCGCGGACAAGTTCGAGGGCAAGCCGTTGAACGCGCCAAACGACGGCGTTGTCGGCCCCGACGGCTCGTTGTGGTTCACCGATCCGGGCTACGGCTCGCTGATGTGGTACGAGGGCAACAAGGGCAAGTTGGAGTTAAAGGAAGCGGTCTATCGCGTGGACAAGTCGGGGAAGATCGAGAAAGTCACCGATGATATCTACAAGCCGAACGGAATCTGCTTCTCGCCCGACTACAAGAAGATCTATGTCGCGGACACGGGCGCGACGCATTATCCGAACGCGCCGAAGGTGATCAAGGTGTGGGACATCAACGGCACGAAGCTGACGAACGGAAAAGTGTTCTGTTCGATGAAGCTCGATGGCGTTGGCGAGGGTTTGGCCGACGGCATCCGCTGCGACGAGGACGGCAACATCTGGGCGAGCGCGGGATGGGTCGGCGAAAACTACGACGGCGTGCACATCTTCGCGCCGGATGGACAGCGGATCGGCCAGATCCGGCTACCGGAGATCTGTTCGAACGTCGCATTTGGCGGCGCGAAGCGAAACCGATTGTTCATGACGGGCAGCCAGTCGCTGTACTCGGTGTACGTCGAAACGCGCGGCGCGCATTTCTGCTAGATAGTGCTGAGGATCAAGGCCGGCCCTTGGGGCACACCATTATTGGATCTGCATGTTCCAATCGTCCCCATCGTCACGCCAGGGACGCCATCCACTGGCACCAGCGGGTTACCCGCAAACCAATGCACCTTCGTGCAGGGCTGGGGCTTGTTTCCCACGCGAAAAGGACAACCCGAGACGACTGCCGGATCCGTATACTTCGCCGGCCGGCGGCCATAGGCATTGGTCGTCGTGGTGGAAGGCATGATCGTTACGCGTCCGCCATGCGGACAGTGGACAACAGACTTGTCCGTTACCTGAGTGAATGCTATTGCGTAGTCGGTTTGATATCCCATTGCAATTCTCCTGTTCCTCAAACTAAATCATGGCGATGATCGCCGGACCCTGCGGTGCGTTGGTGGTGGTCTTACCGATGCCAACATTGCCGAGCGTTACGCCGGGCACGGCATCGACTGTATATAGCGGGTTGCAGGTAACCCAGAGCATCTTGACGCAGGGTTGGGGGCGTCCACCGACCCTGTGTGCGCAGCCCAAAAAGGTTCCGGCGCCGGTCCACTTGAACGCCCTTTTGCCGTTCGGCAGAACGAACATCGTCGTTGTCTCGATTTGCACCGAGCCGCCGTGCGGACACTTGACAATCGAGCCGCTATTGACAACAACGTTCAGATTTTCGAGTTCGAATCCCATCGTTCGCTCCTGCAAACACTGGCGCGAACGGGACTAAAAAGTTATCGAGAGAATCACTTCGAACTGATTTTTTCTTGAGTTGTAAGAATCCTTGTCGAACGTTTTGTCCATCCAGCGGGTGTAGCGGAACTCGGGCACGACACGGAAACCGAAGTCGTCGTTGTATTGAACGCCGATGCCGCCGGTCCAGCCGCGGGTGAGGTTTTGGACTTTCTTGTCGATGGGCTTATTGTCGTTCGTGCTGACGCCGAGAATTGTCGTCGTGCGCGTTGTGCGGATGGACTGCACCGCCCGGAAGGATGGGCCGCCTTCGACGAAGACGCGGACGCCTTGTTTGGTGTGGTCTTTGTCGTAGCGGCGGACCAGGATGCCGAAGTCGCGATACTTGATGCTGGAGTTTTCCTTAACATCGCTGATCTTGCGTTCGTCGACGGTGGTGAAGGGGTTGTCGATGCCTTCGATGGTGTTCTTGGTCGTTTCGAGCTTCGACGCGTGGATCATGTAGGTCGCGGCGACGGCGAATTTTTTCGGTAGCGCGACCTGGACGAGGCCACCAAAACCGATGGGGCTGCCTTTCGATTTCGTCTCGTCGTTACGGGAGAGGACGTTGGTCGCCGAGACGAATGAGCCGTCGCCGACGGGAACGAGCGCGAGGAATCCGAACGTGCCGCCGGCGGAGATCGGACGAACGTAGTTGACCTTTTTCAAGGTGGTAGGCGCTTGCTTGGGAGCTTCGGCGGCGGGTTTCGCGGGCGCCGGTGGGGTTGGAGCGGGCGTTTGTGCGTTAACAAACGAGGCGGCTGCAATGACTGTGAACAGCCGGAGACGAATCGATTCCATAGGCAGTCTTTTTATTCTACCCGCTCCGGGCAACCTCAAAATTGTTAACATCCGTGCACCCGTGGCACCGGTTGGTATATGCTCTTAAGCTGCGAACCCATGAGCACAACGAACACTTCTCCCGCACTGCACAATGCCATGTGGCCCGGACTGGTCGGCAAAGGCCCCGACTCGGAGCCGCCAATCTCTCTCGATACCATGTTGGATCTGACGTGCGCGGCCAACGTTGACGGCGTAAAATTCGACGGCGTCGATATTTTTCTTTCGCTGCCGCACACCGATATCGATTCAAGCGACGACGACTTAAAGAAGCTGGCCGATAACGTCGGCGGACGCGGGCTGGTGATCGGCTCGATGGTGGCGCCGGTATGGGGACCGACCGGCGGCGGCTCGGCGATGGGCAACGACGAGGAGCAGGCGAAGTTCCTGACGCAGGTGCGCAAGGCCTGCCGGATCGGCAAGAAGCTGCGGGATCTGGGGATTCGCAAGTATGGGATTGTGCGCATCGACTCGGCGGAAGGGCCGCACAACTGGCTGGCCGATCCGGAAGCGGGCACCAAACGGATCGCGGATACCTTCCGCAAAGCTTGCGATATCGCCGCCGAATACGGCGAGCGGCTGGCGGCCGAAGGCGAGATCTGCTGGGCGGGCATGCATAGCTGGCGGCAGAACGTGAAGCTGCTCGAGATGGTGGGACGCCCGGAAACATTGGGCTTCCAGGCCGATATGGCGCATACGATGTTGTTCACGATGGGTTACAACGCGCCGGAAGACGCGCTGCTTCCGGCCGATTTCGATTGGAACGATGGCGCCCAACTGGCCGAGGCTTACAAGAGCATGGCGCGCGCGCTGCGGCCGTGGACGATCGACTTCCACGTCGCGCAGAACGACGGCACGGTGAAGGGATCGGGGTCGCACGATAAGACCGGGCGGCACTGCCTACCGAACGATCCGAACGGGCGGCTGGACGTGGTGCGCGATTCGGGCGCGTGGCTGCGCGACGATGCAGGGAACCTCACCAAAGCGGTGCGGCATATCTGCTGGGACGGCTGCATGTTCTCCAACGACACGATGATGAAAGTGGACACATGGAACGATGTTCTACGCACGATGATCGCGGTGCGCGACGCCCACGGGTGGGCCTAACCGCCAACCGAGGTCGATAGCGGCACCAACTTGGGCGCTTACGCTCGCGCTTCGGCGGGACAGTATTCTGGAGAGATATGAAAAAACTGAACGTAGGCATGATCGGCTACGGCTTCATGGGCCGTACGCATTCGAACGCATTCCGGAAGGTGACCAACTTTTTCGACGTGCCGTTTCAACCGGTGTTGAAGACGATCTGCGCGCGCAATGAAGACCGCACGAAAGCCTTCGCGGCGAAGTGGGGCTACGAGGGGATTGAGACCGATTGGCGGAAGGTGGTGGAGTCGCCGGACATCGATGTGATCGACATCGCGAGCCCGAACGATACGCATCGCGAGATCGCGATCGCCGCGGCCAAGGCCGGCAAGATGGTGATGTGCGAGAAGCCGCTGGGGCGGAACGCGGCCGAATCGGAAGAGATGGTGGATGCCGTCGAACAAGCCGGCGTCGCGAATACGGTTTGGTACAACTACCGGCGCGTGCCGGCGGTGACGCTGGCCAAGCAGTTGATCGATGAAGGACGGCTGGGGCGGATCTTCCACTACCGCGCGAAGTTCCTGCAGGACTGGACGATTTCGACCGAACTGCCACAGGGCGGCGAGGGGTTGTGGCGGCTGGATGTCAACGTCGCTGGAAGTGGTGTGACGGGCGATTTGCTGGCGCATTGTATCGACACGGCGATGTGGCTGAACGGCGGCATCGAAGAAGTGTCGGCGGTGACCGAGACCTTCATCAAGGAACGCAAGCATAACTTGTCGGGGAAGGTCGAGCCGGTGGGCATCGACGACGCGAGTCTGTTCCTGGCGCGATTCAACAACGGATCGCTGGCGACGTTTGAAGCCACACGGTATGCGCGCGGGCACAAGGCGCTGTACACGCTGGAGATCAACGGCGAGCACGCGTCGATCTTCTGGGATCTGCACGATCTGCACCGTTTGCAGTACTTCGATCACAAGGACGAAGGCAAGTTGCGCGGCTGGCGGAGTCTGCACATCACCGACGGCGATCATCCGTATATGAAGAACTGGTGGGTGCCGGGATTGCAGATCGGCTACGAGCACACCTTTATTCATCAGGTGGCGGACTTCCTGCAGGCCGCGGCCGGTGGCAAGGGCGTTGCGCCGACGTTCCGGGATGGGTTGGCGACCGATCATGTGACGGACGCGGTGCTGGAGTCGGCCCGGACGCGGGCTTGGACGAAGGTGAAGTAGCGGCACCGCGGCATCGCCGTGAGCGTGGGATTTCTCCGCGAGGTGCGCTTTTCGCAGCCGCCGGGATTGTCGCGCGTGGTCCGCGAATAGCCAATTTTCCTCTCACACCAGCCCCGGTCAACCGATAAGACGACTTGATGCGGGCCTCACCCACACGACACGATCCGGCTAGTTTTACGCTGCACGATGTCGCCGACTATGCCGCGCGGTTTCGTGCGATCGGCGCCGGCGCGCGAACGATGGAAGAGGTCGCGCAGGCGGCGGTGCGGTTTGTCGTCGAAGATCTGGATGGCACCGCGATGGCGCGGTTGTACAAGACGCAGCAGTTTGAGACGTTGCCCGAAGACTTGCGGGAGTGGGCGCTGGCGCAATCGGCGATCGAACCTGGCCCGGAGACACGCTGCTTAACACTGCTGGCGACCGCGGGCGATCAGCCGGAGTGGAACGACCGGAAGTTGTCGAAGGGACATCAGGCGATTCCGCTGGTGAGCCGCGAATTCATTCAGCGCGCGCCGATGGTGGCGTCTCTGATCGCGCAGTTCGGGCTCGATCCAGAGAGCGTCCTGAATCCGCGCGCAAGCCGGCTGACATCGATGGTCGAGCAGCGCTATGGAGTGTTTCACGTCGAGCACGCGTTGGGGTCCGAGTCGGTTCCGGCGCAGGCGTTTGTGCGGGAGCACGCCATATCGTCGGTGCTTGGTTTCGGCGGCGTGCTGCATAGCGGCGATCTGTTCGCGCTGATTGTGTTTTCGCGGCGGCATGTTTCCCCGGAGTGCGCCGAACTGTTCGCGCCGCTGGCGGCGAGCTTGAAGCTGGCGCTGACGCCGTTTGTCGGGCGGGAGTTTACCGACCGGCGGGTGGAACAGCGCGACGACCCGGTGGCGCTGCGGGCGCAATTGGCGGCGTTCGAACAGCTCATCGAAGTGCAGGAACAGTTCACCGAACAGCGACTGTATCAACGGCTGCGCGAGTCCAATGACCAGTTGCTGCGGTTGAATGAGGCGCTGGCGGAGGCGAGCGCGGCGAAGTCCGAATTTCTGTCGGTGATGAGCCACGAAATTCGCACGCCGATGAACGGAATCCTCGGCATGGCGAGTTTGCTGGAAGAGACGCATTTGGACTCCGACCAGCGCGATTATCTTTCGACCATGCGGTCCTCGGGCGACGCGCTGCTGACGATCCTGAACGATATTCTGGATTTCTCGAAGATCGAGGCGGGCAAGATCCGGTTGGAGCCGCTGCCGTGTTCGATTCGGACGTTGATCGAAGAGGTCGTCGAGTTGGCGGCCGAGGCGGCGCACCGCAAGGGTCTGGAGGTGACGGTCGATATCGACGACACAGCGCCGGACAAGTTGACGGCCGATCCGGGGCGGTTCCGGCAGGTGCTGCTGAACCTGTTGAACAACGCCGTGAAGTTCACGGAAGTGGGCGAAGTCTCTGTTGCCGTGTCGCGGGAGGGCGAACAGCTTCGATTCGCGATTCAAGACTCCGGTATCGGCATCCCCGAAGCGGTGCAGCCCAGGCTGTTTCAGTCCTTTGTGCAGGCCGATGTCTCCACGGCGCGGAGGCACGGGCCTGGGACTGGCGATCTGCCGAAAGTTGGTCGAACTTTGGGGTGGCGAGATCGGACTGCAATCGAGTGCCGGACAAGGTTCGACGTTTTGGTTCACGCTGCCGCTCTATCGCGCCTTACCGGCGGCGGCGCAAGAGCCGGCGCTGGCGGGAAAGCGCGTGTTTTTGAACGAGCCGCACGGGCGATCGGCGGAGCTGATTGCACGGTTGCTGCGGGCTTGGGGCGCCGAGGTGACAAACGAATCGAGCGACCGATACGATTTCGCGCTGGTGCGGTTAAATGCCTCCTGCGATCCGCATGTCGCGCTAGCGGCGGATCGTCCGGTCGTAGCGCTGATCGATACCCACGACCGGGTGCGGATCGAGTTTATCCGCTCGAAAGGATTTCCGCACTATGCGGTGAAACCGGTTCGGCCGTCGCGGCTGCTGGCGGCGATTCAAAACGCGCTGTGCATCCGCACCGCGGCCGGCGAAGCCAAGCCGCTGCGCGAAGCGGTGGGCGGACGTATCCTGGTGGCCGAGGACAACGCGGTCAATCAGAAGGTAATTTTGCGGCTGCTCGAACAGTTGGGCTGTGAGGCGTGCTGCGTTCCCAACGGCGCGTTGGCGATCGAGGCTTGGCGCAACGGGCACTTCGATTTGATCCTGATGGACTGTCACATGCCGCAGGTCGACGGTTGGCAGGCCACCGAGGCGATCCGGGCGCTGGAGAACGACGTCCAACGCATTCCAATTCTGGCGTTGACGGCATCGGCGCTCGATCCCGATCGGGAGCGCTGCTTTGCCAGCGGAATGGACGCGTTTCTGCCAAAGCCCATTCGCATCGACGATCTGGCGAATGCGCTGCGGCAGTTCCTGCAACCCGGCAGCGAAGGGAATTGATCGACTTTTCCGGCGCATGGGATTACGCTGGTAACGGGAATCCATGACGTACTCCTTCCGCGACTACCAGCCGGGCGACCGGGAAGCGTGTCTGGCGATATTCGACGCAGCGACACCGGATTGGTTCGCGCCGTTTGAACGTGAGCAGTTCGAAGCATTCCTGGACAACGGGCCGGAAACCTATTTTGTTCTGGTCGATGCAAACGGCGCGGTGGCGGGATCGGGCGGGATCGAAATCGAACCGTCGCGAAGAACAGCGTGGCTGACTTGGGGGATGGTCGATCCGGCGCGGCATGGACAGGGTCTGGGACGATTGCAACTGGAACACCGGCTGGAGTTGTTGCGCGGCAACGGGCAAGTGGACCGGGTTTGCATCGACACATCGAACAAGACGGCGGCGTTTTTTGAGCGCCACGGATTCGTGGCGCAGCGGATCATTCCCGATGGGTACGCGAAGGGGCTGCACCGGCACGAAATGACGCTGCGGTTTGATCATGCGGCCGTCAAGGCGGCGACAAACGGACCAGGATCCCAATAGCCGAAGCTGCGGAGGATCTTGCCGTTTGCATCGAACTCGAAGACATCGATGCCTTCGGCGCGGGCGGATTGACCGGCCTTGCCGGTCGCTTCGACGACCCAAGAGTAGGCGGCGCTGCCGCTTGCCGCAAAAATCGCGACGGGTCGGAACTCAATAGAGTCGAGTAGCGGCAAGAATCCGGTAAAGAAGGCTCTGGCCCCATCCTGACCGTACGAAGGCGGAGCGCCAACCGGATCGTTGAGCTCACAGTTTGGGGCGAAACAAGCCACAAAGGCATCGGTGTCGAGCGCCGTGATGGCTGCGGCATAGGTGTGAATCGTTTGTTCGGCGGACGGCATTATCTCTCTCAATATATGGCCAACCGATACCGGTGGAGTTCCAGCTAAGGCATTCCTCTCAATCTTCCGCCACCGGACCTGAGTGTACTAGGAAAATCCCAGGTATTTGCCGCGTAGTAACGGGCACCAATGGGCCTTACGCTAGAGATGGACCATTCGGTCAATGGCATGCGCTGTAGATTCTGTAACAAATCGATCCCTTTGCTCCGGCGGCTGAGCGACCCTCAGTTCTGTTCGGATGAGCATCGGGCTGCCTACGGCGACGGACAGAAGCTGGCGTTCGAACGGTTGATGACGACCCAGGCGGCGGGCAAGACGCAGCGGATGCCCGCCTATCATCAGGTCGCCGAGATTCCGCAGCAGCGGCCCCCGACGCAGACCATGGTGGCGGCCGGCGGATTTCAAGCTTATTTCCTGGACGCGCCGCTTCACTTCGGCCAGCAAGGCTGCGCCGTTGAGCCGGTGGCTTCGAACCTCACCGTATTTTTCTGCGAACACCTCGTAAGTTTCCCGGCTCGATTCCGGAAATCGGGCCGGCTGGCGCGGGTTCTCGTGCGGCCCGGACAGGGCGGCGCAAAACCGGTACGCGAAGAACGGTTTCTGTCCGCATGCCGGGCGAACCTCCCGCGGGCGGCGACGCGTCCGCAGCGCTGGGAGTACAAAACTCCGGTAGCCGACAACGATCCCGCTCCGATTACGCGGCTCTGGCCGATTGAATTTTCGGCTCGGGACAGCGCGGTTTTGTCGACCGCTATCGGCGCGCTGTGGCTGGTGAACGCGGGGCATCGTGTGCCGCCGCTTGCATTGCGCGCCAAAGGCTTGCTACTACAGCCCTCCGGCTCACTGTGCGCCCTGGCGCCGCCCAGAGTGGTCATGGCGGCATCGACGCCATGGCCGCTCGAACTCCTGCCAGCCTGGGCATCGCTGTTCAGTTATCCCTCGGACGGGAGTTTGGGCGCGATCGCCGAGGAGATTTCGGCGGCGTTTGAAGAGACCAACGAGATCGACGCGCTTTTTGAAGCCTTCGCGAACCAGCCCCTGGCCGGGATCCGGCATCTGCCCACGCTGGCGTCGGCCGTCTTGCAATTCGGCGCGCCGACGGCGCCTGACCTGTTGCCATTGCCAGCGGCCCGTTCGCCGCTTCCGTTCCATGAGACGGATCTGGCGGGACTATCCGCCCTGCCGCGGGCGACGCGGACCTTCGCGCCGCGGGCGGTGGAACCAGCCGCGGCGATTCGGGTGACGGCCGGGGACGCCGAGCCGCTGCTGGGCAACGGTTGCGAGCCTCGGCGTCCGCGCCGAAAGGCCGCGCCGCAAACGGCGGAGTTACCGGCGAGTTTGGATCTGCGTTCGCTGTGTCCGATCGGTGGTTCCGATTCGGCGGTTGTCGCGGCGAGCGCCGGGGCAATCGAGGCGGTGGCGGCGCCCATCATCCCATTACGAGAGATGCGCGGCGGCCTACGCCTGCGGGTGGCTGGGGTGACGGAGTACGTTCCCAACTTCGACCTCGCACGTTCGGCCGCGTTGGGCTGGACTCCCGAACCGGCGACAGGGGCGCCGATTCCCGCGATACCTGGACTGGCCGCGAAGCATCGAATGGCGGTGCGGGCGAAAGGAACCGTTCTGACCGTCGCCGCGCCCGCGGCTCGACAGATCGCTGGCTGCCAATCTGCCGGTGAGTCGTTGGCGCCTTGTTTCAGGCCTTGGCTGCCCGCGCTCCGGTTAGCGCCCGTGCGGAGCGGACATACCGATGGCCGCACGCGCTGCTTAGCCCTTCCGCCTCCGGCGGCGCGGCTCGCGGTCTGGACCGGTCCCGGCCGGGGCTGGATCGGCGAACCGGAGATGGCGTTGTTACCGGAAGGGCCGCGCCCACTTGGATCGTGCTCGCTCCAACGGCCGGCCAACACGTTGTATGCGGTGCCAAATGCACAGCCGCTTCCGAAGGCGGGTGTGGGTCTGCCGCTGGCGCTCCCGATGTCGGATTGGGGAACGAAACCGCTGATGCGGCCCAACAATCTCCGCACGAGCGATGGGACCGATTTCGAGGAAAACCCGACGGGCGGTTGGCGGGCGGCACTTCGAGACCGGTTTACGAATTTTGGCTCTTTGCCTACGTTTGGCCGGCTTCGCCGTCTGCCGCCCGACATCAAGTGGATCGCGATGGCGATACCGCTGATTATTGGCATATGGGTTGTGGCGAGACCAGAAGGAAAGGCGTCGAACGCACCTGTGCAGATCTCAGGCGGCATACCGCAGGCCGAGGTAGAGCCCGTGCCCGCGCCGCCGGGGAGCGAAGAGGTACAGGCCGCCGCGGCAAGCGAACCGGAACCGCCCGGACTTAAGAAACAGAAAGAAGTCCGCCCGGCGCCGCCGCCGTCGGCCGAGCCGACGCGGTGGGACGTTTTGCAGGCGAAAATCGCCGACCGCGCCGCTGTGGACATTGTTGAGGATTTCCGGTCCGGATTAAGCCGGTGGGACGGAAGGGGAAACTGGGCGCGCACATGGTCCTATGACCGGTCGGGCACCGTGCGTCCGGGCAATGTGGCGATCTTCGAGCCGACCACCGGGCTTCGCGATTATAGCTTCGAGATGAAGGCCGCCGTCGATAAGCGCGTCATTCAATGGCTGGTGCGGGCTCGGGATCTCTCCAACTATCACATCAACCGGTTG
>VFZW01000165.1 GCA_016871055.1 Acidobacteriota bacterium
CAACCCTACAGAGCCGCGACCGCAAGGAAGCGGACCTTCCCCAACCCCAAATGCTGACTTTCAACGGAGCGCACCTTCCCCAACCGATACCCCTGACTTTCAACGGAGCGAACCTTCCCCAACCAATAACCCCGAACCAACTTGGCGGCAGCCCCGCCAACCGGGTAGCCTGAAGTCTAGGCCACATGAACCCGCTCCACTTCATCCCCTTCGCCATCCCCTTCGACCAAATCCGCGCCGAGCACGTGCGCGACGGCATCCGCCAGCTCATCGCGGAAGCCAAGGAACGCATCGAACAGATCGCCGCGCCAGCCGAACCGCGTACCTACGCCAACACGCTGCTCCCGCTCGACCGCGCCACCGAACCGCTCGACGTCGCCCTCGGCGTAGTGCGCCACCTCGAATCGGTCGCCACCTACCCGGAACTGCGCGAAGCCTTTAACGACATTCAAGACGACGCCACCGCGTTCTACTCAAGCGTCCGCCTGCACGACGGCCTCTGGCAAGCCGTAAAGAGCTTCGAGTCCACAGGCGACGCGAAGCTTCTCAAAGGCGTCGACGCGCGCTACTTAAAGAAGACCGTCGACGCCTTCCGCCTCTCCGGAGCCGACCTCGATCCCGAAGGAAAGAAAAAACTCGCCGGCCTCGACATCGAACTAGCGCAGGTAACGACAAAGTTCTCCGAAAATGTCCTGGACGCCACTAACGCCTGGGAACTGCTCGTCGACGACGAAACAAAACTCAAAGGCCTTCCGCCCTCTGCCATCGCGGCCGCGCGGCAAAGCGCCGAATCGAAAGGCCACCCCGGCTGGCGATTCACTCTGCAGCAGCCGTCCTATGTCGCCGTCATGACCTACCTTGACGACCGCGCCATCCGCGAACTGCTCTACCGCGCCTATGCCGCACGCGCGACGGACGAAAAATTCGACAACCGCGCCAACGTCGTCAAAATTTTCCAACTGCGCGCCGAAAAGGCGCGAATGCTCGGCTTCACCAACTTCGCCGACCTCGTGCTGATCGACCGCATGGCCAAGACCGGCGCCGCCGCGCAGGCGTTTCTCGACGACCTTGAAGCCAAGACCCAGCCATACTTCGCCACCGAAAACGCGCAACTCGAAGCCTTTGCGCAACAACCGCTCGAACCCTGGGACATCGCCTACTACGCCGAGAAACAACGCGTCGCGCTGTACAACTTCGACGAAGAAGAGTTGCGCCCCTACTTCGCCCTGCCGAGCGTAATCGAAGGCATGTTCGCCCTCACGGGCAAGCTATTCGGCATCGAAGTCAAAGAACGCTCCGGCATTCCGGCTTGGGACGCGAGCGTCAAGTATTACGACATCTTCGATCAATCCACACGCGCCCATCTCGGCAGCTTCTACTCCGACATGTACCCGCGCGAAAACAAGCGCGGCGGCGCGTGGATGGATTCGTTTCTAACCGGAATGCCCGGCCAGCCGCACCTCGGCCTGATCTGCGGCAATCTCACGCCGCCCATCGGCGACGACCCGGCGCTGCTCACCCACCGCGACGTTGAAACACTCTTCCACGAGTTCGGCCACCTGCTCCACCACATCCTCACCAACGTGCCGATCCGCGATCTCGCCGGCACTTCGGTCGCCTGGGATTTCGTCGAACTCCCCTCGCAGATCATGGAAAACTGGTGCTGGGAAAAGGAAGGCCTCGATCTCTTCGCCCGCCACTACAAAACCGGCGAAACCATCCCGGCCGGCCTGCTCGACAAGATGAAACGGGCACGCACCTACCGCGCCGCCAACGGCCAAATGCGGCAACTCAGTTTCGGCGCCGTCGATCTTGCCCTGCACACCCGTTACGACGCCGCCCGCGATGGCGATGTCATCGCCTGGTCGCGTGCGATCCTGCAGCGGTTTTCCGCCGCGACGTTCCCGGACGATCATGCCATGATCGCCAGCTTCACCCACCTGTTCGCCAATCCGACCGGCTACGCCGCCGGCTACTACTCCTACAAATGGGCCGAGGTCCTCGACGCCGACGCCTTCAGCCGCTTCCAAAAGGAAGGCGTTTTTAACGAATCGACCGGCCGCGCGTTTCGGGAAAACATCCTCTCCAAAGGCGACAGCGACGATCCAGCTGCGCTCTTCCGGGCGTTTATGGGCCGAGACCCCGACGCCCAGGCGCTCCTCAAACGGTCGGGCCTCGGGGCGTGACCCTCGGGGCGTGACGCCAGATGTTACAATTTTTCATAGCCGAAGGACGCCAGAATTCCATTTCTTGCAACCGGAGGCTGGCTTTCAACGTCAGTACAAGCAGGATCTCTGGCAATCCGATGGCGACTACTCCGCTACAGCCCCCCACCGAATCAAACTCGCAGCAGCATGCTGCCGACGACGCCGATCTGCATCTGCAGCGGCTGCTCGCTCCGCATGTCCCGCTGCACGAACACTATCTGAACACGCTGAAAGGCTTGTTTAAGAAGGAAGTTCTGCCCCCGCTCGAACTCACCTCCAAGCCTGTTGCGGTGAAGGACATTTGGGGCCAATCGGCCGGCAACGAAAAAACCGCGGGCCTCGGCTCGGTAATGGTGCATTGCGTCGTGGTCGGTTTGCTGATTTTTATAAGCACCAACGAAACCGTGCAGAAAGTCGCCAAGGAAGCGGTGCACCTCGTCGCGCCGGTCGATCTGGAGCCCTATCAGTCGAAGGCTCCGCAGCAAAAGCAAACGATGGGCGGCGGTGGCGGCGGCGGTAATCTCTCGCCGCTCGACGCCAGCAAGGGCAAACTGCCTAAGATCGCAAAGCAATTTGTACCGCCAAGCGCCGTCGTTCTCAACGAAGCGCCAAAGCTTGTCATGGAGCCGACAATCGAAGTGCAGCCCAACGCGACGCTCCCGCAAACGAACCTCTCCTCACTCGGCGATCCGACGGGCATAGGCCGTATTCCTTCGAATGGCCCCGGCTCGGGCGCCGGTATCGGCTCAGGCTCGGGTGGCGGCGTGGGATCTGGTTCCGGCCGCGGCGTCGGACCGGGTTCGGGCGGAGGAATCGGCGGCGGTGTCTACCGCGTCGGCGGCGGCGTGTCGGCCCCGGCGATCGTTTCGCGCGTCGAGCCGGAGTACTCCGAAGAAGCGCGCAAAGCTAAGTTCCAGGGTACGGTCGTGCTCTACATCGAGGTCGACGAGAATGGCAGACCGCGCAATCTTCGCGTGCTGCGTCCTCTCGGTCTGGGCCTCGATGAAAAGGCCATCGAAGCTGTCGCGAAGTGGAAATTCCGCCCCGGCTTCAAGGACGGCAAACCCGTCGTTGTATCGGCGAGCGTCGAAGTCAATTTCCGTCTGCTCTAGAGCATAGTAGAATAGCAGAGGACATCCCAAACGCCTCCTCACCGGGCCGGCGTCGCCTCTCTAAACTAAATGCTCAAACTCAAGGTTGATACCCCCGCCGATCTCGATCCCCAGGAAACAAGCGAATGGCTGGAAGCCCTGGATCAAATCATCGATCAAGCGGGTCCTGATCGTGCGCGCTTCCTGCTAAGCGCATTGACTCGCAAGGCCGCCGTGAGCGGCGTGGAATCGCCGGGGACGACGCATACACCCTACGTGAATACGATCGCGCCGGAAGACGAACTGGCCTATCCCGGCGATGTGTATTTGGAAGACCGCCTGCGTGCGCTTGTGCGCTGGAACGCGCTCGCCATGGTCGTGCGTGCCAACAAGTACGATGCCGGCATCGGCGGCCATATCGCGACCTTCGCGTCCCAGGCCACGCTGATCGAAGTCGGGCAGAATCATTTCTACCGCGCCTCGATCAATGGGCAGCCGGGCGATCTCGTCTACTTCCAGGGCCACGCATCGCCGGGTCAGTACTCGCGGGCGTTCCTCGAAGGACGCCTCACCGACAAGCATCTGGAAAATTTCCGCCACGAACTGCGCGACTACCCCGGTCTGAGCTCCTATCCGCACCCGTGGTTGATGAAGGATTTCTGGCAGTTCCCGACCGTGTCAATGGGCCTCGGTCCGATCAACTCAATCTATCAGGCGCGCTTCATGCGCTACATGGAAAACCGCGGCCTGCTGCCCGCCACCGATCGCAAAGTCTGGGCCTATCTCGGCGACGGCGAAATGGACGAGCCCGAATCCTACGGCGCCATCCGGATCGCTACCAGCGAGAAACTCGACAACCTGATCTGGATCATCAATTGCAACCTGCAGCGCCTCGATGGACCCGTTCGCGGTAATGGCAGCGTGGTCAAGGAACTCGAAGGCGTGTTCCGCGGCGCCGGCTGGAACGTCATCAAACTGCTGTGGGGCGAAGAGTGGGATCACCTGCTCGCCAAGGACAAATCCGGCCTGCTCGTGCGGCGCATGGAAGAGTGCGTCGACGGCGAGTTCCAGAACTTCAAAGCCAAGGGCGGCGCCTACATCCGCCAGGAGTTCTTTGGCAAGTATCCCGAACTGCTCGAACTCGTCAAGGACATGTCCGACGACGATTTGGCCAAGCTGCGCCGTGGCGGTCACGATCCCAAGAAGATCTACAACGCCTACAATCGCGCGCTGCAGACCAACGGCCGTCCTACCGTCATTCTGGCCAAGACCATCAAAGGGTACGGCATGGGAGACGCCGGCGAAGCGCGCAACTTCACGCACCAGCAGAAGAAGCTCGACGAAAACCAGCTCATCTACGTCCGCAACCGTTTCAGCATTCCGGTAACCGACGAGCAGGCGATGAAGTGCGCGTTCTTCACGCCCGGTAACGATGCGCCCGAGATCAAGTACATGCACGAACGCCGCGCGGCGCTCGGCGGCTACGTGCCCACGCGCACGCCTGCCGCGATCGCGCTCAAAGCGCCGTCGATCGAAAAGTTCAAGGACGCGCTCGAAGGCTCCGGCACGCGCGAGCTTTCCACGACGATGGCTTTCGTCCGTATCCTGACGACGCTGCTCAAAGATCCCGAACTCGGCAAGTACGTTGTGCCGATTATCCCCGACGAAGCGCGTACCTTCGGTATGGATTCGCTGTTCCGCCAGGTCGGCATCTACGCCAGCCAAGGCCAGCTCTACAAGCCGGTCGACGCGGACATGTTCCTCTACTACCACGAGGCCAAGGACGGCCAGATCCTCGAAGAAGGCATCACCGAAGCAGGCTCGATGGGATCGTTCACCGCCGCCGGCACCGCCTACGCCAACTACGGCGTGCCGATGATTCCCTTCTACACCTATTACTCGATGTTCGGCTTCCAGCGCATCGGGGATATGGCCTGGGCCTTCGCCGACTCGCGCGGCAAGGGCTTCCTGATGGGCGCTACCGCGGGCCGCACGACGCTGTCCGGCGAAGGCTTGCAGCACCAGGACGGCCACAGCCTCGTGCTGTCGAGCACCATCCCGACCTGCCACTCCTTCGATCCGGCGTTCGCCTACGAAATCGCCATCATCGTCCAGGACGGCATCAAGCGGATGTACGAACGGAACGAGGACCGCTTCTACTACATCGCCATCTGCAACGACGACTACGCACAGGCTCCAATACCTGGCGATGTCGCCGAAGGCGTGCTGCGCGGCCTCTACAAGTTCAACTCGGCGTCGAACGGCGAAGCGCAGGTGCTGCTGTTCGGCAGCGGCGCGATCTTCAACGAAGCGGTGAAAGCGCAGGCGATCCTCCGCGACAACTACGGCATCGCCGCCGATGTCTACAGCGCCACCAGCTACAACGAACTGCGCCGCGACTGTCTCGAGACCGAACGCTGGAACCGCCTCCACCCCACCGAAGCGCCCAAGCAGACCTATCTCGAACAGGTGCTCGCGGGCACAACGCAACCGATCATCGCCGCCAGCGACTACATGAAGATCGTCCCCGATCAGATCGCCCCGTGGCTGCCTGGCCGCATGGTTTCGCTCGGTACCGATGGCTTCGGCCGTTCAGACAACCGGCCCCATCTGCGCAAGCACTTCGAAGTCGACGGAGCCGCCATCGCGGCCGCCGCGCTCTCGCGGCTTGCAAAGGACGGCAAGTTCGACGCCGCCCGCGCCGCGCAGGCGATCCGCGATCTCGGCATGGATCCCGACCGCGTGGATCCGTCGCACGCCTGACACTCGTGCTGCACATCGACGAAGCAACCGTACGCCGCCTTCTCCCCATGGAGAAGGCGGTTGCGCTTTTGGAACAGGCGTTCGCCGATTGGGGCGAAGGCCGCGCGCAAAATCAGCCGCGACGTCGCATGCGGATGCCTTCGGGCGCGGTGCTCCACTCACTCGCCGGAGCAAACGAAAAGTACTTCGGAACGAAGGTTTATTCGACACACGCGAAACACGGCGCGTGGTTCCACTTCCTGCTCTACGACGCGCAAACAGGCCGGCCTCTGGCGCTGTTCGACGCCAACTGGCTCGGCCAAATCCGCACCGGCGCGGCATCGGGCGTGGCGACGAAATGGCTCGCGCGCGAGGACGCCTCGACGGTCGCGGTTTTGGGCAGCGGCTTTCAAGCGGCCAGCCAATTGGAAGCGGTGCGCGCGGTCCGAAAGGTTGATCGCGCATTCGTGTGGAGCCGCACCCGCGCCAAGGCCGAAGCCTTCGCAAACACGCACAACGCCGTCGTCTGCGAATCCGCCAACGAAGCCGTCGCGCAAGCCGGCATCGTCATCACGATGACCAGCGCCAAGGACCCGCTCTTCGACGACAGCGCCATCACGCCCGGAACACACATCAACGCCGCCGGATCGAACATCGCCAATCGCGCCGAAGTCCCCGCGGCGCTCGTCCATCGCGCCGATGTCGTCGCGGTCGACTCCATCGAACAAGCGCGCATCGAAGCCGGCGATTTGCTTCTGGCCGATATCGACTGGTCACGCGTCGTCGAAATGAAGGATCGCCCTGTCCGCTCCAACGCCAGCGCGATCACACTGTTCAAGTCAATCGGACTTGGCCTGGAAGACGTCGCCGCCGCCGCCCACGTTTACGAAGCGATCATCGCCGGTCGATAGCGCGAAGGAACTCGCGGACTTCCTTGACGTAGCGCTTCGTCTCGGTGACAAAGCCGACGTGCGCGCTCTTGTCCAATATCACGAGCTTCGATCCGGGAATCACCCTCTGATACTCGGCCAGCGTCGACGGGCGCGCTTCGTCGTTGCGGCCCGCGAGAAACAGCACCGGCAATCACAACTCATGCAAGCGCGAGGTTCGGTCGTAGTCGCGCAGCGTGCCCGTCGCGGTGAACTCCGCCGCGCCCCACATGCTGCGATAGATCTCGCTGTTCGATGATGTGCCCTGGCAGTCGGGGATCTTCGGCCGCGACTTCGCGCCGATGACAAACCGCTCATCGAAAGCGCGCGTCGCCGCCTTGCACTTCGGATCGTCAGCCGTCTCAACGGTCTCGCATTTCTTCAACTGCTCCTCGACCGCCGGCGGCAGCGTCGCCCGCAATGCGCGTGCGTCCGCGACCCATCGCGGCGTGCTGATCAGCGGACTGGCCAGGATCACCGACGCGACTCCCTCTTGCGTCTTCGTCAACAGATACTCGGTCGCCAGCGTTCCGCCCCACGAGTGCCCCAGGATATGGACTCGCTCCAAACCGAGCGCCTTGCGAACGGTGTGCGGTTCCTCGACGAACCGTTCGACTCGCCACAGCGAGGAATCGGCGGGCCCTTTCGAACGCCCAGAGCCGAGCTGATCGTAGAAAATCAGCGGCCGGTCTTTCGCCAGGTCGCGAAGCACCGAAAACGAACAACTCCGCCCGCCCGGCCCTCCGTGCAAAAGCAGCAGCGGCGTGGCCGAACCCGATCCCGTAACGCGATACCAAACCTTCCCGCCGGGAACGTCGATAAACCCTTCGCGTACCGGAAGCTGCTGCGCCGCGAGCGCGCTCGCGAGCAGCAGCAGTCTCATCGAAATCCTTCCATCAACTTATCGAGCGCGGCGGCGCCGGGGCTCAACTTTGAGTAGGGAACATTGACCAGCGCTTCGTCCGGCGTCGCGTTGAGTTCGTGCAATTCCGGCTGATCGGTCGAGACATAGAACAAGCCGGTCGGAATTTCACCCTTGCCTTGCTGCTCGGACAAGTAGCTATAAGCAGCCAGCCGGTTGCTGGGATCGTAGCCTTCGGGCAGCGACGTAAAGTAGACGACGGAACCGTCGTGCATCGTCACCGCGGTCTTGCCTTGCGGCGAGATCTGCGCGATAATCTCCTGCTCCGGCGGGACGAAGTCCATTTCGGTCACGCGGGTGATGTTCTTGCGCGAGCTGATGTAGGACTTGGTCGATCCTTCGTGATCGTTGAAGGTCACGCACGGCGAAATGACATCGACGATAGCAAGGCCGTTATGCGCAAGTCCGGCCTTGAGGATCGGAACCAGCTGCTCTTTGTCGCCGGAGAAACTGCGGGCGACGAAGGTCGCGCCGAGCGTAAGAGCCAGCAGCATCGGATCGATCGGCTGCATGCGGTTCGGATCGCCCTTCTTCGGTTTGGAACCGATATCGGCCGACGCCGAGAACTGGCCTTTGGTCAATCCGTAGACGCCATTGTTCTCGATCACGTAGAGCATCTTCGGATTGCGACGGATGGCGTGCGCCAAGTGGCCGAGACCGATCGACAAAGAGTCGCCATCGCCTGAAACGCCGATGAAGGTCAGCGAGCGGTTGGCCGCGATCGCTCCGGTCGCGATGGCCGGCATACGGCCGTGCGCCGAGTTGAACCCGTGCGCGCCGTTGACGAAATAAGTCGGTGTCTTCGACGAGCAGCCGATACCACTCATCTTGGCGATCATTTCGGGCGGCGTGGAGCTTTCATGAAACGCGCGAATGATCGCGGCGGTGATCGAATCGTGCCCGCAGCCGGCGCACAGCGTCGACATCGATCCTTCGTAATCGCGGATGGTCAGCCCAAGTTTGTTGCGCACCAGACTCGGATGCGCCGCGGTCGGTTTTACGATTGAAGGCATCTACTTGCTCCCTTCCAAATGGGTTACGACTCCGTCGACAACGTTCTTGGCAGACAACGGGAAACCGCCGTAGAACAAGAGCGACACCATCTTCTCTTTCGGCACCGGCGTTTCGAGAGTGAGCAGCGCTTTGAACTGCGCATCGCGATTCTGCTCGATGATGAAGCAGAAATCGTGCTCAAGCAGGAACCGCTCGACCGGCTCGTCGAACGGGAAGCCGCGCACGCGCATGTAATCGGCGGCAATGCCGCGATCAGCCAATCGATCCAGACCTTCGCGCACCGCGCTGTCGCAACCGCCGATCGACACGATGCCGAACTTCGCGCCTTCGCGTCGTTCGATGACCGGCTCCGGCACAAACTTCGCGGCCGACTTGTGCTTGAGCAACAAACGGTCGACCACTTCCTGATACTCGTCCGGAATTTCGGTGTAGACGCCAAGTTTGTTGTGGCCCGAACCGCGTGTGAAGAACGCGCCCTTCGGATGCACGCCCGGCAGCGAGCGCGCCGGCACGTTGTTTTCGTCCTGCGGCGAGTATCGGAAGTACTTCGCCATGCCTTCCAAATCTTCCTTGGTCACCACGGGACCTCGGTCGGGCTGATACGAATCGTCCCACTTCAACCGCGGCGTAACCCAATCGTTCATGCCAATGTCGAGATCGGACACCATCATCACCGGCGTTTGGAATTTCTCCGCGAGATCGAACGACTTGGCCGCGAAGTGGAAGCATTCGTTCGGATTCGATGGGAACAGGAGAATATGCTTGGTATCGCCGTGCGAGGCATAAGCGCATTCGAGAACATCGCCCTGTTGCGTTCGCGTCGGCATACCGGTCGATGGGCCAACACGCTGCACGTCGATGACAACGGCGGGAATCTCGGCATAGTAGGCCAAGCCCAGCAACTCGTTCATCAGCGAGATGCCCGGTCCGGCGGTCGAAGTGAACGATCGCGCGCCGGCCCATGAAGCGCCGATCACCATGCCGATCGCGGCGAGTTCGTCTTCGGCCTGCAAAATGCAGACGTTGCTGCGGCCGGTCTCTTTGTCCTTGCGGTATTTCGCGGAGAACTTGGTGAAGGCGTCCATCACCGATGTAGCGGGCGTGATCGGATACCAGGCGGCAAAGGTAGCGCCCGCATAGAGACAGCCCAGCGCGGTCGCGGTGTTGCCGTCGATCAGGACCTTATCGCTGTTGGCGTCCATCGTCGCCAGCCGGAACGGCAGCGGACAGGGCAGGTGCTCCTTGGCGTATTCGTAACCCAGCATCAACGCCTTGCGATTCGAGTCCACCATCGCTTGCTTCATGCCGTACTTCTCAAGCAGGAGCGCATCGACGACGGCCATGTCGATCGAGAGCAGCGCGCACAGCGTTCCCGCGTAGGCGATGTTCTTCATCAAGATGCGCTCGCGCGGATTGCCGAAGGCGTCGTTGCACATCTGCGCCAGCGGCGCGCCGAGAAACGTGACGTCGTTGCGCGACAGGCTCTTGTCGAGCGGCCACGAGGAATCGTAGAGCACATACCCGCCGGCGCGGACTTCCTTGATGTCGCGCGCGTAGGTTTGGCTGTTCATCGCGACCATCAGGTCGTAGTCGAGCGCGCGGGCTTGATACCCGTCGCCGCTGACGCGAATCTCATACCAAGTCGGCAGTCCTTGGATGTTGGATGGGAACAGGTTCTTGCCGCACACGGGAATGCCCATGCGGAAAATGGCCGTCATGAGCAGTCCGTTCGCGGACGCCGATCCTGTTCCGTTCACGTTCGCCAGCTTAACGGCGAAGTCGTTTACGCGAATTGTTTGGTGCAAGCTTCACTTCCTGCAAGTTGAATCAAAAGGTCGAATTTCTGCATGTCCCACGCGGCGGTGGGACAGCGCTCGGCGCAGAGGCCGCAGTGGACGCAAACGTCTTCGTCCTTGAACATCAGACGAGATGTCTGCGGCAGCGGGTCGGAGGCGTAAAGGTCCTGCGTGAGGTTGATCGACGGCGCCGAGAGGCGTTTGCGAACATCCTCCTCTTCGCCGTCGCGCGTGATGGTCAGACACTGCACGGGGCAGATGTCGATGCAGGCATCGCACTCGATACAGCGTTTCGCGGTGAACACGGTCTGCACGTCGCAATTCAAACAGCGCTGCACTTCGCGCGCCGTCTGTTCGGCGGTGAAGCCGATTTCGACTTCGGTCTTCAGGTCCTTGAACCGTTCGACGAGATCGACGTGTTTCATCTTCTCGCGCTTGGACGAACTGTAGTCGTTCGAATACGCCCACTCGCTGATGCCCATTTTGGTGGTCAGCAAATTCATGCCGTCTTCGGGCCGTTCGGTGACCGGAACGCCCTGGCAGTGGTTGTGAATCGAGATGGCCGCGCCATGTCCGTGCGCAACGGCCCAGATGATGTTCTTCGGACCCCAGGCCGCATCGCCGCCGAAGAAGATGCCCGGCCGCGAGCATTCGTAGGTCTTTTCGTCGACCTTCGGCATATCCCACTTGTCGAACTCGATGCCGAGATCGCGCTCGATCCAAGGGAACGCGTTGTCCTGACCGATGGCGAGGATCACGTCGTCGCACGGAAGGATCACCGTATCGATCAGGGTGGACTTCTTCGCCGCGGCGTCCCATTCGAGTCGCTCGAACTCCATACCGACGAGTTTGCCGTTCTCCAACACGAAGCGTTTCGGCGCGTGGTTGATGATGATCTCGACTTGCTCTTCTTCAGCGTCTTCCAACTCCCACGGCGACGCTTTGAAGAACTGGCGCGGACGGCGCGCCATCACCTTGATGTCCTTGCCGCCCAAGCGGCGGGACGAGCGGCAGCAATCCATCGCGGTGTTGCCGACGCCGATGATCAGTACCTTCTCACCGATCTTGTCGATGTGGCCGAAGGCGATCGATTCCAGCCAGTCGATACCGATGTGAATATTGGCCGCTGCTTCCTGACGACCGGGAATATCGAGATCCTTGCCGCGTGGCGCGCCGGTGCCGACGAAGACTGCGTCGAAGCCCTGATCGAGCAGGCCCTTCATGCTCTCGACGGGCGAGTTGTAGCGGATATCGACGCCCATCTCGAGGATGTAACCCATTTCTTCGTCGAGCGTTTGCTCCGGCAGGCGGAACGACGGAATGTTGGTCCGCATCAAGCCGCCGGGCTTGTCGTACTTCTCGAAGACCGTGACCGAGTAGCCGAGCGGCATCAAGTCGTTGGCGACCGTCAGCGACGCGGGACCTGCGCCGATACACGCAACGCGTTTGCCGTTCTTCGTTGCGGGCGCTTTCGGCAAGCGGTCCGTGATGTCTTGGCGGTGATCGGCGGCGACGCGCTTCAGCCGGCAGATTGCGACGGGCTTCTCTTCGACGCGTCCGCGCCGGCAGGCCGGTTCGCACGGGCGATCGCAAACGCGGCCCAAGATGCCTGGGAACACGTTCGAATCGCGGTTGACCATGTAGGCGTCGGAGAAGCGGCCTTGCGCGATCAACCGGATGTATTCCGGAACGTTCGTGTGCGCGGGACAGGCCCACTGGCAATCGACGACTTTATGAAAGTAGTTCGGATCTTTTATTTTGGTTGGTTTCACGGGACTCCCGAAGCCGCGTGCAAACCCGCCAGCGGCAACATGGGCAAGAAGGGTATTGTCGTTATTCTACTAAACGGGAAGTGGGTAGTGTCGAAGGCGGCCGGGACCGCTTGCCCCATCATTCTCCTAACGCCTTGAAGTTGGTGTCGAAGATGACTTCGAGGTAGCTTTCGTCGACGAATTGGGAACGGCCGGCGCGGAACTGGCAGAAGTACTCGCGCATGTATTTCGCTTCGCCCATTTCGATTCGCTCGCCGGCGAGGAATTCGGCCGAGATGCGCGGGCATTCGGCGGCGGTGACTTTGACGAGTTTCCAGCCCTTGGCCCTCGAGACCCAGGCTTTGTGGAAGAAACCTTTCTGTTCCCCGGCGGTGCTGAGCAACCAGACGGCGCCGTTGGAGGTGGCGAGCGCGGGGCGAAGGGCGTCGTAGAGATCGTCGCTGACGAAGGCGGCTTCGTCGACGATGATCAGCGACGGTGCGGAGTAGCAGCGGACCTTGTCGTGGTTCTGCGGCAGCGGGATGATGCGGGCGCGGTTGGGCAAGCGGAAGCCTTCGCCTTCGGGCTTGGGCATTTCGCCGAGAACCGTGTGCGCGAATTCGTTGAACTTGAGGACGAGTTCTTTCGCTTGACGCTTGCAGGCGCTGGCGACGAGGATGAAGGCTTTGGGCGTGGTCAGGGCGTGGTGGAGCGCTTTGGCGGCGACGATGGTGGATTTGCCCCATTGGCGCGTGCAGAGGAGCAAAAGGCGATTCTCCGTTGCGTTGAGGACGTCGGCTTGCGAGGGGTCGGGGGTGAAGCCGAGGTTGTTCGACACCCATGTGGCGGCGTCGGAGTCTGGACACACTTCGGGTGTCATGTCCGGAACGGCTACTCCGGCTCGCCAAATTTTGGGGTTGTTTATGCGTCCAAACCTCATCTTCTCCGCGGCACACTGCCCTTCTGGGGCGTGATTTCGGCGGATTGAACAGGCTTGCGAACGGCCGAGGGCGGCGGGACCGGCTTGGCGGCGGGTTCCGGCTCCATCGCT
>VFZW01000166.1 GCA_016871055.1 Acidobacteriota bacterium
TCCGGTCATAGCAACCCAACACCCCCGCGATCTGCGATCCGTACCGCTCGGTCAGTGATTCAACGCCCATCCCGGCATCGTATCCGATTTCCCTCTTTGGTTCCGGCTATGCCGGGTTAGGAGAATAACATGCGATTCCCATCTGAAACCACCAAAGGCGCTTTCCTCGGCCTCGACCTCGGCCAGCGCCGCGACTACACCGCCATCGCCGCCATCGCGGTGACGGACGTGATCCTCGGCCAGGAACCGGTCGCCTACAACTTCATTCGCCGGACCGAACTTCGGATCGTCCACTTGGCCCGCATCCCGCTCGGCAGTCCATATTCCGAACTGCCGTCCGTCCTGCACCGCGTCGTCGACCAAACCCGGCACTTCGTCAACGCCAAGCCGACCCTCGCTGTCGACGCCACCGGTCCCGGGACTCCCGTTATCGAAATGATCCGCAACGCCGGGCTCGACTCTTCACTCCTTCCGGCCATCATCACCGGAGGCGAAAGCAGCGCCCGCAAGCCGGTCAACGGAGTCTATTCGGTGGCCCGCAAGGACCTCCTGTCGATCCTCCGAGTCGCAATCGAAACCGGTCGCCTGAAAGGCGCCCCCAGCATGCCGCTGAAGGACGAACTCCTTGCCGAACTGCGGACCCTCGAGGCCGAATCCGCCTCCCACGCCCGCAACCACGACGATCTCGTCTTCGCCGTCGCCCTCGCACTTTGGGCCGCCAAAATCCGCGGTGCCGTCTCCATCCAGGTGGATTAACCCACCAACTGCCGCTCTCGCAAATTCCGCGCGATCTCGGCCGCGTTCTCCTTCGGTTCGGTCAGCGAATAACTCGCCGCCCATAACTGTTTGGCCGTTGCGTTCTCCACCAGAAACGCCGTCACCATTCCGCCGCGGCAGGATATCGCAAGGATCTTCGCCGCGCCCAACTCCGAGGCGATTAGTTTCGCCGTCTTGTGCCCGCCCTTATACGTCGTGATCGCAGTCCACGCGATCACCGTCGACGCATCCAACGCGCCGATCAGACTCTCGACGATCTCTTCATCGATCGGGTTCAACCCGTTCTGCTCAATGAAGGTCCACGAAGCCGGAACAACCAGCAGCTTCGGCGCCGGCTTCGCGCACGAGCCGAGCAGCGCGACGATCGCAACGCGCCTCTTCATCCCATCAGCGCCTCGACGGTTTTGCCGTGCACATCGGCCAGTGTCACATCGCGTCCCCCGAATCGATACGAGAGCTTTGTATGATCCAGCCCCAGCAGCGCCAGAATCGTCGCATGCAGATCGTGCACGGTGACGACTTTCTCGACCGCGTGATTGCCCAACTCATCGGTCGCTCCATAAGCCAGTCCGGCTTTCGCGC
This sequence comes from Acidobacteriota bacterium, assembly GCA_016871055.1. Lineage (GTDB taxonomy): Bacteria > Acidobacteriota > Terriglobia > Bryobacterales > Bryobacteraceae. Next base: position 1,360 of record VFZW01000166.1, read on the forward strand.
CGCCACCGGCCATCCAAATCGTGAAGCCGAACGGATGATGATCGCGCCCGTCGCCGTTGCCGGTATCGGGCGTCCGTCCGAACTCGCCGGCCCACAGGATGAGCGTGTCCTTTAACAACCCGCGCTGCTTCAGATCTTTCACCAGCGCCGTCGTCGCCTGATCGGTGATCAACGCGTTCGTCGAGTGCCCTTCGCGCAACTTATCGTGTTGATCCCAACTCCCGTTCAGGCTAAACAGATTCGGCGGCGTGATCTCCACAAACCGCACGCCCGCTTCAATCAACCGCCGCGCGCGCAAACACTGCAGCGCGTAAGCCCGCTGATGTTTGTTCTCTGCATCGAGCCCGTATAGCTTGCGGATATGCTCCGGCTCCTTCCCGAGATCCAACACATCCGGCGCCAGCGCCTGCATGCGATACGCCATCTCGAAATTCTGAATCGCCGCGTCGATCGCCGGATCGTTCTTCGCATACGCGCGGTCCTGCTCCAACACCGCGCGCATCTTGGCCCTCTGCACGCGATCTTGATCCGCGGGCACGATGTTGTCCACCGCGACGCCATCGGCCCGCACGCCCATCGCCTGATGCGTCGCGGGCAGAAACCCGTTCGAGAAATTCTCGAAACCGCCCGGAGGATTGTCGCCGTGATTCAGCAGCAGATAACCGGGCAGATTCTTATTCTCGCTCCCCAAACCGTATGTCACCCACGAGCCGATACTCGGAAACCCGCCGAAGTTGCGGCCCGTGTGCATGAAGATGTTCGCGCGCGCATGCAGCGGAAACTCCGACTTCATCGACCGGACCACACACAACTCATCCGCCACCGTCGCGATGTGCGGAAACAACTCGCTCACCGTCAGCCCCGATTGCCCGTGCTGCTTGAACTTCCACGGCGATCCAAGCCACTTCCGATTCGGCCCCGCGACATAGCTTTCCAGCTTCGCCGGTTTGCCGTCCAACTCCGCCAGCTTCGGCTTCGGGTCGAAGCTGTCCATGTGCGACACCCCGCCCGGCATGAAACAAAAGATTACGTTTTTGGCTTTCGGCGCGAAGTGTGTCGCCGCTTGCGCCAAACTCGCGAACGCCAGATAGCCAAACCCGTTCGACGCTTCTTGTAAGAGCCGCCGTCGAGACACTCTAGCGGACATACAGAAACTCCTTCAAATTGAAGATCGCATGCGCCAAATCTTGCCACAAGCGCGGACCGTCGAGCTCGCGCGCTAATTCCCGCCATCGTTTCATTTCCTCTTCCGACGGCTCGCGCGCCAGCGCTGTTTCAAACATCTCGGTCAATCTCTGCTCGAAAGTGCCTTGCAGCTTCGAAGCCCAAACGCCGGATTGTTCAACCACGAACGGATCGTTCAACATCGCCAGCGCCTGCGGAGGAACATTCGTCACATCCCGCGCGCCGCGAGTTTGCAGCGGCGCCGGAAAGTCGAAAATCTCCAGGAATCGCGGGCCTTCCATCCGCGTGATTTTCGTGTAGATCGCACGCCGGCCATTCCCATCGAGCGGCCCTTGAAACAGCCTTCGATACGCTTGCGGAATCTGCCGGTGTGGCTGCACGCTTTCGCCGTATAGCGTGCGATCGAGCCGCCCGCTCACCGCCAGAATCGCATCGCGCACCGCCTCGGCGTCGAGTCGTCGCGGCGCGCGCGAGCCGTCTTGAAACAGCGGCGAAGTCACCAGCAGCCGCAGCATCTTTTTCGTCGACCAGCCGTCCGCGATAAATCGCAGCGCCAACGCGTCGAGCAACTCTTGATTCGACGGTTTCGCTCCGTTGCGCCCAAAATCGTCGGTCGATTTCACCAGTCCTTCGCCAAACACGTGATGCCACAACCGGTTCACGTAAACGCGAGCGGTCAGCGGATTCCGCTCGCTCGCAATCGACGCCGCCAGCTCCGCTCGCCCTTTCGCCGCCCGCAACTCTTGCGGCAACAACGAGAGAAAATGCCGCGGCGCGAGCTTTCCCGGATTCGTCGCTTGCCCGCCGATGAAGATCGGATGATCCGCGCCCGCATCGAAATCGCCCATTCCTGCGAACACAACCGGCGGCGCGATCCGCGCTTCTTCCTTTCGATACTCCGCAACCGCCGGCGCCGAATGGCGCGAGTTCAGCAGCAGTCCGTTCGCCAGCATCCAGTTGATCCACTTCGCGTCGAGCGCCGTCGCCCGCTCATCGCGAAACCGTTCGATCGCCGCGATCGCCACCGCTTGAAATCGCTTCGCGGGATCGGGCTCGGCATTTGACAGCAACGGCTCGATGAACGCGAGCGACGCTTTCGGCGCGACGGCTTCATCGTGCGCCCAAATCCGCGTCACACCGAAATGCGATCGAGGATTGGCCAATTGCGCTTCCGTAATTCTTAACCGCTCATCGCGTTCGGGAATGCGCGGGTTATCGTCTTTCGTATTGAACTCGATGTAGACCGGAAGCGGCTGCTCGTTCTTGTTCGATATGCGAGTAAACCCCGCCTCGCGATTTTCGATCAGTTGATGATCTTCGCCGATCACGCAGTGGTCCATCACCGCCCGAACAGCGCCGAGATTGCCCGCGAAGCCTTCGATCGTCAGGAACTTCTTATCGCGCGGCAGATACGGCGACCGCAGCGTTCCGTTGAACTTGTCCGTCAGCGCGTGTGTGTAAACGCCGCCCTCGAAGATCGAATGCAGCGCCGACGGCCCCGATCCCGCGAGCGCGAAATCGCCCGCTTTTGCATACGCCGCGCCGTGTCCGCTCAACGTCCAACCGACGGGAACGCCCTCGGTGAAATTCGCGATCTCGACAAACTTCTCGCGATTGAACTTCTCCCGCGCCGCTTGTTCCTTCTTATACGCCGCCGCGTTCCGCGCGCGCAGCGCCGACAGCGGACTATCGAACTCGTTCGCATCGAGCAGTCGCGCGATCGTTTGCGTTCGCGCCGCATCGTGCGGTTTGGAATCGTTGAGCGCCGCGTTGATATCGGCATCCAGCGTCGAAGCCTGCGAAAGCCATAAACGCGCCAACTCGCCGCGAGCCTTCTGCTTGTGAGCCGCCAGAGAATTCAAAGGCCGCGCGCCGAGCGTTCGAACAATCGGCCGCGATCCGTTCAAGATCCCGTACAGCGCATAGTAGTCTTCGGTCGGAATCGGATCGATCTTGTGATCGTGGCATCGCGCGCACGAAACCGTCACGCCTTGAAACGCCTTCGAAAGAGTATCGATTTGGTTATCGACAACATCGGTCCGAATCTCGCGGAACTGATTGCAGTTGTCGTGACCCATCTCTCCGAACCGGAAGAACGCAGTTCCAATCGCCGCATCGGGCCGCGCGTTCGACGGCAAATCGCCCGCAATGTGTTCACGCGTGAGAACGTCGAAAGGCACATCGTCGTTGAACGCGCGGATCAAATAGTCGCGATATCGCCACGCGCCGTGAATCTCGAAATTCCACTCGTAGCCATAAGTCTCGGCATATCGCACCACGTCCATCCAATGCCGCGCCCAGCGTTCGCCGAAGTGCGGCGAGGCGAGCAGCTTTTCAACATACTCATCGAGCGATCTCGTCGAACGCATCTCCTCGCGCGAAGGCGGAAGTCCAGTTAATACGAATGAAGCGCGCCGCATCGCGACCGCAAGCGGCACGCGCGCGCCCGCGCCGCGCAGCATCTCCGAGAGCGGCTTCGACGATGCCTTCGGCGCGACGTAAGCCCAATGCGCGCCTCCGCCCATCGGCGCCGTCGCCGCCGGGAAAGGCAACCCGGCGTTGACCCATTCTTCGATCGCCCCGATCTCCGCCGCCGACAGCTTCCCATCCGGCGGCATCTTCAACCCTTCGTGCCGAACGGCCTTCAAGAGTGTCGACGACAGCGCCCCGCGCGCGCCGCCTTTCAGAACGCCATCGCGTGAATCCAACCGCAGTCCGGACATCTGCGCCGCCGCGCCGTGACAGCCGACACACCGCGCCGCCAGCACCGGCCGCACACGCCGTTCGAACTGCGAAAAATCCTGCGCGAACAACGCCGCGCCAATGAAGAAGAAGAGTCGCAACAATGGACATCCTATCGCGAATCGAGCACATTTTTCGTCACGAGACCCGTCCCGCTTGGTAGAATAGAAGCTTACCCAAAGCCTCAGGAGCAAAATTTGGCCGACGAACAGAATCCCAATCAGCCCCCCGTCCCCCCCGGCGGTGGTGGCCAGATGAACCTGGGCGAAAACCCGAAAAGCCTCATTCCCGTAAACATCGAAGACGAGATGAGGAAGTCCTATCTCGACTACGCGATGTCGGTTATTATCGGCCGCGCGCTGCCCGATGTCCGTGACGGACTGAAGCCCGTTCACCGCCGCATCCTTTTCGGCATGAGCGAACTGGGCCTGAACTACAACCGGCCGACCAAGAAATGCGCCAAGATCGTCGGCGAAGTGATGGGTAAGTACCATCCCCACGGCGATTCGGCGATCTACGACTCCCTCGTTCGCATGGCGCAGCCGTTTTCGATGCGCTACCCGCTTGTCGACGGCCAGGGCAACTTCGGTTCGGTCGATGGCGATCCGCCCGCCGCGATGCGGTACACCGAAGCGCGATTGGCCCGCATCGCCAACGCGCTGCTCGAAGACATCGACAAAGAGACCGTCGATTTCCGCCCCAACTACGACGACTCCGAATCCGAACCCGTCGTTCTTCCGACGCGTGTTCCCAACCTCCTCATCAACGGCTCTTCCGGCATCGCCGTCGGAATGGCCACCAACATCCCGCCACACAACATCCGCGAGATTGTGGAAGCGACGATTCTCCTCGTCCAAAAGCCCAACTCCACGCTCGCCGAGGTGATGCAGATCGTTCCCGGTCCGGACTTCCCCACCGGCGGGTTTATCCTCGGCCGCCAAGGCATCTACGACGCCTATTCCAAGGGCCGCGGCTCGATCAAGCTTCGCGCCAAATACGCCACCGAAAAGATCGGCAAGGACCGCGAAGCGATCATCGTCACCGAAATTCCGTATCAGGTCAACAAGTCGCGCCTGATCGAAAACGTCGCCGCTCTCGTCAACGAAAAGAAGATCGAGGGCATCTCGGAAATTCGCGATGAGTCCGACCGCGAGGGCATGCGCATCGTCTTCGAACTGAAGCGCGGCGAGCAGCCGGAAATCGTCCTCAACAACTTGTTCAAGCAGACGCAGATGCAGACCAGCTTCGGCGTCATCAATCTGTCCATCGTCAACGGACAGCCGCGCGAACTCGGCATCATCGACTGCATCAAGCGCTTCATCGACCATCGTGTCGAAGTCGTTCGCCGGCGCACCGACTACCTGCTCCGCAAGGCGCGCGACCGCGAGCATATCCTGCTCGGTTTCAAGAAGGCTCTGGAAAATCTCGACGAAGTCATCGCGCTGATCCGCGCTTCGAAGACTCCGCGCGAAGCCAAGGACCGCTTGATCGCGGCGTTCGAATTCACCGAACGCCAATCGCAGGCCATCATCGAACTGCAACTCCAACGCCTCACCAACATGGAGCAGCAGAAGATTCTCGACGAACTCGCCGAGATTCAGCGCCTCATTGCCGAATACCTCGAAATCCTCGGCTCCGATAAAGTCCTGCGCGCATTGATCGTCAAGGAACTCCGCGAAGTCATCAAGGACTTCGGCGACGAGCGACGCACGACGATCATCGAGGACACGGGCGAAATCGATCTCGAAGATCTCATCCAGCAGGAAGAGGTCGCGATCACGGTAACCCGCGGCGGCTATCTCAAGCGCACGGCCGTCGACACCTATCGCCGGCAGTCGCGCGGCGGCAAGGGCCGTATCGGCATGACCACGCGCTCGGAAGATGTCGTCGAGCATCTGATCATTGCCAACACGCACGCCTACTTACTGATCTTCACGACGAAGGGCCGCGTGTACTGGCTGAAGAACTACGTGATCCCGGATGCCGGCACGGCGTCGAAGGGCAAACACATCGCGGGATTGATCAACCTTACGCCCGACGAAGGCGTCAAGGCCTTCCTGCCGGTGCGCGAATTCGTCGAAGGCAAGAATGTCGTGATGGTCACCCGCATGGGCGTCATCAAGAAGTGCTCGCTCAGCGAATTCGACAATCCGATGCAGCGCGGCATTATCGCGTTGTCGCTCGATGAAGGGGACGAACTGATCACGGCGATTCTCTCCGACGGCGAAAGCTACGTCTTTCTTGCCACCAAGGAAGGTATGGCCATTAAGTTCGAAGAGAAGGAAGTGCGCGCGATGGGCCGCCCGGCTCGCGGCGTTAAGGCGATGGAGTTGCTGAAGGGCGACTTCATTATCGGCGCCGAGATCACCAAGGCCGACGATCTGATCCTCTCGGTCAGCGAGAACGGATTCGGCAAGCGCACGCCGCTCAACGACTACCGCCTCACGCATCGCGGCGGCAAGGGCGTCATCAACATGAAGACGACCAACAAGGTCGGCGACGTGGTGGCGGTGATGGTGGTCAAAGAAGACAACGATGTCATGATCATGACCGCTGAAGGCAAGATCATCCGCATCGAGGCCGACAAGATCCGCAAGACCGGCCGGTCGACGCAGGGCGTCAAGCTCGTCAATATGGAAGATGGCGATAAAGTTGCCGCGACTTCCGTTGTCAGCGAAGCCGATGCGCCTGCTGATGGCGAGCAGGAACTGCCGCTGCAGTAACAGTCGATTGCGCGGGGCGCGTTGGCAGCGCCCCGCCGCATGAGCTTATCTTTCGATCTCCTCGACCCGTTAGCCGCAAATCAGACCCGTGATCTTCGGCGCGTTCGGGTTCATCCGCGGCGCCTGGCCGAAGAAGGCCCGGAAATCAAGATTCTGGTCGATGACCCGTTGCAGCGCCTTGTCATCGTAGCCCGTAAGCCAGTGGATGATCGTATGCAACTCTTCCTTGGTACGGCCCTTTCGTTCGACCTTCGCGACGTAGTGCGGATAGACGCTCGCGAATGACATCTTGAATACTCGCTCGTTGTTCATTTCGCTTCGCACAACTCCTTCAACGTTTCGAGCGCCTTCGGCCACGCCGCGTTCATGCAGTCCGCCCAGTTCTCTTCGACATCGAGCGACACACGAATTTCGGTTCCGAGCGGCGTTTCGACGAACCAGTACTTCTCGAACGCCGGCGCCCAGTTTTTTAAGGCCTCGCTCGTGGTGTCCTCGACGCCATCCTTGATGAAGCCGATGTGCTTGATCGAGATGAACTCGTGACGCTTGTTCTCGTCGATCACCGAACTCATCCCGCTACCGCCCGGAGAGAGAAACAAGATCTTTTGTCCCAGTTCCCACGAACCCTCAAAGTAGGACCCTTCGCAAAACGGCGCCGTCCACACCTTGTACGTCTCCGAGCCAAGCATTGTCTCCCACGTGGTCTTCCGGTCCGCGGCGACGACAATCGAATACTCCAGCAGTTTCACAGGGGCCCCTCCTCGTTACTATTCTTACGCCAGCCAGCCGCTCATTGCATCCGCTCTCCACGCGATCCCGATTCCTGGCCCATCCGCTGCCGGCGGTGCGGAACCAAACTGGTGGCCAATGCGATGAGAATCGCGTACCTGTTCCGGTTCAGCTGGAAATAGAGAAGGCGTTCTCCCGGCGAGGTAGAGGAGAGAACGCACGAAGAACGGCGAGCGCACGTTTATGTTCGCAGGTGATGTGGATAACTTCCGAGTTGCCGACGATCTGGGAGCTAAGGGCAAACGCTGTGCCATTCTTGGTGGGCTGTCCGAAGCCGCCACTTCGCTATCCAATTCAAAGGGGAGCGCGAGTAGCTGCTCGAGGGACTATGTTCTTGCGATTATGCCGCGCACGGCGATCGATCTGCCGGAAGCCACTTCGATGTGATCCCCAGCGCTTACTCGATAGAGCGGGAGCGGAGAACCCGTAAGGACGATATCGCCTGCAAGAAGTGAGCGGCCAAACCGCGCCAAGTGCTCCGCCAACCGAACCACGCTCGCCAATGGCCCACCCGGAAGCGCCCTTCCGCTCGCCGTACCAAGAACAGCTCTGTTAATCGACACCTCGATCGGAGTGTCATGCAGGACAGTGGGATCAGGCAAGGGCGGCTCCGTGCCGGGCAAGACAACGCCAGCATGGATTGCATTGTTGCCGATCAATTCCTGCGCCGTGTGGGGAGTGTTCCGGAAGGTGTAGTTGTGCAGTTCGATCACAGGGAAGGCGGAAGAGATCACCGCTGTGGGATGCCGTTCGATCCAACTAGCGTCGGGGACATCCCTGCCGATCCGAACGGCGAGTTCGCCCTCGATCGCCAAGCCGGCGAAGGCACCCGGGTCCAACACGGCGCCCGACGCGTAGACTTCAGTGGCGAACACATGCCCGAACACCGGGCGATCCAACCCCAACTGGCTTTGCATGACTTGGCTCACGCATCCGACTTTGTAGCCGGCGATTCGTTCGCCCCGTACTTGCCGAAGGCGCGCAACTTCCACCTGGAGGGCATAGGACTCATCGACGGTCATCGAAAGCGCGTTGCCAGCAAAGAGGCTGCCAGGCTCCCGCCGGTCGTAGTCAGCCAATTGACGCCAAGCAAGGTCCCTCAAGTCCATGTATCGATTGTAAGGAATGCCTGGACTACGGTTCCCGAGTCAGCAATTCACGGTTAGGTAACGATCAGTCGCCCAGTGTCTAGCAGTGTCCAAACACACACCGTAGGTATAGCTCCTGCATGACGCGCCACTCGGAAACAATCGTCTCAGCCCAGCATCCCGCGCCGTTTTCATCGGAAGGAGCGGCCTCTGGCCGTTCAGCAACGGTTTAGCTCGGTTCAGTTAATGTCTGCACGGACATCCGTGAGGATAACTGTTGGTTGATTGAGCACCGATACATGGACAGCTCGCAGAGGCGTCTTACTGACCTGCCCCCGAAAAACTCTACCAGCAAAAACTGAGTCGCTCCAAAATAGGAAAAGGAGCAGGAGCGATGAAAAAGAGCCGGCATACCGAGGAGCAGATCATCGGGACACTGAAGCGGATGGAAGCGGGGCAGAAGCCCAAGGAACTGGCGCGGGAGGCGGGAGTAAGCGAAGCGACGAAGAACCGAACCGGAATCTCGCCCTGATTCACGATGTGGAAGGCGTCGATCACATTGTTGAACCCCAAGGCGACGGTCTTCCCCACGAGTTCTGCCTCGGTTAGCTTGCCTGCGTCGGCCTCGCGACAGGCCTCGAGGAATCGACTGCTGGCCGAGGTTGCCTGTTTGGGTGACTGCCGAAGGTGAGCGATCAGGTTCCGAGAGAATGGAACCGCAAGATCCGAGAGCGGGATGTAGGAATCCCCACCGGCCGAGAGCTCGATCAGCGACTGCGCGAGGGCGAACTTGTATGAGGCGACGTTGCGGCCGAAGAGAATCACCGACCGCCAGAAAATGTCCGGGGTACGTTGGCGCGCGAGGAAATCGGGCATCGGGGGCTGTCCTTCAACTGGTTTCTATCGGTCTTCCCATTATCCTAATCCGCCTCCGCTCTGGCTCCGTTTGCAAGGTATCCTGACCGCGCGCCCCATCCACTGCTCCGGTTCCGGAACCTGCGACATTCGCACTCTTGGGTGTCGGCCTTGTAGCCGCGGTTCTGCGACGACACAAGCAAAGCGTGTAGCAACTTCCAAGACGGTTTACGCGCCACCCCTCCACAATCCCGTGTCGGACCATCCAGTCGAAGTAGTGGAAGGGTAGCCGACGATTCGGACAATGGGCAACCGTGCGGCGCCGAGGGCCGCCGAGCCAATTATTTCGGCGGCTGCGATGCTGGACCGAAGGTCGCAGAGCAAGTGCACCTGGTGCCCAGATCAGGTCTCGGCAGATGAAGTCGACACTGGGCTGAAAATTAACTTTCGTCCTGGTAGACTGGCACTATGCGCTTGGCGACGGCAATTTTGGCGCTGGCGACATCGATCGCCGCGCACGGGGGATATTTCAGTGTGGATTGCGGCGCTGCGGCTGCGCGGGAATATTCGCGTCGATCCGAAGACATGGCAGCCGGAAATGATCATACCGTTTTATCAGGCGCCGAATCGCACGCGGTATCACGACATCACGATCGACAACGGCACGATGTGGCAGATCGTGGGCAACGACTGCAAGAGCTACAAAGACTACAGCCCCGGGCTGGTGCGGTATGACCTCGCGACCGGCAAGGTGATCGAGACGGTCGACTTCGCGCCGAACTCGTGCGATCCGCACGGACTGGCGATGCACGAGGGACGGCTGGTCAGTTGCGACGCCGGGATTCACCCGGGCTGGGCGAACAAAGACAGCCCGACGGCCGGATGGATTTTCGAGATCGAGATCTCGTAAGTTCAAAACTCCAGGCGCAGTGCGAACTGGCCGGAGCGTCCGGCCTTGGCGCCGTTGATCACGCCGAAACCGGGCGCGCCGAGCGAGTGCGCGGGCAGGTTGAAGTTGGCGTGGTTGAGCACGTTGAAAAATTCGGCGCGGACTTCGAAGCGCAGCGGCTCGCGAATCGGGAAGGTCTTGATAAGAGACGTGTCGATGTTTGCGGTGGCGGGACCGGTGAGGATCGATCGGCCGGCGGCGCCGAAGCGGAATTGCGCCGGCGCGCGGAAGGCGTCGGTGTTGAACCATCGCGATAGGCGGCGTTCGCCGCTCGAAAGCCCGGGGCTACCAACGAGATCGGGCCGGAGCGCGCCGGGCGTGAAGGCGTTCGTTGTGTTCACGGCGCTGAAGACGCTGAATGGCGAGCCTGCCTGATAGACAGCGATGATGCCGGTCTTCCAACCCCCGACGACGCGGTCGAGCACGGGGCGATCTTTCCATCGGGGCAGCGCGTAGACGACGCTGGCGACGGCGCGATGGCGCACATCGCTGCCGGAGAGACCGCGGTCGAGCGAACGGTTGTAGAAATCCATGTAGCTGCCGGCGTCGCCGATTTCGGAGAACGACTCGACGTCGTCGAGGAACTTTGCATACGTGTAGTGCGCGAGCACGGAGAGGCCGGAATGGAAACGGCGCTCGCCCTTGACGAAACCGGCGTGATAGGCCGAGTTGCCGACTGGGGGATTGATCACCGAGACGTTGGAGAACTGCGGGAATGGGCGGCGGGATTGGGCGTCGCCGGGGCCGAGGCGATCGAACGGAACCTGATTGATGGCCATGTCGGGCGCGGTGAGGTGATGACTCAAGTTGCCGATGTAACCGGCCTCGACGAGGAACGATTTTGCGAGTTCCTGTTGCACGCTGAAGTTCGACTGGAACGACACCGGGGTGGGGCGGCTGCGTTCGAAAAACGTGACGGCGGTGTTGGGCGCGCGGCTGGGTGCGACCGCGCCGAAGCCCGCGCCGAGTTGATCGAGGGAGGGCCGGGCGAGCGCCGGGAAGCCGTCGCGGAGGCGCAGGGCCGATGTGAAGCCGGGCTGGGTGGCATTGAGCGCGAAGTTGGTCGAGAAGCCGAGCGAGGCCGCGGTGCCGACGATCGAATTCACGGCAGCGCCATAGATGACTCCGCCGCCCGCGCGGATCACGGTCTTGTCGACGATCTTCCACGCGAGGCCGGCGCGCGGGCCGTAGTTGTTGCCGTCGAAGTCCCAGGCCTTTCGGGGCGTGGCGCCGACGCCGGCGAAGGTTACGACGCCGGGTGTGTTCGAAACAGGATTGATCGTTCTTGTTTCAAACGAATTGAAGCGATTTTTATCTTCGCGACGGGGCGTGGTGCCTTCCCAGCGCAGGCCGAGATTGACGGTGAGATTGTTTGACACGCGCCAGTCGTCCTGCAGGTAAACGCCCCAGTATTCGGAGCGCGAGCGCACGGCGTCGGGTTTTAGGATCGATGCGCTGTTGGCTTCGCCGAGCAGGAACGTCGCGAAGGCGTTGCCGGTGTTGGCGACGTTTGGCAGCGCGGTCAACAGCGGCGTGAATCCGAAGTTGCCGCTCGATGAGGTGTCGGTGTCGTCGTTGAAGATGCCGAGGCGCGTTTCAACGCCGGCTTTGATCGCGTGCTTGCCGCGGAACCAATTGATGGCATTTTGGAATTGATAGTCCAATAGCGGACTTGAGAAGCGATACGGCGCGCCGCCGAGTCCGGTAAAGCCGGTGACGGC
>VFZW01000167.1 GCA_016871055.1 Acidobacteriota bacterium
AACTAGCTGTCCACTGCTTTTTTGCAGGGGCCGCCAACTGTCTCTAAACTTTTGTCTCACCGTAGGGGACAACCTCAAAGTGATTCGCCGAGTCCATGAGCGAATCGAGGCGGCCAAGCGGCCCGTTCAGGAACAGGCCGCGCAGGCGTTCATGATACTCTCGAAACTAAGAGGTCACACGGGGGAACTTTCGAAGGAGATACCAATGCTCGATATCAAAGAGTTGTTGCGAGATGACGAGATGGTGTTGGAGATTGCCGAAGAACGGGCGTTCAATCGTGCCGCGAGAACCCTCGCTCGCCAATTGGAACGGCGATTCGGACCGAACCCCGAGTGGGTCACCGAGCGCCTCGCCTCCGCCACCGAAGAACATCTCACGCAGTGGGAAGATCGAATCGTGACAGCGTCCTCCCGCGCCGAAGTCTTCCTCGATTAACCCGCCAACGACTGCGCTGCTTCCAGCGCCGCGTCATAATTCGGGTGATTGCCGACCTCGCCGACATACTCTACGTGGCGAATCACATTCGCCGAGTCGATCACAAAGATCGCGCGTGCTTCAATGCGCAGATCTTCGATCATCGTGCCGTACGCCGCGCCAAAGTTTCCCGTGCGGTGATCGGACAGCATGACGAGGTTATCCACGCCCATCGCGCCGCACCAACGCTTCATCGCAAACGGCAGGTCCATCGAAATCGTGTAGATCTTCACGTTCGGAAGCTTCGTCGCTTCCTCATTGAACTTCTTGGTTTGCAGGTCGCAAACGGGCGTATCGAGCGACGGAACGACGCTGAAGACGCGAACGCCATCGCCGGTGTCGGCAAGCGTTACGGTCTTGAGTCCAGTGTCGACGGTCTCGAAATTCGGAGCGGCGTCCCCAACTTTCAATTCGGGACCAACAAGATTCTTTGGGTTTCCACGGAGCGTGATAGCGGCTGTTCGGATCATGAGACCCTATGATAACAGCCCGCGGCTATCGCGCAAAACGGAGCGATTGCATCATCTGTTGATACTCCGGCTCGGCGACGCGCCAACGGCTCTCCGGAGCGACGAATATCGCGTAGAACAAGCCCTGTCTGTGCATAACCGTGAGAACGAGAATATTTTCGCGTTCACCTTTTCGCAGCGAGGAGGCATTGGTCATCGGCGTGATCCGGCCATTCAGCCCATCGACGCGAACGCCTTGCGGCGAACCCGCGCTGCGCAACTCCTGCTGGCCTTGCTGCAGCGCCTTAATCAATTCGTCGCTGGCCTGATTGATGTCGTTCGATTGCGGCCTGCCGAAACTGATGAGCACACCGTGGCCGATGTCGTCCTGCCCATTGGGGCCGCGCACGGCGCCGTCGCGGGCCAGCAGCGTCGCCGAAACATTGTCCTGCTGTGTTTTGGCGGACCAGTCGTCCGGGTAGACCAACGCATACAGCGGCGTCTGATGCGCGCGAAATCCCTGCGGTGCATTGACAGACACCGGCGGGCCCTGTACTGGCGCGGCTTGCCCGCCCTGTCGAGGTTTCGGCGGAGGGGGCAGCCTCTTGATGGCGTCGCGCGCGGTGACAAGTTCGGGCGGTATCGCCGCGGAGTCATAGGATTTGCGCGGATAGAACTTCATGTCGCCTTCGATGTTCTTGATACGGTTGCCAGGGTTCGGATGGCTCGCGAACATCTCCTTGAACTTGCTGTCGAGCCCGCCTTCGGCTTGTAGCTTCTCAAAGAACCGCGCGAGTTCAACCGGGTTGTAACCGGCTTTGTGCACAAGCCGCGCGCCGAACAGATCCGCATCGTTCTCGGCCGTTCGCGAGAACTTCATCAGCACGGGATTGGCGCCCAGGCCGATCCCAAGCTGCGTCAACGTGCCAGTAATTCCACCCTTGTCGAATATGCCGCCCGCGATCATTGCCGAGATCTGAATCAGATTCGCCTTCGACGCCTGATTCGTTCCGTGCCGCAGCATAACGTGCCCCATTTCGTGACCCAACACGCCGGCGATCTGCGCTTCGTTATCGGCGGCCGCGATCAGGCCCGTGTGAACATACATCGGCCCGCCAGGCAGCGCGAAGGCGTTAATCGATGGATCGTTAACTACCTTGAATGTGAACGGAAACTTCTGCCCTTCGATGCCGTTCACGAGGCGCTGGCCGATCCGATTCACATAGTTGTGCAGCGCTGGATCGTTGATGATCTGAAACTGCCGGTCGATTTCCTGAGCGTACTCCTTGCCCATCTGAACGTCCTGGTCTGGCGAAAACAAATTCCATCCCGGCTTCAGCACACGCTGCTTCTCGGCGGCGATCAAGAACCCCAGTGTGAGTGTGAGTTGTGGAATCAATCGGCGTAGTTTCATGAATGGCTCCGGTTAACTATCGACCGTATGATGCCACTTTTCGCGCAAGAGTTGCAAAGCGGGCCGTATAATGAGAGGATGTTGACGCCCACGGAAAAGATATGGTGTAACGGCAAGTTCATCGCATGGGATGACGCCAAGATTCACGTGCTCAGCCACGTGGTTAGCTACGGAAGCGCGGTGTTCGAGGGGATTCGATGCTACTCGACCCAAAACGGCCCGCAAGTATTCCGCATTCGGGAACACTATCGCCGATTGCTCGATTCGGCAAAGATCTACCGCATGGACAAAGTCGACTTCACCGTCGACGCGATGTGCGATGCGACGCTTGAGCTGATCCGCGTCAACCAGCTCGATGCCTGCTACGTACGGCCGATTCTACTCCGTGGCTACAGCGATGTCGGCGTGCTTGGCATCAACAACCCGCTCGACCTTTACATCGCCTGCTGGGAGTGGGGCAAGTATCTGGGCGAAGAGGCTCTGGCCCAAGGCGTCGATGTCTGTATCTCCAGTTGGAACCGCATCGCGCCGAACACACTGCCAGCGTTGTCGAAGGCCGCCGCCAACTATATGAACTCGCAGTTGATTCGCATGGAGGCCCATTTCAACGGCTACGTCGAAGGCATCGCGCTCGATACAAACGGATATGTCTCGGAAGGCTCGGGCGAGAATATCTTCGTAATTCGCGACAACAAGATCGTGACGCCGCCGCTGGGCAATTCGGCGCTGCCGGGCATCACTCGGGATTCTGCAATCAAAATCGCCAAACGGCTTGGTTATGAATTGACCGAGTCGATGATCCCTCGCGAAATGCTTTACATCGCCGACGAAGTGTTCTTCACCGGTACGGCCGCCGAAGTAACACCAATCCGTTCGATCGACCGCATCACCATCGGACGCGGCGCGCGCGGCCCGGTCACCGAGAAAATTCAAAAGGCCTTCTTCGACGTCATCAACGGCGTCGCACCCGACACCGAGGGCTGGCTAACTCCAGTCGCCGCTCCGGTTCGGGCCTAGGAGCGAAACCAGTGGGGCGCACCGTCTGTCGGGCTGCGTCTCGGCCACCGCATCGGGATTCTCGCTGGCGAGCGATGCGGAAGCAGTGGCGCGCCTTTCGATCCGGCGCTGCCCCATTCTGGTTAAGTGCGGCTTGCGCCGCTGCCTTCTCGCGTCTCGCGACACAGGAAGGCGGGGGGATCAATCCATCGAAAAACGAAATCCGCGGGAGAGCGCTCCGGCCACCTCCCCCGAGATCAGCCTCGTGCGCCACAGCCCGCGGAATCTGTATGTTGTTGTACCAGTTTGCGGGCTTCTCCGCTAGGGGGAATCACCGATTTCCCACAATTTTTATTTCCTTTGGATTCAGTGAGTTGCAGCCGACACTTTGTCCAAAACTTGTGGATAAAACATAATGGCTAGAAAATGTTTTGGCGTGGACGCCGCTCGAGGCGAAAGAGTGATGGTCGAATTCGACTCGGTCATCCGGGTTGTCGACGACCTAGTGGAGCCGAGCGAAGCGTTACCCTACGTCGCTCCCGGCTTCATCGATCTACAAGTGAACGGGTACGCAGGGGTCGACTATAACTGGCCAACAACGACGCAAGAGGATATCGCGCGGTCGCTCCACGTCCAGTTCGCTTGCGGCGTGACCCGGCTGCTGCCAACCGTAATCACCGGCAGCCGTGAGGGCATGCTGGGGTCGCTTGCCAACTTGCATAAAGCGAAGTTGGCGCTGCGCGAAGGCGTGGCCATTGAAGGCTATCACGTCGAAGGTCCTCACATCGCCGCCGAAGAGGGACCGCGCGGCGCGCATCCGAAACACCACGTTCGCCCGCCCGATGTCGAGGAGTACAAGCGCTGGCAAGGCGCCACAGATGGGCACGTCAAACTCGTGACGATCGCACCGGAGTGGCCCGAGGCGCCGGCCTACATCGAACAACTCGTTCGCGAAGGCGTCACCGTCGCCATCGGCCATACCGCGGCCAACGGCGAGCAGATTCAGGCGGCGGTCTCCGCGGGTGCGACGCTTTCGACGCACCTCGGCAACGGCGCGCACGCGGTTCTGCCGCGACATCCCAACTACATCTGGGAACAGTTAGCCGAAGATCGTCTCAACGCGGACTTCATCGCCGACGGCATTCACATTGGAAAGACGTTTCTGAAGGTCGCCCTGCGAGCCAAGGGCGTGGAACGTTCGATCCTTGTGACCGACGCCAGTTCGCCCGCCGGCGCGGCGCCTGGGCGCTACATGCTGGCCGATCAGGCTGTCGACTTAACCGAAGACGACCGCGTGGTGCTGGCGGGCCAGACGCGCCTGGCTGGATCGGCGCTGAAAATGCACAAGGGCGTCGAAAACCTGATGCGGCTCGGCGGCTTGTCGCTGGTCGAGGCCATCACAATGGCGACGCGGAATCCGGCGCGCGTCGGCCGCATCGCGGGGCGTCAGCGCGGGCTTGCCCCCGGCGAGAGAGCGGATCTGGTATTGTTCGAACAGTCGAGCGACGGTGTGATCACCGTGCTTGAGACTTGGATCGGCGGGGAGTGTTTCTACCGGTGCAATAATTAGGGTATGAGCACCTGGGCAATGGAGGACGTAAGCGTCGGCGAGATCATTGCGCACGCAGAAACCGAAGGCCCGCAAATTGTGACTAAGCAGGGCGTCGAAACGGTTGTGGTTGTCCCCGTGGCGGAGTGGAAACGGCTGAAGGAACTGGCGAAGCCGCCGACGCTAAAGGAGCTGCTCCTTGCGCCGGAGGCGCGGTTCGATTTCGACCCATTCATCACGCGGAAAGCGCCACGTTTGCGCGAAGTACCGGATTTGGACTAATGTACCTGCTTGATACGAATGTCGTTTCGGAGATTCGAAAACCGAAACCGCATGGCGCAGTTTTGGCCTGGATGAACACCTGTACGCCAACCGAGTTCTTCGTTTGTGCCATAACAGTGGCGGAGCTCGAACGCGGGGTGATTGCAACCACGAAGAACAACCCAGATAAGGCTGTGGAGTTGGCTCTGTGGATCGACAAAGTGCAAGACACTTTTCAGATCCTCTCGTTGGACGGACCGGTCTGCCGTGAATGGGCACGCATGATGAGCCGAACGAGCGATACATTGTCCGCGGACGCCATGATCGCTGCCACCGCCCGTGTGCACAACCTTACCGTCGCCACTCGCAACAGCCGCGACTTCGAAGGCTTCGGCGTCGAAGTCTACGATCCCTTCACCTACCGCTAAACGCTACTGCAGCTTCCCGCGCGCGTCGATCGTCCAAATCGCCTCAACCTGCTCCCCGCGCACGGCGATCATCTTGTCGTAAAGATTCACGTTCGGGTCGCAATGCGGCACCACAAGTTCCACGCGGTCTCCAAGATTGACCGCCTTTGTCGCGGACCGAAGGTCGAGCTTGCCGTGTTCGTCGCCCGCGTAGCCGTACTTTACGCCCGGCAAATCGCGCGCCTCGGGCGCAAAGGGCTTATCGGTCGCAAAGGCCTTCAACCCCGCGTCGATGATCACAAACTCATCGGTCGGCTTGCTGTAGACGGTCGCCAGCACTTTCAGCGAATTCTGAAAGTCCTTGTAAACCTCGCCGGTGTCCTTGCCACCGATGCGGTTGTACTCAATGTCCATGAACAAAAAGCTGCCCGGCTGAATCTCGGTGACTCCGTCGATATGCGAGTCGATGTTATAGGTTCCGGTCGATCCGCCGCTCAGCCAGTTGCAGGCAATCCCCTTCTTTTCGAGCATCCGCCGCGTCTCGACCGCCCGGCCCATCGCCTCTTCCGATCCCTTCTTGCGCGCCTCGAAGCCATGGATGTGCGCCGCGAATCCGGCGTACGACTGAATGCCAGCGAATTGCAGATTCGACAATTTCGTCATCTGCTCGACCAACCCCACCGCGGGCTCGCCCGGCGTGATTCCAGTGCGGTTCGAGACGTTCAGATCGACGGCCACGCGCAGTTTCTTTCCGGCAACCCGCGCGGCGTCGTTCAAGTCCGACGCGTTCTGCACGTTATCGACCGAGAAAATCGTATCGGGACGCTTCGAAGCCAGCCGCACGGCGCGTTCGATCCGGTGTTTGCCCACCATCGCCGTCGTAAGCAGTAGACCGCCCACACCCTTGTCGGAGAGCACTTCCGCTTCGCCGATCTTGGCCGCGCACGCGCCCACCGCCCCAGCCTTCAGACAGCGATGTGCGATCTCGGCACACTTGTGCGACTTGGCGTGCGGCCGGAACGCGCGGCCCTGCGCCTTTAGATACGACGCCATCTTCGTGAGGTTCGATTCGAGCATGTCGAGATCGACGATCAACGCCGGCGTCGGTAGATCGGCCTTCGCCAGCTTACCTTTCACATTACCGCTCGCGAGCAGTTTTTCGACTTCGGACCAGGTTCGGGGAGCGCCGGTGAGAATCGCCGGAGCGGCAGAGAGGATGAGACGCCGTGACATCATGCGTCTCCCATGGTATTAGATTCGAGCGTCACGCAAGTAGGCGGGCAGATTCGGCTTGGTCGCCTGAAGGATCGAAAGCATGTTGCGGCGATCCGCCAGTGTAAGCCCCGCGTACTTCTTCGCCTTCGGCGGCGCGGTCAGCAGAGTGTGCAAACGCCGGTAGACCGCCTCGCGCGCCTCCGCCGGCATGCCGTCGAACGCCTCCGAGTAGATCATATAACTGCACGGATGCTTGAACATTCTTTTGGTCAAGTCGAGTTGCCGCAACCCGCGGCCAGTGTTATCGAACGGACCGCGCGCCGAAAATTTCTCGGCGAATCCGCTTGATCCCTTGATCGGTTCGGCGAGCGGCGCTTCTTCGATAAACAGCATGTAGTCGACGAGCTCCTCGGCCGCTTCACGGATGCGGCGCTTGGTGGAATCCGAGCGAGTCGCCGGTGGGTCGTTGAATATTCCGTTCATCGTTTTTTGATGATGCAGCGCGTGGCGGACCTCGAAGTTCACACGGACAAAGAGATTCGTCATCTGTATTTGATGTTCGAGGACCATCAACGCGACGACGTCGCTGTTGGGCGTCAAATACCGTGCCGGATCGAACTTCGACGAGATCTCCTTGAGCGACTCCGGTTTGTCGCGCTCGACCGCGACGACGTTACCCATATGTTTACCCTGCTGAGCGCCAGTGACGTACCAGCCGCCCCAGCGATCCTCAATCGGGCTGCGATGATCGGTGACTTTCGTGCCCGCTTGAAACATCGGGTAACCGCTCGGCTCCGACACCACGCTGCGAATGACAAGCCCGGGCACGCCCAATGTCGCCGACGACTGATGGCACTGCAAACAGGAGTCCCGTCGCTCAAAGCGGGGCTTGGATACCTCCTCCTGATCGAGCGAATAGAAGATCACCCCTTGCGAAGGATCGAGCGAAGTCAGTTCGACAACATCGCCGGTCTGCACAAACCCGACCGTCACGTCGTCGTTAAAGTAAATCGCGCGAGGCATGCGCGGCGTAATGCGAGGCGCCTGAAAACTGGTCTTTGAAAAAACCATCACCTGCGATTCGACCGGCACGTCGAAGGCCTTCAATACCGAAGCAAGGTAGCCCGTGCCGTCGTCCCGGAAATCGAGCTTCACACGTCCATCGGCGAGCTTCCGGTTCAACCGGGTGGCCGGGTCGTTTGTCGGGCGCTTGGTGTACTCGATCGCCTCGTGATCAAGCGGCACAAGGAACGAGCCGCCGAGTCCGGCGATCGCGACCGCGGCGGTCGCGGGCAATAGCAGTTGCTTACGTAGCATGCAGCACCTCGAATTTGGAAGCACAAAGCGGCACATGGAGTTTGCCGCCGGGAACGAGTTCGTCGAGCATTGTCGACCGGAATGCATCCTCGATCTCTTTATAAGCGTTGTCGAGCCGGCGGTGCAGCGGACACAACTTCACACCATGATCTGCGATGTTCAACGGACACGTCTTGATGCGTGGAATCGGATCGACCGCGGTTACGACTTCAAGCATCGAGATCTTCGACGCCTCCCGCGCCAGCCGGAATCCGCCGTTGCGGCCGCGCTGCGAATCTAGGACCCCCGCGCGGACAAGCTGCTGCAAGACCTTCGAAAGGTAGTCTTCCGGAACCTGCGTGGCCTCGGCGATTCGCTGCGTCGTGGCTGCTTCATCGGGCCGCGCGGCAAGCCACGTCACCGAACGGAGAGCGTATTCAAGCGTTGTCGAGAACATGCAACTCGATTATATGATAACCGGATCTATTTATCCAGATATAATTGAGGGGCGGTCCCACCGAATATAATCGAGAGACGATGACACCGATCGAAGACGCCAGGAATCTGGGCCCCAAGTCGGCGGCGGTGTTGCGGCGAGCGGGAGTGCGTACCGTCGAAGATCTGCGGGAAATGGGCTGGCAAGAGGCCTGGGCCCGCGTCGTTGAGATATTCCCGAATCGCCGCAACACGAACATGGGCTACGGACTGGCCGGTGCTTGCCTCGACGTGGATTGGAGGAAACTCCCCGCCGAAGTGCGCGCCGAAGTCTTGGCAAACAGAATTCGCCGCTACTGATGCCGAAGCTCCAATCAAATACAGTCAACCAACAACCTCGTAACGAGAGACCATGGAAATGCAATTTCGATTACTGCTCGCGGTCCTCTGGGCGGCACAGAGCGCCCACGCGCAACTCACCACGGGAACGATTTCGGGCAGTATACGCGACGGTCAATCCGCCGCGATCGCCGGCGCGACCGCCAGCCTTTTGAATGAAGGACGCGGCACTCGTCTGCCCAGTGTCATCTCATCCGACACGGGCGACATCGTCATCCCCAACATTCCGCCAGGCGCCTACACGCTCGAAATTTCCCAGAAAGGCTTTAAGTCGCTGCGCCGCCCCGGCGTTGCCGTCAGCGCGGGCGACCAGAGCAGTCTCGGTGTACTCACGCTCGAAGTCGGCACGGTTTCCGAGAGCATCACAGTCAGCGCCGAAGCCGCGCAACTGCAAACGCAGAGCGCGGAGCGATCGTTCACAATCACTCCGTCCGCCGTTCAAAATCTCCCGATCGCCAATCGGTCGTTCACCGCTCTCGCATCGCTTTCGCCCGGCGTCAGCGGCACAAGCCGCATCGGCGACCGCGCGTCCACGGGCGGCAGCAACAACAACATCATGATGGACGGCGTCTCGACCATGGACACCGGCAACAACGGCATCCTCCTGCAGATGAACGTCGAATCGATCGCCGAGGTGAAGATGCTCGTTTCCAACTACCAGGCAGAGTACGGCCGATCCAGCGGCCTGCAAATCAGCGCCGTCACAAAAAGCGGAACCAATCGATTCCATGGCTCTGCCTATACCGTCATGCGCCGCTCCAAGTGGAATGCCATCAGCCAAACCGCGAAATTGAACGGCGATCCTAAGGGCCGCATCAACGACAAGGATCTCGGCTACTCCATCGGCGGCCCGATCGGACGCCCCGGCCGCCAGAACAAGCTGTTCTTTTTCTACGCCCACGAATACGCGCCGCGCACCACCGGCGGGTCGATCATCCGCTTCCGCTTCCCCACCGCGCTCGAACGCGCCGGCGACTTTTCCCAAACGACCGACAACAACGGCACTCGTTTCCCCTACATTAAAGATCCGCTCCTGACCGGCGCCTGCTCGGCAGCCAATCAAACCGGTTGTTTCCGCGACGGTGGTGTCCTCGGAAAGATCCCCGCCAGCCGCCTGTACCAGACCGGTCAGCAGATTTTGAATCTCTATCCGATGCCCAACGTCAACGTCGCCGGCGTCCCCTACAACTACGAAGGCACCCGGCCGAACCAGTCGTTAATGTCGATGCAACCTGTCGCCCGCATCGACTATCAACCGTGGGAAAAACTACGTGGCTCGTTCAAGATGAGCGGGTGGAGACAGCAGAATCCAGTGATCATCGGCAGCGTCCCCGGCTTCAACGACTCCACGCAATATCACCCCTTCATTACGCTGCTCGCAACGACGGTCAACTACAGCATCAATCCGACAACCTTTATGGAAGGCACATACGGCCGATCGCAAAACGAATTGGCGGGATGCGTGCTCGCCCAGGGCGGCACGGGCCCGACGTTCTGCGAGAACGGCCTCGCCACCAGCGAAAAAGCGAATCTCGATAAAGCGGGACTCGGCGCGCTCCCGTCGCTGTTCCCCGATGCCGGTGTCATCAATCCCGAATACTACGCTTTCCAGGCCCTCGAATCGCTCAAGCCGCCGACCTGGGACGGTAAGCGCATCCGCATGGTCCCCGTGTTCAACTGGGGTGGACGCATCGGCAACGCGCCGCCGAACTTTCCGTACCCAGGCTATCTTAACATCAACCGCACGCAAGACGTTTCGATTAACCTGACCAGGATCAACGGACGCCATACGCTGAAAACCGGTTTCTACAACACGCACAGCTTCAAGGCGCAGCAGCGCCAAGGCTGGGCCGGCAACATCAACTTCGGCAACGACGCCAACAACCCGCTCGACTCCGGCTTCGGTTTCGCCAACGCCGCGCTCGGAATCTTTTCTTCCTACAACCAGTTCTCGCGCTACGTCGAAGGCAGCTTGGTCTACGACAACACCGAGTTCTTCGTTCAGGACAACTGGAAGGTGAACAGCCGCCTTACGCTCGACTACGGCGTCCGCTTCGTGCGCCAGCAGCCGCAGTACGACAAGTTCCTGCAGGCGTCGAATTTCCTTCCCGAAAAATGGACGTCGGCGCAAGCGCCCTTGCTTTATCTCCCAGGCTGCGCGGGCGCATCGCCCTGTTCCGGGACAAACCGCCAGGCCCGTGATCCGCGCACCGGGCAACTCCTCGGACCGAATAGCGTCGTCGCCATAGGCACGCTCGTTCCCGGCTCTGGAAACGCCACCAACGGACTCTTTGTATCTGGCAACGGAATCGCCAAGACGACCTACGAATGGCCGCTTCTCCGCCCCGCTCCGCGCTTCGGCATGGCCTACGATTTGACCGGCAAGCAGACGATCGTCCTGCGCGGCGGCGGAGGTCTGTTCTATGATCGCCCCGCCGGCAATTCGATCTATCCGCAGATCCAAAACCCGCCGACCATCCGCAACCTCACGCTTCGCTACGCCGGCTTGCAGTCGCTCAGTAGCGGTTTAACCACCGAAGCCCCTCCTTCGCTGAGCGTCTATCAATACAAGAGCGGACTTCCCGCCACCTGGCAGTGGAACTCGGGCGTGCAGTTTATGGTGGGTAAGTCAATCGTGCTCGATGTCGCCTACACCGGTGAATGGGCCAACAACCTCGTCGAAAACGTCGACATCAACGCCGTCGATTTCGGCGCCGCGTTCCTGCCCGGCAATCAAGATCCGACACAAACCGGCGCGCTGCCCGGATCCGCCGTTTTGCCCACCGACCAGATGCGCGCGTTCCGCGGCTACAGCGGAATCACGCAAGCGATTCCTCGCGGCTGGCTCGTCGCGCACACGATGGAGATGTCGTTGACACGGCGGTTCTCCAACGGGCTGTCGTTCGGACTCAACGACACCATCCTGCTTGCCCAGCGCGGCAGCACCGCCGCCCGCCTGCAGCACAACGCCGACGGCACGTTTACACAACGTGCCGATCAGGACGCCGCCGACAAACTGCTCGGCAATTTTATTCCCACGCGTCATACGTTCAAAGGCAACTTTGTCTGGGAAGTTCCCGGGACCAAGCGCGCCGACACCGCCGGCTCCCGCGCGCTCAAGCTGCTGACCAACGATTGGCGCTTCTCCGGCGTCTGGTCCGCCAACACCGGCGGCGCCTATTCGGTCGGCTACTCGTATCAGGGCGGTGGCGGCAATCAGAACATAACCGGCTCGCCCAACTACGGCGGCCGGGTACGCATCCTCGGCGATACCGGTTCGGGCTGCTCGAGCGATATTTACCGCCAGTTCAATACGGGCGCCTTCACCGGACCGTCGGTAGGAAGCGTTGGACTCGAATCCGGCGCCGGCTATCTCCGCGGCTGCTACTTCCAGGCCCTCGATCTCTCGATCGCCCGCGAAGTCCGCATCGGTGAGTCGAAAAGATTGCAGTTCCGCCTCGATATTTTCAACGCCCCCAACGAAGCGCGTATCACGGGCCGCAACACGACGCTCAACCTCGTCAGCCCGCTCGATCAAACCGTGACGAATCTTCCGTTCGACGCGAGCGGAAACATCATTCCTTCGCGTTCACAGCCTAAGAATGCGGGCGTTGGACTAGCGACCGGTTATCAAGGCCCACGAACTTTGCAGGCTCAGATTCGCTTCGTTTTTTGAGGACCTCGCGCGCTACGGGCTGTTTTCAAAGCGCATCCTACCCGAGCAAGAGCGTCGGATATTTTCTCAAGCGCAATTCTCGAACGGATTTGTCCGTCAGTCTCCAAGCGACGCCTTTGACGAGCGCAATCAACTCCCTCCAGACAGTCTCGAACGCCCGCAAGGCATCGTCATCGTTGAAGCGGACGCCGACGGGTAGCAAGGGTGCGATGTCCTCGGTCATACTCCGCGTAAGTTTTTCAAGCATTCGCTGTTCGGCCACGGCACGCGAGATAGACATTCCCTCGATCGTCAGGTAGTGTTCGAAGCACGCAATGAGCTTGGCCGGAACGAGGTCGAGTTGTTCCAGTCCGTGATGCAGATCAAACAGGTCACGGCTCTTGCGCCGCTGGAGAAGCGCACGCAGCTTAGTCCCGAATAGTTCTTCGGGTGCGAAGGACAAAATCTCCGTCTCACCGCGATACCAATCGTTGTCGACCGCGAATGGGTACGACCGGACCCCAAGGAGACTCAAGTGCTCTCGCGTGTTAATCTCGACCTTGAGTTTCAGGGTCGACTGCGGTTCGGACTCGGGGGCAAACTTGAATACCAAGTGCATCGAATGCCCGGATTGCTCCCAATTGTGCTTGCCGATCCACGACAAGGCTTCGCGAATCGCATCAGATGTCGCACCAATCGGTTCGGCCGTAGTCTGCACTAGTGTCCTGTCTCATATAACTATGTACATATAGGCAGAGTTGCCTCATACTGGGTCATGTTCACCCCAGCAGCTCCCTTGGCGGTAGAAGCGAGCCAACGGGAGCAACTCGAAGCCTTGCTCCG